>CAYZSN010000030.1:0-25844 GCA_964481095.1 uncultured Oleiharenicola sp. | reverse complement strand
CGGGGCCCCTCCGCCCTGTTGCAGGATGTCACGCCGGTGGGGCTGAACCGCACCTTGGATGGGCGCGAGCCGTCGGCTCGCGCAACGTTCAACGCGCAACGTTGAACATCCAACGTCCAAAGACCGGACCGCGCGCTCCGTCGCTGAAAGTTGGATGTCCGGTTTGGTGAATTGCCGCGTTTCGCCCCTCTTCCGGCGCATTTAACCCCAGCTTGATTGTCCACCGACAACGGCCGGGTCATGAAGGCCGCACCCCATGACCCACCCCTTGCTCCGCGCCACCCTCACCCTGGGAGCGCTGGTTCTCGCCCTGCCGGCGGCCCGCGCCTATGCCCCGAAATCCGCCCCTGACCTGACGCTGTACGGCGACCTGCGCGCCCGTTATGAGTGGGACTGGGACTCGCGGAACGCCGCCGGCGTCCCCCGCGCCGACCGCGATCGCGCCCGCGGCCGCATCCGCGCCGGCTTCACCTACAAGCTCGCCCCCGAATGGACCATCGGCGCGCGCGTGCGCACGGGCAACCCGCTGAGCCAGCAGTCGCCGCACCTGACGTTCTCGGCCAACGACCACATCACCGACGACTTCAAGATGCAGGCCGACCGGTATTTCATCCAGTACAAGAAGGACGCCCTCACCGTGTGGGGCGGCCGCAACACCACGCCGTTCTGGCAGCAGAACGAGATGTGGTGGGACGAGGACGTCACGCCCACCGGCGTGGCCGCGACCTACGACCAAAAGATCCCGACCGGCACGCTCACCACCACCGGCGCCATCGTCGCCCTGCCCGACGGCGTGAAGCGCCTCAACGGCAGCCTGGCCGGCGCGCAATTGAAGTACGTGCGGCCCGTCAAGCCCTCGCAGCTCACGCTCGCGGGCGGCCTCTACGCCTTCAACGGCAGGGACGGGGCGAAGAACCTCCGCAACCGCAACGGCGCGCGCGATTACCTGCTCGGCGTCGTCAGCGGCCAGTGGACCACGCCGGTGGCCGACGCCCGCCCGCTCACGCTCGGCGTCGACCTGATCAAGAACTTCCAGTCGTACAGCGCCGCCGACGTCGCGCCGTTCGCGGCCAGCCAGCGCGGCGAGAAGAACGGCTACGTGCTCTCCGCGCTGCTCGGCCAGCTGAAGAACCCGTATGACTGGCAGGTCGGCTACTTCTACGCGCACATCGAGACGCTCGCCGTCAACGCTTCCTACTCGCAGGACGACTGGGCGCGCTTCGGCAGCGGCCCGCAGTCGGATGTCAGCGACTTCAAGGGCCACGAATTTCGCGCCACCGTCATGCTGACCAGGAGCCTCAATCTCCAGGCGCGCCTCTTCCTGGTCGACGCCATCACCAGCATCCAGGACGGCAAACGCCTCCGGGTGGATCTGAATTGGAAATTTTAACGACCGGCATCCGCCGGACCGAACATCCAGCGTTCAACTTTCAACCTTCAACTTCCAAAGCCCGATCCGAAACCTGAACGTTGAACGTTCGCTGTTGAATGTTGGACGTTCGGTTCGCCCCACTCCCACCCCATGAAACCCACCTCCATCCTCCTCGCTTCCGCCGCCCTCGCCGGCGGCCTGTTCGCCGCCGATCCCGTGCCGGCGAAGACCGTCACCTACCGCGTCGAACAAAATGCCACGCTCTCCGACATCCCTGCCGGTGCGAAGCACGTGAAGTTCTGGGTCGCGATCCCCGACAACGAGCGCTACCAGGACGTCCTCGACTTCGAGGCCGTGTCCGTCCCCGGCAAGTGGTCGGTCGTGCGCGAGCCGGACCGCGGCAACCGCTTCATGCTGGTCGAGGTCGACAACCCGGGGGCGCCGACGCTCACCGCGAAGGTGGCCTTCACCGTCCGACGCTCGTCGGTGTTCACCGAGATCGACCCGGCGCAGGTCGGCCCGATCACCGATTCGCTCCGCACGCTTTACGCCGAGGAGCTCCGCCGGGACGCCCCGCACATGCGCGTGACGCCCGCGATCCAGAAGATGGCCGACGAGGTTTGCGGCGGCGAAACGAACGTCGCCAAGCAGGCCGCGCTCCTGCTCGGCAAGGTGGACGACTATGCCAACCATTACTCCCTCGACCCGACCAAGCCCAAGTGCGGCATCGGCGACGCCGGCGACTGCATGACCAACGCCGGCGGCTGCTGCACCGACATGCATTCGATGTTCATCGCGCTGGCCCGCGCCCGCGGCATCCCGACGCGCCTGGAAATGGGCTATCGCGTCCGCGAGGCCAACGCCGGCAAGGAGGTCGATCCCGGGTACCGCTGCTGGGTGGAGTATTTCGTGCCGAACTACGGCTGGATCTCCGCCGACGTCGTCGAGGCCGACGACCCGAAGGGCCTCGGCCGCACCCGCTGGTACACCGGCCTGACCGAGCGCCGCATCTGGCTCAACGAGGGCCGGGAGTTCAACCTCGCCGGCCGGGCCGTCGCCGACAAGCGCGTCAACACGATGATCATCGGCTACGCCGAGATCGACGGCGTCGAGGCCCGCGTGCTCCCCGACGACGCCCTCGCCCTGAAGGCCCAGCTGTCGCGCACCGTCAAATACACCGAGGTCGCGCCGGCCGCGGCGGTCGCCGCGAAGTAACGGTTAGCCCTGCCGCAACCTTCAGCCCGATGTTCGTAATAAGAACACCGGGCTTTTTCATGTCAGTCGCCCGCCGGTGGCAGCGCCTCACCAGACAACGCCAGGTCCTTCGTGCCGGTGCACGGTTTCTCTGATGGCGGGAAGTCCTCGAAAAGCTGGCTGCCGCAGATCCAGCCGAGTTCGATCGGCGGCGGCTGTGACGCGCAACCGACGACCAGCAGCGCCAGGGCGCAGGCCGCAATGAAACGAAAAAAGCAGGATTTCATGGGAGTGCCGGTGCCCATCAGTTTGCCGCGACCGGCTTGGGGGCTTCGGGCCCGGCCGGGATTTCGATCGTGGCCACGAGCTGCTCGTCCTTCGCCTTGGTGAGCGTGACGGTGTAGCCCTTCTCCTGCTCTGCCGGGGTGCCGAAGCCCGTGATAATGCGGACCTGCGCCGTGACCGGGCCCAGCGCGGTCACGCTGTTCTCGCCGTAATAATTGATGCGCACCGCATATTTGCCGGGCTTGGGATCACGCAGCAGGAATTCCTCCGGGCCGTAGCCCTGCGTGAAGTCGTGGGAAATCCGCCCGCCCTGACGCGAATCGGCGTGGTTGTACATGACGCGCTCGCCGTCGGGATCATCCACCCATAAGTCCACATCGCAGGCGTCGCTGTCCCAGCTCAGCACCACGCGCAGCCCCACGGGCAGGTTGCGCAGGAAGCGCGGGTCGATGCCCGTGAGGTCGAGCGGCGCGACCGAATGGGCGATGATGGCGTTCATCTCGCCGACCGCAGTCATCTCGATCTCCGCAAACCGGGATGTGTCCGCGTCGGTCACGATGCTCCAGAGCAGGTTCACGGCACGCTGCGCCTGGCCCAGCACCGCGCAGGCCAGCGCGAGGTCGCGGCGGCTTTGCGGTTCCTCGGGCCGGAGGGCCAGCACCTGCTCGAAGACCGGCCGGGCCAAGTCCGCGCGGCCCAGGTCCATCAGGCGGTGGGCGAGCACGCGCAGGAGCGGCGGATGCTCCAGCCCCATCTCGGCGAGGTTCGACAGCACCCGCAGGCCGAGGTCGCGGTCACCCGCCGTCACGAAATAATCCGTCATTGCCAGGAAGAATCCCGGTTCACGCGCGTGGCGGGCGCGCTCCTCGCGATAGATCGCGTAGTGGCGGGTGGGGCCGGCCCGGCGCATCCGGTCAATGATCCCGGTCTTGCCGTTCCAAGCCTGCAGCCGCTGCGTGCCGGGTTCGTCCACTGCCTGCTCCTCGGCGGCATCGTCCGAGGCGTCGGCCCCGCCATAAGTGAGGGCGCTGCGGACATCATGCAGCTCGGTGCGCAGGCGCGTGCCGGCGAGCGTGCTGGTGGCCCGGTAACCTTCGTCCGGCTCCGCGTTGACCTGGAATGGTGACAGGACCAGCACGTCGTCCTCCATGTGGCCTCCCATGTCGGGCAGCGGCATGTTGGGCGTCACGGTCCAATCGGTCGGGGTCGAGCCACCGCGGTTGGTATTCTCCGCGACCCGCAGCCGCGGGTTGCGACTCGACCAGAGCAGCCCGTCCTCGAGCGGGAACTTCGCCTCCCACCAGCGCACCCGCTCGGCAAATTCGACGGCGAGGCTTTCGCGCCGGTAATCCTGGCCTTTCCAGCGGCTGGCCCTGCGCTCCTGGCGCTGCGCCTCCCACTGCTTCAGCAATTCCGCCGGGGGCACGATGTCATAGGTCAGGTAGTCCTGCAACGACTCGAGGACAATGAGCGAGGTGTCCGCCGTCACGATGCCGAACTCCCGGCTGGTCTGGCGGATGTCCGCGCGATTTGCGATGAACTCCGGCTCGAGGCTGGCAATCTTGTGCACCGCCCAAGCGCGCGCTGCAAGGTCGCCCGGGTTTTCACCCGAGTTGACCTTCACGATGACGTCGCCGGCCTCGCGGCTCGTGCCGACGCGCAGCCGGATTTCCGTCGTCGCGGCCTGGAGAATCCCGGTCACCACGATCCGGCCGTCGCGCACGGCCGTGCCGACCTCCGGGAACACCTGCACCGCTTCGCCCGGGTCACTCGCGACCGCCAGCACGTGCGCCGATTCATTGCGCAGCAGTTGCACGGCCGGGCCCGTCGCGGTCTCGAGCAGGTCGATGTATTCGCCGGCGTGGCGCTGGGCGAGCCCGCGCAGGAACGCCGGGTCGGCCCGGGAGCCGGCCAGGAGCGCATGCACCGGGGCCTTCACCGGCAGCGAGGCGAGCGTGCGGTTGACGCCGTAGTTCACGAGCCCGTCGGAAAACAGCAGCCACTCCCCGACCGCAGAATCGTCGGCCAGCCCGTCGAAGCTCGTCGCCCCGTCATAGGCGGCGTTTTTCAATTCTTTGCGCAGGGCCGACCAGTCGCCGCGCTTGATGGCGAATGTCACGGGCGCCGCGGCCCGGTCACGCAGCACCACGAGGCGAACCTCGACGTCGGGCACCGCCGCGAACCACGCCTCGAGCAGCTTGAACTCCAGGTCGTGGTCCCGTTCGGCGCCCGAGGCCGAGGCGTCCCACAGCAGGCCCACCACGGCGGGGGCCGGCCGCGGCGCGGCCTTGAAGGCGGCCACCGGCGCCTCGGCATAAAAATATTCCGTCTCCCCGTGGCGCTCGGTGATGACCTCGGGGCCGGACAGCCTCGGCAGGCGCAGCTCGACGATGCCGCGCGCGACAAAATCATTGCGCGCCAGGTGCAGCGCACGCGCATCCTCCCACGCGGGCAGTTGCAGCGGCAGCGTGGTCCGGGCCTTCACGTCGGCCGCGCCGGCCGGCATTTCCACCAGCAGGTCGAAGTTGCGCACGGGTGCGCGGAAATCCAGAGGCAGGCGGTAGGTCGCCCCGGCAGCGCCGCCCAGGTTTTCCTGGTAGGTGATCGCCACGCGGCGCGTGCCGCGCGCGGGGATCGGGTAGACCCGCGCGCGATAATTGTTGCCCGCGGTCTTTTCCAGCAGGCCGGGATCCACGCGGCGCCGCTCGATTTCCTCGAACACGATGCGGCCCTTGTCCTTCTCGACCGGCACGGCGGCGCGCAGTTTGCCGTCGATGTCGAGGCCGAAGCCGGTCACCTGCTGGCCGTCCAGCAGCGGGAATTCGAAGGTGCCCTCCAGCTGGCGCTCGTTGGGGTTGCGGAATACCAGGTCGAAGGTCGTCACCGCGATCCGGCCGACGATCTCGGCGCGGACGGAAACGGACTCGACCACGACGGGCGCGGCCTGACGGTCGGCAACGGTCATGCGCTGGGCATGGAGCGGCCCGCTGCCAAGAGCGAACAAGGCCAGCAGGCAAAGCGCGTGAGCGAACGGAAAATGGACGGGGGATTTCATGACGGGGCAGATTGAAGGGTTAAAGTTTCACCGGGCGGCGGGACTCCATCTCCGGGCGAGACCGGATCGTGAAGGAGTAGTCGAGCCAGAGCTCGATCTCGTTCTCGGAGCAAGTGCGGAGCTGCACCGGGCCGGACAGACCGCTGACGAGCACCTCACTCTCCACGCCCAGCCCTTTCTTCACCACCTCGAGGTCGGCGAAAATCTTCGCCAGCAATTCGCCGCGGGTTTCATTCGGGCGCTTGATGAAGAGCGAGACCGGGCCGTCGATCGATTTGGTGTCGCCCTTCAGCTTGGCGGTGGCGACGAGGTTGCGCACCTGCTTGACGCGTTCGTAGAGCCGCACGTCATCGCCAAGGCCCGCGAACACGGCGAAGTTGGCGAAGGAGGTGACCACCCCGCCCTTGCCGATGATGGAGTGTGAACGGTTGCCGGTGGCAAGCTGGACCTCGCGGTTCTCGAAGCGCAGCCCCGGGAGGGCCTTGATCGCCTGCGCCAGCAGCTCGACGGAAGCCGTGAGCTCCTGGTTGCGCGCATCCTGTTTGTCGGCGCTGTTCGAGAGCGCGAATTCGATGACCACCGCGTCCGCGCGGCGGATGATCGTGACGGGCACACGAGGCGCATCCACGGTCAGGCCGGTTTGGAAACGAGGGCCGGCGAGCCGCGTGCCGGCCACGGCATAGCCGCGGTCCTCGGACGAGCTCACCACGAATGGGCTGAGTTCAAGAGCCTCGCCTGAGGCCTCCGCCTCGGAGGATGACTGGGCCGAAAGGGTCGCGGGGGATTGACCGGCCTGGAGAAGGAGCAGCAACAGGATCGAAGGGATCTGGCGGGGAAGAAACAGGGATGTTTTCATGGGGATTGGGAAGTTGAAGTCGCTTGAACGACCCCAGCCTACCGTTTCCCCGCCGCTATGTCGTCACGGCGACGTAAGACTTTGTCAGACTTCGTCAGCCAATTGTCAGACCGACCCACCCCACCGCTATCAAACTACTTATCGCTCGGGACGGCCGCCGCCCATAAGTAGTCTAATAGCCTAATTGCTGTTGGCGCACGAATTGTGCGCGGGAAGCAATGCATTCAACCTGCAGCGGCTCACCCGACGTACTGGTAGCCGACCCCGTGCACGGTCTTGATGAAGTGCGCCTCGGTGTCACCGATCTTCTTGCGCACCTGCGCCACGTGCTGGTCGAGCGTGCGCGTGGTGCCCTGGTAATTGATGCCCCAGACTTCGTTCAACAACTGGTCGCGCGAAAGCACCTCGCCGGCGCAGCGGTGAAAAACCTCCAGCAAGTGCAGTTCACGCGCGGTCAACTCGACCGAGGTCTTGCCCCGCACCGCGAGGAAGCGCTTCCGATCAACTGTCACGGGACCGAATTCGAAGGTGTCCACCGCCGTCGCCTTCGGGACGGCTGGCGCCGCCGCGCCCTGGCGGCGGAAGGCCGCGTGGATGCGCGCCATGATTTCACGCAGGCCGAACGGCTTCGTCACGTAATCGTCCGCACCAAGCTCGAGCCCGAGCACCTTGTCGATCTCCTCGCCTTTCGCGGTGAGCATCAGGATCGGCACGGCACGGTCGCGCTCGCGGATCTTGCGGCAGACATCGTAGCCGCTCAGCCCCGGCAGCATGAGGTCGAGCAGCACGAGATCAAAGTTGTCCTCGCCGAGCAGCTTCACGGCCTTGAGGCCGTCCACCGCCAGCACGGCCTCGTGGCCGTCGGCAAGGACCGCCTCGCACAACGCCTCGCGGATGGCGGCGTCATCTTCGACAATCAGGATGCGTTTGGACGGGGGGCTCAGGGGGAGGGGGCGGCGGGCAGGCGGATTTCGAAGGTGGCGCCGGAGGCCGACGCCGCAAGAAGCAGGTCGGCGCCCGTCTGGCGCAGCAGGCCGCGTGCGAGGCTGAGCCCGAGGCCGACGCCGGGCGACTTGGTGGTGAGGGTCTGGCCGCCCTGCACGAAGGGCTCGAACAGCCGGTCGCGGATCGCAACGGGAATCCCCTGCCCGCGGTCGGCCACGCGGATGCTGACGTGGCCGGGTGCCGCACTGGCCACGATCTCCACCACGCCGCCGTCGGCCGCGTACTTGCAGGCGTTGTCGAGGAGGTTGAGCAGCGCCTGTTTCACGATGCTGCGATCCCCCAGGGCCGGCACCGGCACTTCCGGCAGGAGCAAAACGGGCTTCAGGCCGGCCTCGGCGAGCCGCGGGGTTGTTTCCTCCGCGGCCTCGCGCGCGAGGGCCGCCGCATCGAACGGGGCGGAGGCCACGCGGTTCGAGCCCTTTTCCAGTGCGTTGAAAGCCAGCAGGCGCTCGATCAACCCGCCAAGGCGCGCACTCTCCGCCCCGATCGTGCCCGCAAACTTCAATCGCTTCTCTTCCGGCAGCCCGGGCGTCCCGAGCATGTCCGCAAACATCCGGATCGACGTGAGCGGCGTGCGTAGTTCATGGGACACCTGCGTGATGAAATTGATTTTTCGCCCGGCCTCGCGCGCGTCGCGCCACGTGTGCAGGCCCAACGCGGCTGCACCGAGCAGGAAAAGCCCAAGCAGCAGCGCCACGATCAGGGCATCGAAGCGGGCATCGGCCGTCTTCTGCCGGAAAATATCCCCGGGCTCGGCGACCAAACGATAACCCGGCAGGAGCGCGACCTCCTGACCGGTAGCGGGCGCCTCGACCAGTTTCACCCGCGCCAAGTCCCCGCTGGCAATCTCGCGTTGCAATACTTCCACTAACCGGCGCGGCTGGACGATGCAGCCGCCCACCCCCGCCTCCGGCCCGGCCTGATACCAGAAAACCCACAGGGCGCCGGGATTCCTGTCCGCCGCCCAGCCTGCCCAAGGATCGGCCTTCTGCCCGGCATCAGCGAGCAAGTCGAGATTCTCCCCCTGATAGCGAAGGCTGGCAGCGGGCAACCCCGGATTGTCCAACGTACGGACCGCCAGCACGGTGCGCCCGTCCACGACCGCGGGATCGCGGTTGGGCAGCGCCGGGTGCATGGCCCGCCACGCGCGGAATTCCCGCCAGAGTGTCGCCAGGTCGTAGGCCGGCACCGCGTGCCTCCCATCGGAATCCATGACCAGGCCGTGCCCCGCATCCCAGAAAAAGGTGGCGGTGACGATCTCGTTGGCCGCATCCCAGCGCTGGAGCGAACCCGCGAGACCATCCTCATGGAAACCCGCCAGGTCCGTGATGATCGAACGCCGCGCTTCGTCCGTGTACTGGCGGATCCGTTCCTCCGCCGCAGACCGCGCCTGCTGCATGGCACGCTCGCTTTGCGCAGCGATTTCCGCCCGGGCCCGCTCGTAGAGCCGGTGCACCGCAAAGCCAGCCACCCCGGCGGCGGCCAGGAACATGCCCCACAACAGCAGAAGCCGCGGACGCAGGATCATGGTTCAACGGTGTCCGGCGAGTCCTTCGCCACCGGGACGCCAAACTGGTTGAAAAGGCCCGAACGAAGCACCTTGCGATCGAGCTGGTTCAGGCCCCGGGCCTGAACTTCGTTGAGGTAGCCCTCGAAGCGACGGATCGATTCCGCCACTGCGGGGTCATCGAGCTTGAAGTTGAGCGCATACGCATCCGTGCGCGCGGACCGCAAAACCCGCAGCGCGCGCTTGAAGTCGCCCTTGTCGATCTGCTCGATGGCTTTTTGCAGGCTGTCGGAAATAAGCACCCGCACGGCGGTGCGAATCACCGGCGGATTCGCCGAGCTGGAGATGGCCCCCGTATCGGATTCAAGCCGAACGGTCACCGTCTTTTCGAGGTCGCGGCGCGCGCCGTCGACGCCGGTCCACGCCAGCTTGAAACGGGCGAAGCGGTAGGAGAAACGGCGCGCCTCCATCTCCGCGCCGAAGAAGAGCGAGATTTTCTGGCCTGCGAAAACATAGGGCAGATGGTAGGTCACCGTGTGCTGGTCCACGGTGGACGCCACCCAACCGTAGGTTTCCAAGTCACGGAAATCGGACAGTATTTCGACGGTCAGGGAGACATCGCTGGCCACAAGCGAACCCGAGGTGGCCAGCATTTCCGGCAACACCTCCGCCAGCTTCGCCGGCTGCACGATGTAGCGGAACTGCCCGTTGCCCGCACGTGCGAGGGCTGCGAGCATGTCCTCGTTGAACTCGTCGCCGAGGCCGATGGTCGACATCGTGATCCGCTCTTCCGCAAAGACCCGGGCGAGCCGGACAAAGTCCGCCAGGTCGCGCGGCCCCTTGGTGGGCGGCCCGTCGGTGACGAGGATTAGGTGGTTGCTGGTGGCCGGACCGGTGTGGCGCCGGAGTTGGGCCACGCCTTGGTTCAGGGCATCGTAGAGCGCCGATCCGCCGACCGGCTCCACCTGGGCGAGCAATCCCTCCGGATTGGCCAGGCTGCCGCGCGGCTGCGATTCGAGCAATGTCTCCACCTCGGAACCAAACAGGATTACCGATACGAAATCCCTTTCGCCCAGGAGGGCGAGCGCCGCGGCCAGCCCGTCGCGCAACCCTTGCAGCCGTTCGCCGGCCATCGAGCCGGAACGGTCCAGCACGAAAACCACATTTCGCAGCGGAGCCGCTTCCGCAGCCGGCCGCGTCCCGCCGGCGATGGTCGCCTCGGCGTAAACCTTGTGGCTGGCATTCTCCATGTAGAATTCGCGATCGGTCGCGAGGTCGAGGGCGAGGTCGCGCGGCGTTTGCGCGAATCCGCGACTGACGCAGGAAACGAGAGTAAGAAGCAGGGCGATGCAACGCATGGGCCGGAGGCTACACTAAACGCGGGAAACAGGGGTCATGGCCACGTAAAACTTTGTCAGAGAATGTCAGGGCCGGCCGCGGCGACCAAGGTCGCGGGGAACTGATTCAAACCGAACGTTCAACATCCAACGTTCAACCCTCAACGTCCCCTTTCGGAAGCCCGGACCTGAACGGTGAGCGTTCGATGTTGAACGCGGGATGTTGGGATTGGGGACCATCGATTGGGTGTTGCCAAGGGGACTGCGGACACGGTTAAACGTCCCTTCCATGAGCAACTGTCCCTGTGGTTCCGGCCAATCCTATGAAGCCTGCTGCGGCCCGATCCTCGCCGGCGCGCCCGCCCCGACGGCCGAGGCGCTGATGCGCTCGCGCTACACGGCGTACGTGAAGCACGACATGGCCCACCTGGAGCGCTCGCTCAGCGCCGACCAGCGCAAGGACTTCGCCGCGGACGAGGCCAGGAAATGGGCCGAGAACTCCGAGTGGCTCGGCCTCACCATCCTCCGCACCGAAAAGGGCGGCGAGAAGGATGACATCGGCGCCGTGGAATTCTCCGCCAAGTTCAAGACCGAGGGCAAGGAGCAGGAGCACGTCGAGGCCGCGCTGTTCGGCCGCGAGGAGGGCCGCTGGGTCTACACCGGCCAGCTGAACGAGCCGGGCAAGACCGTGCGCCGCGAGGGCCCGAAGGTCGGCCGCAACGACCCCTGCCCCTGCGGCAGCGGGAAAAAGTACAAGAAGTGCCACGGCGCCGCGGCGTGAACAAAGCCTGAGCAATCCATTCGACCTTACAGGAGATAACGGAGGAAACAGAATTCCCCCACTCCCGCTGTTTGCTTCTGCGTAATGTCTCGGTCGAGCCTTGGGATTGTTCTGCTGCTAACGGAATAGTTACAACGCCCCCTTCGACTTCACTGGAAAAACCCCGGGAATGAAGGGATGCATTCCCTGTTCTCCAAAGCGAATGGCCTGACCGAACGAATCATCGGTGCGGCTATCGCAGTGCACCGCGACATGGGACCCGGCCTCGTCGAATCAATCTATGAATGGTGCTTGCTGCAGGAGTTGGCGTTGCAAGGCCTCGCCACTGAGAGCCAGCGAACCGTTCGCATCAATTACAGGGGTTTCACGCGGGAGGATCCCTTGCGTTTCGATGTCCTTGCGGAAGGCTGCGTCCTAATTGAGGGAAAATGCATCGAACGCGTGCTGCCCATTCACAAGGCCCAGCTTTTAAGTTACATGAAGCTGCTCGATGTGCCTCTCGGGCTGCTGATCAATTTCAACGTCCTGAAGCTAACCGATGGAATCTCGCGACTGATCCTGCCCGACGCCAATCAGTGACGCCGTTCCCTCCGTTGCCTTCCGGACAGGTTGTCAGGGGTTGTCTTCGTCCGATCCTGCCAATCCCCGGCAATTAGCCGTCCGTCGCGCGAAGGGATTGCTTCGTCGCGAAATTCTGTTTGTTTCGCGCCCGACAGTCCGCCGCACACCGTGCTGTTCAACTCCCTCACCTTTGTCGTTTTCTTCGCGCTCGTCCTGGGCGTGTACTGGTCGCTCCGCTCGTGGTCCGCGCGCAAGAACGTGCTGCTCGTCGCGAGCTATGTCTTCTACGGCGCCTGGAACCCGCCCTTCGCCCTGCTGCTCTTCGCGACGACGGCGCTGGATTTCTGGCTCGGTGCGAAGATCGCCGCCGCGCCGGCGGAGACCCGCAAGCGCTGGCTCGTCGCCAGCGTCACCGCCAACCTCAGCATGCTGGGGTTCTTCAAGTACGGGACCTTCCTCCTCGAGAACTTCCAGTGGCTGCTCGCCCGCGCGGGCGTCGCCTACGCGCCGCCGCACCTCGACCTGTTCCTGCCGATCGGCATCTCGTTCTACACCTTCCACTCGCTTTCCTACACGCTCGACGTCTACCGCGGGGCGACGCAGCCGACGAAATCGCTGCGCGACTTCCTGCTCGCCGTGTCGTTCTTCCCGCAGCTGGTGGCCGGCCCGATCGTGCGCGCGGCGGATTTCCTCCCGCAGTGCGCCACGCCGCGCACGCCGCTGAAGCACCGCCTGCAGTGGGGCCTGTTCCTGATGACGCTCGGCGTGTTCCAGAAGGCGGTGCTGGCCGACACCCTGCTGGCCGGCGCCTCCGACACCGTCTTCGCCTTCCCGGGCCCGCTGGCCACGCTCGACGCGTGGATGGGCGTGCTGGCCTTCGCGGGGCAGATCTTCTTCGACTTCTCCGGCTACTCGACCTGCGCCATCGGCGCGGCGCTCTGCCTCGGCTTCCACCTGCGGGACAACTTCCTGTTCCCCTACGCCGCGGTCGGGTTCTCGGACTTCTGGCGGCGCTGGCACATCTCGCTCTCCACGTTCCTGCGCGACTACCTCTACATCCCGCTCGGCGGCAACCGTGTCGGCGTGATCCGCGGGGCGGTGAACCTCATCATCGTGATGTTCCTCGGCGGCCTGTGGCACGGCGCGGCGTGGACCTTCGTCGTGTGGGGCCTGCTCCACGGCACCGGCCTCGTGGTCGAGCACTTCCTGCGCGCGCTCACCGGCAAGGGCGCGTGGAAGGACGCCTTCGCGGTGAAGCTGTTCCTCGGCCTGCTCACCTACGTGCTGGTCTGCATCACGTGGGTGTTCTTCCGCGCCCCGGACTTCCCGTCGGCCGCGCGGATGCTCGACGCCATGGGCGGGCGGATGCCGCCCGGCGTCGGCGAGGCGGTCCTCTCGACGCGCGTGATCGTGCAGGTCGCCCTCGTCACGCTCGGCCTGCTCGTCGCCCACTGGCGGCTGCGTGACACCTCCCTCGAGGCGGCGATCTCGCGCCGGCCCGCCTGGCTCATCGGCGCCACCTGGACGCTGATGCTCGGCGCCCTCATGCTCACCCAAGGAAGCGGCAATGCCTTCATCTACTTCCAATTTTGATTTCGTCCGCCCGGTCCCCGTCCAGCCGTGGCGCGGCCTGCTGGTGGGCGCCGTGCTGCTGACCGCCCTCGGCACCGCGGGCTGGGAGCTGCTCAGCCGCGCGCGCGGCTACGGGCCGACGCTCAACGACACCTCCGACCTCTGGGCCGACCGGCGCGAGGCGGTGCGGCCCGACTCGCTGGTCATCATCGGCGATTCCCGCGCGCTGTTCGACACGGACCTCGACGCCCTCGAGCAGGGCCTCGGCCGCCGCCCGGTGCAGCTCGCCCTCGTCGGCAGCTGCGCCTACCCGATCCTGGAGAACCTCGCGCACGACGAGAGTTTCCACGGCACGGTGGTCAGCAGCCTCGTCCCGATGATGTGGCTGGCCCCGCCGCCGGCGCCCCCGTACCAGAATTCCCTGAAGGCGCTGAAGCGCTACCACAGCCGGACCGTGGCCCAGCGCGCCAGCCACCACCTCGGCATGTTCCTCGAAGAGCACCTCGCCTTCCTCAAGCAGGAGGACCTCACGCTCGAGCAGCTGCTCGCCAAGGTGCGCGTGCCCGACCGCGCCGCGTACCACGCGCCGCCGCTGTTGCCGCCGTATTTCCAGACCATGGATCGCGAGCGGCGCACGCGCATGTTCCCCGCCGCCGCCGTGCCCGGCCCGCTGCAGGAACGCGTCAAGCACGGCTGGCCGCCGCTCTTCACGCCGCCGCCCCCGCCGGCCTACGTGCCGCCCGAGGCCTTCGCCAAGGGCATGCAGCAGGCGATCGAAGCCCGCTTCGCCGACACCGCCGCCGCCGTGAAAAAGATCCGGGCCCGCGGCGGCCAGGTGATCTTCGTGCGCTACCCCGTCAGCAGCCCGCTCAAGGAGCTCGAGGACCGGTTCACGCCCCGCGCGGGCCCGTGGACGCGGATCATCAACGAGACCGGCGCGCCCGGCATCTATTTCGAGGATCATCCCGAACTCGCCTCGTTCGAGTGCCCGGAATGGTCGCACCTCTCCGGCCCCGACTCCGTCCTGTTCACCAAGCGCCTCGTGCCGTACCTGCAGAAGGCGCTAACGAAATAATTACGACGGGGGATTTGTTTTCACAGGAGGAAACGGAGGGAACTGAGGGATGCACTCTCTCTTTCCCCAAACAGGTGGATTGACCGACCAAATCATCGGAGCCGCCAGCGAGGTTCACCGGGACAAGGGACCCGGATTGGTCGAATCGATCTACGAGTGGTGTCTTCTGCGAGAATTAGAGCTGCGAAAGCTCCAAACTGAAGGGCAACGCATTGTCCGGATCCACTACAAGGGATTTATCAGGGAAGAACCGCTCCGATTCGACGTTCTGGTGGAGTCGCGCGTTCTTGTTGAAATAAAATCAATCGAACAAGTGCTGCCGATCCACAAGGCGCAGCTCCTGTCTTACATGAAGCTGCTTAATATCCCAGTTGGCCTGCTCATTAACTTCAATTCCCCAAGACTGATCGACGGCGTCACAAGGCTCATCCTACCTGGAGCCAATGCCTGACTCCGTTTCCTCTGTTTTCTCCTGTAAAGAATGGCCGGATTACTTGCCGCGCAGGCGGGTGACGGCCTCCAGTCCCATGCGGCCGTTGTGGTACGGGCATTTCCAGAACCCGGCCTTTTCGAACGCGGGGATCACGTGGCGGTCGCGCGTGACGCCGCGAAACCACTCGCCGTTTTTCTTGTCCACGAGGTACGCCTCGATGAAGGCCCAGGTCTTTTCGGCGGCCGCGAGATAGCGCGCGTCGCCCGAGGCCTGCCACGCGTCGAGGAAGCCGACCACCGCCTCGGCCTGCGGCCACCACTCCTTGGTGTCATCGGTGATGCCCGCCGGGCCGCCCTGGTTGAAGAGCCCGCCGTCGGCATCCACGCCCTCGGCCAGCGTGACCTCGGCGATCTTCAGCGCGACCGACCGGACGCGCGCGCTGAGCGCGGCGTCACCCAGCACCGCGGCGGCGCGGTTGAGCAGCCACGCGGCCTCGATGTCGTGGCCGTAGGAAACCTTGTCCGAGGTCGGCCGCCAGTCGGCGGTGAAGAAAAGCCCGAGGTGCGAGGTGCGCGCGTCGACCACGCGGGTGAGCATTATTTCCACCAAGTCATGCAATGCCGCCCGCAGCGCCGCGTCGGGCCGGAGCGCGAGCAGGCGCGTGTAGGCCTCCATGACGTGCAGCAGCGTGTTCTGCGACTTGGGGTCGTTCTGGTCCACGGTGCTGAGCCGCATGTCTGCGATCGGCGACCAGTCGCGCGCGAACGCCTCGAAATAACCGCCGTCCTTCCGGTCGCGGACCTTTTCCTCCAGCAAACGGAAGACCGTCACCGCCTGGTCAAACGCCGCCCGGTCGCCGGTGGCCGCATGGTATTCGCCGAGCGCGTAGATCGCGAAGGCCTGTCCGTACACTTGCTTGCGGTCGCGCCGCACCGAGCCGTCGGCGTTGATCGACCAGAAAAAACCGCCGTGCGTCGCGTCGTGGTAGCGGGTCATCAGGTCCTCGTGCGCGAGGTCCGCCATGTCGCGGTACAGGGGGTCCCCGTAATGCCGCAGCGCCGCGGCGTAGGTCCACAGGATCCGGCAGGTCAGCAGGGCGCCGCGCTCCGCCACGGGATCCACCGTGCCGTCGCGGGCGAGCGACCCGTGGAACGTGCGGGCCGGCCGGTTGGCCACGTGCCGGCTCCAGAACGGCAGGATGTTGCCGCGCAGGTCGGTCTCGATGCGGTGGAGCAGGCTGGTGGGGGAAAAAGGATTCGCCACGGGAAACGCCCACTGAGCCGGAACCGGCGCGCGCTGGCAAACCTCGAGGATGAAATTTTCCGCGAAAATCCGTGCGGCCGGGCAAGGAACCGACCCGGCGCCGGGCGGGTCCATCGGTGATGAGCATCCCGCCGCTCCATGCCGTCGCCGTCCACGTGCCCGTGACTTTGATCCCACTGGCCCTGCTCGCCGACGGGATCGGGCGGCGCCGGAATTCCGCGCGCCTCCGGGAGTTTGCCCTCGGGTGCCTCGTCCTCGGCTGGGCCGGCACCGGCGGGGCGATCGCCCTGGGCTACATCGACCTCAGCCGCGTGCTGCGCAACGAGGCGGCCCACGCGAACTACCCCTACCTGCTGCTGCACGCCAAGCTCGCGTGGTTCGTGCTCCCGCTGCTCACGGCGCAGGTTTTCTGGCGGTGGCAGATCGCGATCGGCCGCGCGCGCGACCGCGGATCGTACCTCGGCGCGGCGGCCGCCGTCACCGCGCTGATGCTGTTCGAGGCGTGGTATGGCGGCGAACTGGTCTACACCGCCGGCGTGGGCGCCGGGCCCGCACAATCCGTCACCGATCCCGCGGTCGCGGAAAAGACCTTCCGCGCCGTCCATGACGCCGTCACGCGCGTGCCCGGCCTCGGCACCCATCCCCTGCCCGAGCCCGGCGTGCCCGCGGAAAAGCGGCCGGCCGGATCCTGACGCCGCCGTTTAGCGCGACACCACGACCGCCGGCTGCGCCGCACTCCAGCCGCCGCCGAGGGCCTTGACCAGGGCGACGCTGTTGTTGAGCCGTTGTGCCGTGAGGCGCGCCGACGCGCGCTCGGTCGCGAGCACGGTGCGCTGCGCGTCGATGACCTCGAAATAGTTCACGAAGCCGGCGTCGTAGCGCTTCTGCGCCAGCGTGCCGCCGCGGCGGGCGGCCTCAAGGGCGCGATCCTGCGCGGCGGACTGCTCCGCCAGGAGGCGCGTGCCGGTGAGGGCGTCCTGCACCTCGCGGAAGGCGACGAGCACGCTCTGGCGGAATTCCGCGACCGACTCCTCGTACGCCGCTTTGCTGCGGGCGAGGTTGGCGCGGTTGCGTCCGCCCTGGAAGATCGGGAGGTACAGGCTCGGGCCGACGGACCACGCGCGGGAGTCGGTCCGGAACAGGTTGTCGATGTCGCCGCTGGCGAAGCCCGCGCTGCCCGTGAGCGAGATCGCCGGGAAGAACGCGGCCTTGGCCACGCCGATCCGCGCGTTGGCCGCGGCGAGCGAACGCTCGGCGGCGGCGACGTCGGGACGACGTTCCAGCAAATCACTCGGCAATCCCGCCGGCACGGCCGGTATGTTGGCTTGGAGCTGAGCGCTGACCGCGGACAGCCGAAAGCTCGCTGCCGGCTCGCCCACGAGCACGGCGAGGGCGTTCTGCAGCACCGCGCGGCTGCGCGCAATGGCGGCGGCCTCGGCCTGCGTGGAGGCCAGTTCGGTCTCGGCGCGGGCGACGTCGAAGTCGGTCGACGCGCCGCTCTGGCGGCGGGATGAGATCAGGTCGAGGGCGCGCTGGCGGAGGGCCACGCCGTCGGCGATGAGCGCGGCTTCCTGGTCGAGCGCCCGCAGCGAGAAGTAGGTCGTCGCCACCTCGGCAGCCAGCGACAGGCGCACCGACTCGAACGTCGAAGCCGCCGCGTCGGCCTCGGCGCGGGCGCCCTCGTTCAGGCGGCGCACGCGGCCGAAGAGGTCCGGTTCCCACGACGCCGCGAGCGGCGCGCGGTAGGTGGTGGCGAGCGGGTCCGGCAGCGAGTTCGGCGCGGTGAGCGACGCCTGGTCGCGCGAGACCGACGGGGTCACGCCGACCTGCGGCCAGTACGCGCTGCGGGCCTGGCCGGTGGCGGCGCGGGCCTCCGCCACCCGCGCGGCGGCGGCCTGCAGATCCTGGTTGGCGGCGAGGGCGCGCGCCTCGAAGTCATCGAGCACGGGATCGCCGAAGAGCTTCCACCATTCGCCGCGGGCGAAGGCGTCGACGGGCGCGCCGGCCTTCCAGCCGAGGTTGTCGGTGTTGTCGCGCCAGGCGGCGGCCGCGGGCGCGGCCGGACGGACATAATCGGGACCGACGGCGGCGTTGAGCGACGCGACGGCGAAAAGGGAGAGGAGGAATGTTTTCATGGGACGGATGACTTGGGCCTCACGCAGAGGCGCAAAGGGCGCCAGGAATTCTGGTTTTCTTTGCGACCTCGGCGGACTTGGCGCGAGGCGTGGTCTTTTCACCAGCCGGCTCAGTCGCGGCTCGGGCCGTCGTCGACGGAGACGAGCAGCACGAGGGCGGCGAGGATGAAGGCGACGGGAATCATGGGAGGACTGGTTCAGGGTGGATCACGCAAGGGCGCAGAGGCGCAAAGAAAGGCAGAGCTGGGTTTTGCTTCGCGACTTCGCGACTTCGCGGCTTTGGCGTGAGGCAGGATGGTGGGATCGGCAGGTTCAGTAGATGCCGCCGCCGACGCGGAGCTGCTCGCCGGTGACCCAGCCGGAGTCATCGGAAGCGAGGAAGACCGCGGCCTTGGCGATGTCGTCCGGGCGGCCGGCGCGGCCGAGCGGCGTGTTCTTGACGGCGTCCTTTTCGAAGTCGGAGCCGGCGATGCCCGCGGTGTGCGTGCCCTCGGTGATGGTGAGGCCCGGGTTGAGCGCGTTGACGCGGATGTTTTTCGCCCCGAGTTCCTTCGCGAGGACGCCGGTGATGGCGTCCACCGCGCCCTTCGTGGCGGTGTAGACGGAGCTGGCAGGCGGGAGGACGTCGGTCACGACGGAGCCGACGTTGATGACGCTGCCGCCGGCCGCCGGGAAGTGCTTCAGCGCCTCCTGGGTGGTGAGCAGCAGGCCGCGCACGTTGATGTCGAAGATGCGCTGGTAGTGCTCGGCGGTGATGGCCTCGATCGGCAGGAATTCGTAGACGCCCGCGTTGTTGACGAGGATGTCGATCTTGCCGCCGAAGGCGGCCTTCGCTTCGCCGACGAAGCGCGCGATGTCGGCGGGCTTCGCGACGTCGCCCTGGACGGCGACGGCCTTGCCGCCGGCGGCCTTGATCTCGGCGACGACTTTGTCGGCGCCGGCCTTGCTGGAGGAATAGTTGACGACGACGGACGCCCCTGCGGCGGCGAGGTGCTTGGCGATGGCGGCGCCGATGCCCTTGGAGGCACCGGTGACGAGGGCTACTTTGTTGGCGAGTTTGGAGGAGGAGCTCATGATGAGTTATTGGTTATTTGTTATTAGCTATTTGTTGTTGGGAGACTGATTGGCTGAGAGCTGATAGCTGAATGCTGACGGCTCAGGCCGATTGATGCGCGGGCTCGGCCGTCACGGCCGGCGCGGGCTTCTTCAGGCCGAGTTTTTCGAGGACCGAGTAGAAAACCGGCGTCAGGTAGAGGCCGAAGAACGTCACCCCGATCATGCCGGCGAAGACGGCGACGCCCATCGCGCGGCGCATCTCGGCGCCGGCGCCCGTCGAGGTGACCAGCGGGAAGACGCCGGCGATGAACGCGATCGAGGTCATCAAAATCGGCCGCAGGCGGAGGCGGGCGGCGTCGAGCGCGGCCGCGGTGACCGAGGCGCCCTCCTCGCGGCGCTTGACCGCGAACTCGACGATCAGGATCGCGTTCTTGGCCGCGAGGCCGATGAGCACGATCAGGCCGATCTGGGTGAAGACGTTGTTCTCGCCGTGCGTGACCCAGAGGCCGACGAGGGCGGAGAACAGCGCCATCGGGACCACGAGGATGACGGCGAACGGGAGGCGGAAGCTCTCGTACTGCGCGGCGAGCACGAGGAACACCAGGAGGATGCTCAGCGGGTAGACCCAGAGGCCGGCGTTGCCCGCGATGATCTTCTGGAACGTGAGCTCGGTCCACTCGAGGCTCATGCCCTGCGGCAGGTTTTCCCGCGCGAGCTTGCCCATGATGGCCTCGGCCTGGCCCGAGCTGAAGCCGGGGGCGGGCGCGCCGTTGATCTCGGCGGCCGGGTAGCCGTTGTAGTGGACGACGCGGTCCGGGCCGTAGGCGTCGCGGACGGTGACGATCGTGCCGAGCGGCACGAGCTCGCCCTTGGCGTTGCGCGTCTTGAGGCGCGTGACGTCGTCGGCGTGCGCGCGGAACTTCGCGTCGGCCTGGGCGACGACCTGATAGGTGCGGCCGAAGCGGTTGAAGTCGTTCACATAGAGCGAGCCGAGGTTGATCTGCATTGTCTCGAAGACGTTTTGCAGCGGGATGCCCTGCGCCTTGGCCTTGGCCCGGTCGACGCTGGCCTCGAGTTGCGGCGTGTTGATGGTGAAGCCGCTGAAGACGCCGGCGAGGCCGGGAGTCTGCCAGGCCTTGCCGACCAGGCCCTGCGTGGCGCCGTAGAGGGCGTCGAGGCCGTTGTCGCCGCGGTCCTCGACGTAGAGCTTGAAGCCGCCGATGGTGCCGAGGCCCTGCACGGGCGGCGGCGGGAAGATGGCGATGAAGGCGTCCTGGATCTGCGCGAACTCCGCCTGGAGCTCGGCGGCGATGGCCTGGCCGGAGAGCGCCGGGTCCTTGCGCTCCTCGAACGGCGTCAGCTTGACGAAGACGATGCCGCTGCTCGGGGAGTTGGTGAAGCCGTTGATCGAGAGGCCCGGGAAGGCGATGCTGCCCTCGACCCCCTTGTGCTTCAGCGCGATCTCGCCCATGCGGCGGATGACCTTGTCGGTGCGGTCGAGCGACGACGCGTCGGGCAGCTGCGCGAAGGCGACGAGGTACTGCTTGTCCTGCGTCGGCACGAAGCCGGTCGGGATCTTGCTGAAGGAGAAAGCGGTGAAGGCGAGCAGGCCCGCGTAGACGACGAGCGCGATGACGGAGAGGCGCAGCAGGCGCGAGACGCCGTTCGAATACTTGTGCGCGGCCCAGTCGAAGAAGCGGTTGAACGGGCGGAAGAACCAGCCGAAGGCCCGGTCCATGGCGCGGGCCAGCGCATCCTTGGGGGCGTGGTGGTCCTTGAGCAGCAGCGCGCTGAGCGCCGGCGAGAGCGTGAGCGAGTTGAAGGCCGAGATGACCGTCGAGATCGCGATCGTGATGGCGAACTGCTTGTAGAACTGGCCGGTCAGGCCGGTGATGAACGCGGTGGGCACGAAGACGGCCGAGAGCACGAGCGCGGTCGCCACGATCGGGCCCGTCACCTCGCGCATGGCCTGGCGCGTCGCCTCGAGCGGCGACTTGCCGAGCGAGATGTTGCGCTCGACGTTCTCGACCACGACGATGGCGTCGTCGACCACGATGCCGATCGCCAACACGAGGCCGAAGAGCGACAGCGCGTTGATCGAGAAGCCCAGCGCGTGCATGATCGCGAAGGTGCCGACGAGCGACACCGGCACGGCGACCAGCGGGATGATCGAGGCGCGCCAGGTCTGGAGGAAGAGGATGACGACGAGCACGACGAGCACGATGGCCTCGAGGAGCGTGTGCACGACGGCCTCGATGGAGCGGCGCACGAAGACGGTCGGGTCGTACACGATGTTGTAGTCGAGGCCGTCCGGGAAACTCTTCTTCATTTCCGCCATGGCGGCGCGCACCTGGTTGGAAACGTCGATGGCGTTGGAGCCGGGCATCTGGAAGATCGGCATCGCGACGGCGGTGCGGTTGTTGAGCAGCGAGCGCAGCGCGTAGTCGGAGGCGCCGAGCTCGACGCGGGCGACGTCGCGGAGGCGGACGAGCTCGCCGTGTTCGCCGGTCTTCACGACGATGCCGCCGAATTCCTCCTCGGTGGCGAGGCGGCCCTTGGTGTTGATGAGCAGCTCGGTGTCGACGGCTGCGCCCGTGGGCTGCTGGCCGACGCCGCCGGCGGCGACCTGGACGTTCTGCTCGCGGATGGCGGCGACGACGTCGGAGGCGGTCAGGCCCTTGGCCGCGACCTTGTGCGGGTCGAGCCAGACGCGCATCGCGTAGTCGCCCGAGCCGAAGAGCTGCACCTGGCCGACGCCCGGGAGGCGGGCGATGGTGTCCTTCACCTGGATCGCGGCGTAGTTGCGGACGTAGATGTCGTCGTAGCGGTCGTTCGGCGAGAACAGGTGCACGACCATCGTGAGGTCGGGCGAACTCTTGACCGTCGTGATGCCGAGGCGGCGGACTTCCTCCGGCAGCTTGGGCTGCGCCTGCGAGACGCGGTTCTGCACCTGGACCTGCGCATTGTCGAGGTCGGTGCCGAGCTTGAACGTGATGGTGAGCGTCATCACGCCGTCGCTCGTGGCCTGTGACGACATGTAGAGGGAGTTCTCCACGCCGTTGATCGCCTGTTCGAGCGGCGCGGCGACCGTCTCGGCGATGGTCTTTGGATTGGCGCCCGGGTAGACCGCGCGGACGACGACCGTCGGCGGGACCACTTCGGGGTACTCGCTCACCGGGAGGCGGAAGAGCGAGATCGCGCCGACGAGGAAGATGACGATCGAAAGGACGCCGGCGAAGATCGGTCGCTTGATGAAGAAGTCGGAGAAGTTCATGGGAGGAGCGGATTTTTGGGCAAAGCGGTGGCTGGGGAGGCCGCCGCGAGGCGGTCCAAACGGGTCGGTGTGCGGTTAAGGGTGGCTTAGCGGGCGGCGACCGTGGCCGCGGTGGCGGGGGGGACGGAGGCGACCTCGAGTTCGGGCGCGACGGTCATGCCGGGGCGCACTTTCTGGAGGCCGTTGACGATGATCTGGTCGCCGGCGTGCAATCCGTCGCGGACCGCGCGCTTGCCGTTGACGAACGCGCCGAGTTTCACGGTGCGGTAGGCCACGACGTTGTCCGCGCCGACGGCGAGAACGAACTTCTGGCTCTGGTCGGTGCCGATGGCGCGCTCGCTGACGAGCAGCGTCTCGGTCGGCGCGCTGACGGGCACGCGGACGCGGGCGAACAGGCCGGGGACGAGGGCGTCGTCCGGGTTCGCGAAGACCATGCGGAGGACCAGCGAGCCGGTCGCGGGATTCACGCGATTGTCGGCGGACTCGATGTAGCCATGGCGCGGGTAGCCGCTCTCGTCGGCGAGCTGGAGGTCGACCGGGATGCGGCCGCCCTGGGTGGCGAGGCGGTTGTCGCGCAGCAGGCGGTTGAACTTGAGCAGGGTGGACTCGTCGAGGTCGGCATAGACGTAGGCTTCGCCGACGGAAACGATGGTCGTCAGCAGCGTGGCGCTGCCCGGCGCGCCGGACACGAGATTGCCGGCGGTGACGAAGGCGCGGCTGACGCGGCCGTCGATCGGCGCGCGGACTTCCGTGTGCTCCAAGTCGAGGCGGGCGGTGGCCAGGTCGGCGCGCGCCTCGGCGGCGCGGGCGCGGCGGGCCTCGGCCTCCTCGTTCGAAATGGCCGCGGCGGCGAGCAGATCCTCGGCGCGCTCCGCCTCGCGCTCGGCGACTTCGGAACGGGCGGTGGCCAGGTCGAACTGCGCCTGGTACCAGCGCGGGTCGATGGTGAAGAGGACGTCGCCCTTCTTCACGAGTTCGCCCGCCTGGAAGTGGACGGACTCGAGGTGGCCGGAAACGCGGGCGCGCAGCTCGACGGTTTCCTTGGCGTCGATGCGGCCGGTGATCTCCTCGAACTCGGTGACCAGCTTTTCCTCGACGGGAGCGACGGTGACCTTGGTCGCGGGCGGGGCGACGGGAGCGGAGGGCTTTTCCGCGTGGGCGGAGGCGGGACGGAACAGCAGCGCGGCGGAGCCGGCGATCACGACGGCGCCGAGGCCCGCGAGGGCGAATCGGCGGCGGACGGAAACGGAACGATTGGTGGTGTCAGGATTCATGCGACGAATGGTTGAGTGCGAAAGAAACAGCGAGACGACGGTCGATCAGTAATGCCGGCGCGTGATCGGCGAGTGCAGGCGGTCGATGAACGATGCGTCCCAGAGGTCATCGAGGCGCAGCGCGGCGTTGATCGACGAAACCGTCAGGCCGACGGACGGGCGCGCGAGGCGGCGCGAAAAACCCGGCAGCGCGAGGCGCGGAGTCGTGGCGGGCCGTGAGGTGGTGGAAGAGGAAAATGTGTGCTTCATGGCAGTGAATAGTTGACTGTTTAGTTAAGTTTAGGGTTAAAAAAAAGACCGCACAAAGCGGCGATGGTTAGGATATTACAAAAACGGAGAACTCCGGAAACGGACTAAAAAACGATCAGGCTTTCACGGCGGCGATTTGCTTGGCCCCGAGGATGCGGAGCGCGAGGCCCGGGAGGGTTTTAAGGACGGCTGGGTCGTTCAGGATCCGGGCTTGGGCGAGCGTGCCTTCGATGAGACCGTTCAGCGCGCTGGCCTTCTCGGCCGGGTCGCCAGCCTCGATCGAACCATCGGCGAGCGCGTCACGGATGGCGGACTCGTAGTACTTGCGCTTCCGGAGAAACATTTCGCGCATCTTGTTGCCGACGGCGCTTTCCTCGCTGCAGGCGCAGGTTTCGGAGCCGACCGAAGCGACGGGGCAGCCGAGCACCTTGCCGTGCTGCGCGTGGATTTCCCTCTGCTTTTCGGCCATGAACTCCAGGTAGGAAGTGATGCGGGCCAGCGGCTCGACGGACGGCGAAAACAGGCTGTCCATCTTCGGCTTGCTCTCCTCGTTCCACATCCGCTCCAGCGCGGCGATGGCGAGTTCGGACTTCGAGCTGAAGAAATAATAGAAACTGCCCTTCTTCACCTCGGCCTTCTTGCAGATGTCATCGATCGTGACGGCGCCGTAGCTCTCTTCCCAGATCAGGTCGAGGGCGGCGTCCATCAATCTCTCGTTGGCGTCTGAGATGCGTCCCATGGGCAGAACTGATAGTTGACCGTTTAGTCAAGTCAAGCGGGTTTTCGGAAGTTTCTTCAGCTCGACGGCTGGAATAGAACAAAAAATTATTCGGAAACACATCTTGCAGAAGGGATTCGCCTTGCCACGGGGTTGATGAAAGAAATCTCCCATGGCCTCTCCTATCGGAGTTCATTTTGCAGTGTCATCGCGAGGCCGATGCAATCGGGCGTGGCGATCCATCTTGCTGGATTGCTTCGTCGTCCGCTTCGCAGCCTCCTCGCAATGACAAACCGTATCACGCCGAACCCGTGGAAGGCGATTCTTTGGGGGGGCCTGCTCGGCGCCAGCGGCGATTTCTTTTTCGCCTTCGTTTTCTACGGGTGGAAAATCCGCGTCTTCCAGTCGGTCGCCGCCGGACTGATCGGACGCGAGTCGGCATTCGCGGGCGGCGTGCCGACCTTCCTGCTCGGCGTGGCGCTGCACTTCCTGATCGGGATCATTTGGGCCGCACTTTTCTGGATCATCAGCCGGCGCATCACCGCAATGACCAGGCACGCGGTGCCCGCCGGTCTCGCGTGGGGCGTCGTGGTTTTCTACGGCATGAACTGCGTCGTGCTGCCGCTCTCGGCGCTGCACGCGAAAGCCTGGCCGCCGCCGTGGCCGTGGGTGGCGCCGTGGCCGTTCCTGGCGCACCTGCTCGTGGTGGGCCTGCCGATCGCGCTCGCGGCGCGGCGTTTCACCAGCGCCCCCGCCCGCCGCCCCGCGGTACAGCCCGGCGGGCCCACCGGGGGGATTACCCCGGGTGTGCGGTTTCAAAATAATCAAATTTAATTTTCTTT
>CAYZSN010000029.1:0-7157 GCA_964481095.1 uncultured Oleiharenicola sp. | reverse complement strand
ACGAGCCCGCCTCAGGCGCGGCCGAGATAGGAGCCGTCGGCCGTGCTGACCTTGATCAGCTCGCCTTCCTTGATGAAGAGCGGGACCTGCACCACGAGGCCGGTCTCGAGCTTGGCGGGTTTCTGCACGTTCGAGGCGGTGTCGCCCTTGATGCCCTCGGAGCTCTCGGTGACCTTGAGCGTGACGGAGGAGGGGATGTCGATCGTGACCGGCACGTCGTTGATGAAGAGCACCTCGGCCTTGCCGTTCGCGACGAGGTAGTTCTTGGCCTCGCCGATCATCTGGGCGTTGATCTCGAACGTCTCGAACGACTCCGGGTCCATGAACGAAAACGTGTCGCGGTCCGCGTAGCTGAACTCGAGCGTGCGGCGGTCGGTGGGGAGCACCTCGACCGGGTCGGGGGAATTGAAGCGCTGCTCGAGCGTCTTCCCGTAGCGCAGATTGCGCATCTTGATCTGCACGAAGGCGCGGAGGTTGCCCGGCGTGCGGTGCTGGGTCTCCATGACGAGGTGGGGCTCGCCGTTGAACTTGATCACTTGGCCTTTGCGGACGTCGTTGGCTGCGGGCATGACTGGATCGGGTCGAAGGTTTTGTAGGTAGGAAGGGACAGGAATAAGGGAATGGCTCCGGGGGGTGTCAACTGTCGTCTGGTTGGTTCCGCAGGTTCTCGGAGGCACCGCTTTCATCTGTCAGCAATCAGCTTTGAACCAGAATAAGGAGCTGCCCGCTGAGAGCTGAAAGCTGACCGCTTCGTATCGCCCCGAATCATCTCCAAGCTTGTCATTTCCAAGAGCTTTCCGACACTGCGCGCCATACCCATGAAGCAGCGCACCCTCTTGCGCGAGGTCTCCATCAGGGGCAACGCCCTGCATACCGGAGACGCCGTGCATATGACCTTCAAGCCCGCCCCGGTGAACCACGGCATCGTGTTTCGCCGCATGGACCTGCATGGTCACCCCGAACTGAAGCCCCGCGTCGACCAGGTCACCGACCTCGTCCGGGCCACCACCATCCAGGTCGGGCACGCCAAGCTGCACACCGTGGAGCACGTGCTGAGCGCCCTCAGCGGCTGCGGCATCGACAACCTGCTCATCGAGCTCGACGCGAGCGAGCCGCCGATCCTCGACGGTTCCGCGCGGCCCTTCGTCCAGCTGATCCAGCAGGGCGAGCCGGTCGAGCAGGACGCCGAGCGCGAGTACTTCACGCTGACCGAGACCGTGTCCTTCGCCCGCGGCAACTCCTCCATCATCGCGCTGCCCTACGACGGCCTGAAGATCACCTGCACCTCCGCCGACGACCGCGGCATCCACACGCAGCACCTCTCGCTGGTGATCGACCCGGAGGTCTACGCCGCGCAGGTCGCCGCCGCGCGCACGTTCACGATCTACGAGGACATCGAGGAGCTCATCAAGCTCGGCAAGATCAAGGGCGGCAGCCTCGACTGCGCCGTCGTCATCAAGGGCGACAAGATCATCTCCAAGGAGCCGCTGCGCTTCGCCGACGAGTTCGTGCGGCACAAGATCCTCGATATCATCGGCGACATCGTGCTGCTCGGCATCCCGCTCAAGGCCCACATCGTGGCCACGCGCCCCGGCCATGCCGTCAACGCCGAGCAGACGAACCCGCTGTTCGAGAAGTTCCAGGCTTGGAAGAAGGGCGGCAAGAAGGCCGCCAAGCCCGCCGCGCCCAAGGCCGAGCTGGCCACCGAGACCACGCTCGACGTCCGCCGCGTGCTCGACACGCTGCCGCACCGCTACCCGTTCGTGATGATCGACCGCGTGGTCGAGATGAGCGAGGACACGCTCACCGCGATCAAGAACGTCACGATCAACGAGCCGTTTTTCCAGGGCCACTATCCCGGCAACCCGGTCATGCCGGGCGTCATGCAGGTGGAAGCGATGGCCCAGGCCGCCGGCATCCTGCTGCTCCGGCGCATTTCCCTCGAGGGCAAGACCGCCCTCTTCATGAGCTGCGACAAGGTCAAGTGGCGCAAGCCCGTGCGCCCCGGCGACCAGCTCAACATCAAGGTCAAGCTGACCAAGGTGCGCGGCAGCGTCGCCTGCGCCGAGGGCGAGTGCACCGTCGGCGGCCAGGTCGTGTCCTCCGCGGACCTGATGTTCGCGATGGTGGACAACGCCGAGGTGGATTGAAGCCATGGCGCAGCAGATCCACCCCACGGCGATCATCGAGCCGGGAGCCTGGCTGGGCGAGGATGTCGTCATCGGCGCCTACGCCTACGTCGGCGGCAAGGCGGCGGTCGGCGACGGCACGGTCCTGCACCACCACGCCAACGTCGAGGGCCGCACCACCATCGGCCGGCAGTGCGAGATCTTCCCCTTCGCCTGCGTCGGCACGAAGACCCACGACCTGAAGTACAAGGGCGGCGAGCCCGGCCTCGTCGTCGGCGATCGCAATGTCTTCCGCGAGTACGTCAGCGTGCACGGCGCCACCAACGAGGCCGACTACACGCGCATGGGCAACGACAACGTGATGCTGGCCTACAGCCACATCGCGCACGACTGCGTGGTCGGCGATTTTCTCGTGATGAGCGCGCAGTCGGCGCTGGCCGGCCACGTCATCGTGGAGAACCACGTCAACATCGGGTGGGGCAGCGGCGTGCACCAGTTCTGCCGCATCGGCGCCCACGCCATGCTCGGGGGCATGTCGAAGGTCGTGCAGGACGTGCCGCCCTACATCATCGCCGACGGCAACGCCGCGGTCGCCCGCTCGATCAACAAGGTGGGCCTCGAACGCCACGAGTTCTCGCCCGAGCAGCTCGACGCCATCAAGCAGGCCTTCCGCATCTTCTACCGCTCGGGCTACAACCGCACCCAGGCCTTCGAGCACATGCGCACCCACAAATGCGCCGCCGTCGCCGAATTCCAGCACTTCCTGAATTTCGTCACGAAGAGCGAGCGCGGCGTCGTGGCGGGGAAATGAGACGAGGAGATCGTGAAATCGGGCATCTAAAATCTAGAATCTGAAATCTCGATCTGTGATCGGAACTGACCGGCACCTTTTGCGATTTTCGGTTACCGATTTTCAGTTTTCACGATTTCTGCTGGTCGGTGCCTTCGCCGAGCTTCCGCAGCAGCTCGGAGCTGTAGAGCCCGGTGCGGTGGCCGTCGCTGAAGTCGAAGCGCAGCGCGTAATTGCCCGCGCGCTCCCAGCCGGTCACCGTGATGCCGACGTTGGGTCGGCCTCGGGTTTCACCGGCGACAGCGTCAGCGCAAACGTTGTGCCCTCGGGTCCGGTGGCCACCAGGACCAGCTCCGCCCCGATCTGGCGCGCGAGCAGCCGGCTGATGGCGAGGCCAAGGCCCGAACCGCCCGGGCGCCCGCTGCGTCCCGGCTGGAAAAGATGCGGCTGCATGGTCGCAGGAATGCCGCCGCCCTCGTCGCTTACCCGGAGTGACACGGTTGTGTCCGTCGCCGTCAGGGTCACGGTCACGCGGCGGCCGGGCGCGGTCGCGGCGATGGCATTCTGCACCAGGTTGCTGGCGATCAGGCAGAGGAGGCTGCCGCGGTGGCTGTCGAGCATCCCGGGGAAGCCTTCATCCACCTCGAGCCGGACGCCCTTGTCGGCGGCGGCGGCCTGGTTGCGGTCGCGGATGATGGCCGCGAGTTCGCGGCCCGAGAGTTCGTAGCTGACCTGCGCGCTCGCGTCGCCGAGCAGCCGGACGGTTTCCTGGATCATGTCCTGGAGCCTTTGCGTGTAGCCCGCGGCGGTTTCCCAGGCGGGGCTGCCGGCTTCGGCCTCGTGGGCGGTCACGACGGCGTGCAGGCCGGCGACGGAACCCTGCAGGCCGTGGATGAGGTGCGACGTGATCTGGCCGACGGCGGAGGCCTTGGCGGCGAGCGTGAGCTCGAAGTTGGCGCGCGCGAGCCGGTCGTTCCGCTCCGCGACAATGCGCTGGGCGCGCTGCACGCGGAAGCCGGCGAGCGCCATCACGGCGGCGACGAGCGTCGTGCCGACCGCGAAAATGACCGTGGTCTGGCGGTTGATGCGCGCGTCGATCACGGCGAGCTCCTGCGCCAGCGGGCGGGCGTCCATGAAGTAGCGGACGAAGCCGCGCGTGGTTTCAGGCGTGGCGCCGGGCAGGGCGAGCAGGACCTCCAGCACGGGCGCCTCGCGCTGGTCGCGCGCGATGCCCGCGAAATACTGGTCAAGGGGGAAGGCGGGGTGGTAGCGGCTGATGGGGGCGCCGCCGCGCAGCCGCAGGTAGTCCTCCATCGGCAGCTCGACGAAGAGCTGGGTCGCCGGCACCGCCTCGATGGTGTTGCCGCCGGCGTCGAAGACCGCGATCGCGAGCATCCCGCGCTGCTTCGCGCTTTTCAACAGCGCGGTCAGGGGCGCGAAGGGCGCCGCGCCGGGCGCGTCGCCCTCGGCGATCTGCTGGAGCGCCATCGGGTAGAGCACGGCGGCGTCGCGCTCGATGATCTTGTGCCGGATCTCTTCACGCAGGTCGCCGCGCAGCCACCACACGAGCGCGGCGAAGATCGCGAGCAGCGCGGCGCCCGTGCCGAAGGCGGCGAGGGCCGGCCGCAGCGCGGAGGCGGGAAGGGTGGCCGGTCGGTTGGTGCCCACGGTCAGCGGATTCTTTGCCCGGCGGGCAGGGGCAGGGCCAGTTGGGTGACCGCCGCGTCGAAGAGCACGCGGCGCTGGTCGCGCGAGAGGCCGGGCTGCAGCACGGCGGCCTGGTAGTCGCGGAACCGGGCCTGGCTCTCCTGCTCCTGGCGCGCGCCCTCGAAGTCGCGCAGGAGGTCGTCGATCGACTTGCGGTCACCGGGCCGGCCGGTGCCCCGCACGTACTCGCCCACGGCGAGGCGGATCTCGGCGTTCTCGCGGTTGAGATCGCCCAGGATGGCGCCCTGGGTGCGGGTGAAATCGGCGACCGAACCCTTGCCCGGGCGGGCGAGCAGGTCGTGCAGGGTCTGCAACGCCTCGATCCGGTGCCGGCGGTACGCCGAGATGCGGGCCGCGAGGTCGGCGGGGAGCGCCGGGGCGGGGGCGGGCCCCGCCGCTTCCGGCAGGCCGGCCAGGCCGCGCCGGATGTCCTCGGCCAGCGCCTCGACCGCGGACATGCGCGGCGCCTGGTCGATCGCGAGCTGCTTCAGGGCGTCCGTCCGGGCCGGGCCGGCCAGCGCGCGGTTGCCCAGCAACCCGCGCAGTTCGCCCATGAGCGCGTGCTTGAGGGTGGAGTAGTCGGCAATGCTCTTCTCCAGCAGCGCCGGCAGGTTCGCGGGCAGGCGGATGCGCGCCAGCTCGGGTGAGAAGAAGAGCCAGCGCGCGCCGGCCTCGGTGCCCGCCGGCTTGCCGCGGGCGTCGCTCCAGAGCTCGCTGGAGGCTTCGCGCAGCAGGAGCCGTTGCGGGGCCGACAGCCCCTCCTGGTAGAACGCGGCGAGCTGCAGCGCGTCGGCCTCGAGTTCCGCCGCGCTGGGCTGGTAGGCGCCGGGTTGCGCGCGGACCTCGTCCGCTTCGCGGCGGGCTTCCGGCGGGCCGCCGAGCGGGTGCAGGCGTTGCAGCTCGGCGCGAAGTTTTTCCGCGCGGGCCTCGAGGGCGGCGAACCGCGGCGCCTGCTCCTCCGCCAGCTCGGCCAGCTGCCGCTCCCGCACCGCCGGCTCGGCTTCCTTGAGTTCCGCCAGGCGCGTCCGCACCTGTTCCTGCAGGGCGTACTTCTCCGCCTGGTAGGCCTCGAGTTGCGCCTGGATCGGGCGGGAGAGCTCGCCGTCGGCCAAGGCCGACCCGAGCATGGGGTAGAAGCAATCGAGGACGTGGGGCGCGAGCCTGGGCGAGGCCGCCGGGCCGTTCGGGATGAGCGTCCCGAAAAGGGGGATTTCCGATCCGAGTGGCGGCGGGACGGGGGGCAGGTAGCAGAAGGACTCCGCCACCACGGGATCCTTGACGAAATAATAGGTGGAGGCCGGGTTCGTGAAGCGCACGCGGTCGAAACGCTCGGCCCACCAGAAATAATCCGAGGCGCCCCCGGCCCAGGGGGCGTTCGCGGGCGCCAGATTGTCCGTTTCCTGAGCGAAACCCGGCACGGCCAGGCTGGCGAAGGCGGTCAGGCCGCCGGCCGCGACGGCCAGCCAAGACGGCCGGCGGCGGCGCGTAAGTTCAGGGCAAGGGGCGGGGTGGGCCATGGACGCGGGCTTTCGCACTAGGAATGCCACTTTAGCGGCCGGCTGCACAAGCCGATAGGGCGAAGGCTATTAATGGTGAGCGGGGGTGGGAGGCCGGACCCGGGGCCGGTGGCATTGGTTGCCTGGCCCCAGCCGGCGGCGGGTGAAGGAGGTTCACGCCGGGTCTTTCCCATTCGCCATCCGGTAGCGCAGGAATTCGCGGGTGACCCCGAGCCGGCGGGCGGCCGCGGAGACGTTGTGGTTGGTCTCGCGCAGCGCGTCGGCGATGAGATCCGCGACGACGGCGTCGATGGAGAAACCCTCGCCGGGCAGCTGCCACGCGGGATTGCGCCAGCCGGCCGGCAGGGAAGGGCCCGGGTCGCCGAGGTGGGCGAATTCCAGCAGCGGGGTGGGCGAAAAGATCACCTCGCGCTCGATCTCATGGGCGAGTTCGCGCACGTTGCCGCGCCACGGGTGCCCGCGCAGGCGTGCCTCGGCGGCGGGGGAAAGGGCCACGTTCCGGAGGCGATGCCGCCGGGCGATGTGGGCCAGCAGGTGCCGGGCGAGCGGGACGATGTCGGCCGCCGCCTCCCGCAGCGGGGGCAGCGTGACCTGCACGAGCTTGAGCCGGTGGTACAAATCCTCGCGGAAGGCGCCGTGCTCCACCAAGCCGGCCAGCGGCCGGTTCGTCGCGGCGATCAGCCGCACGTCGGTCTGGATCTCCCGCGTCGCGCCCAGGCGGCGGATCGCCCCGGTTTCCACCGCCGTCAGCAGCTTGGCCTGGCTCGCCGCCGGGAGCGTGCCGACCTCGTCCAGGAAAAGCGTGCCGCCGTCCGCCGCCTCGAAGAGCCCGGTGCGCGCGGTCTTGGCGTCGGTGAACGAGCCGCGTTCGTGGCCGAACAGCTCGGACTCGACCAGGTTGTCGGGCAGCGCGGCGCAGTTGACCGTGACGAAGGGCCGCGCGGCCCGCGGCCCCTGCCGGTGCAGCCAGCGGGCGAGCACGCTCTTGCCCGTGCCGGTTTCCCCCTCGATCAG
>CAYZSN010000028.1:0-12100 GCA_964481095.1 uncultured Oleiharenicola sp. | reverse complement strand
GTGTCCTGGGCCAGCGTGCCGGAATAGGTGATGGCGATCGTGGTGCCGTCGAGGGTGAAGGGCTCGACGAACGACACATTGTCCCCGTCGACCTTGATATCCTTCAATGCGACCTCGCCCTTGCTGAGCGAATGCTCGTGGGCGGCCTTGCCGGCCAGCGCGGGACCGGAGCCGGTGAACTCGAAGACGTACTTCTGCACGCCGATCTGCGAATCGAACTCGGCGGTCCATTTGCCGGCGAGTTCGGCCGCGGGGAGCGTGGCTGCAGCCAGCAGGGCAGCCATGAAGGAGGGGAGAAGGCGTAGTTTCATGGGGTAGCAGAGAAGCAACGGGCGCCCGGCCCATCGTCAAATCTCTTGAGCCGCTAGGCTAGTGTTGGACAGGAAAACACCTAGGAGCAAAGCAGCAAAGAACCCGACTCCAATCTTTGCTTCTTCGCTGCTTTGTGTTTTCAACCTGCAACCCCGCATTCCCCATGCCTCCTCGCCTTTGCTTTGTCCTGCTTTCCTTGATCGTGTCCGTCCGCGCCGCGGACACCTACACGCTCGGCATGGTCGCCAAGTCGCAGGGCAACCAGTTCTTCGAGGCCGCGCATGCCGGCGCCAACGACGCGGCGCGCGAACTCGGCAAAAAATACGGCATCACGATCCGGATCGACTGGCGCACGCCGAACGAGGAGGACGCGCAGAAGCAGGCCGACTTCGTCGAGCAACTGCTGCTCAGCGGGGCGGACGGCATCATCCTCAGCTGCTCCGACGCGGGCAAACTCACCGACGCCATCAACAAGGCCGTCGCGCAGGGTGTGCCGGTCGCGACCTTTTCCGGCGACGCGCCGGCGAGCAGGCGCCTGGTCTCGCTCGGCATTGACGACTTCACCTGCGGTGAACGGACCTTTGACGAACTGGCGAAGCTGCTCCACGGCGAGGGCGTGGTCGCCGCGATCGACGGCAATCCCAACGCCGTGAACCTCCAGCAGCGTGCGGCCGGTTTCCGCGCCGCCGCGAAGAAATACCCGAAGATCCGGCTGCTCGACGTCTATTACCACAAGGAGACGCCGCTCGATGCCGTCGCGAGGATCGAGCAGGTCATGCAGGCCAACCCCGACATCACCGGCTGGGGTTTCCTCGGCGGCTGGCCGCTGTTCACGGACCGCGCGCTGAAGTGGAAGCCGGGCACGGTGCAGTGCGTGTCGGTGGACGCCCTGCCGCCCGAGCTCGACTACGTGCGCAGCGGCCATGTGCAGATGCTGCTTTCGCAGGACGTGTACGGCTATGGCTACCACGCCGTCGAGCGCCTGATCGAGAAGCTCCACCTGAAGAAGGACCCGGCCAAGGCGGTCGAGGATTCGCCGCTGACGGCGGTCACGGCGGCCAACGTCGAGGCCTTTGCAAAAAATTGGGAAACGTGGCTGCCGCGGTAAATGTCATGACCGGCCTGCAACCCGCCGGCCCGGCGGGCGTCTTGGCTTTCATGATCTCGCGGATCATCCGACGGATTCTCCGGTTTATCCTCTGGCTCGGCGCGCTGGTCGTGCTGGTCGGCCCGCTGGCCGCCGCCGAGGGCGCGAAGCGCACCTGGACGGTGGATGGCGTGACGCGCGAGGCCATCGTGTATGCTCCCGCCGGGGCGGAGCAGGGCGGCGCGCCGCTCGTCTTCGTCTTCCACGGCCACGGCGGCACGGCGGCCCACGCCGCGCGGACCATGGCGATCCACCGGCACTGGCCCGAAGCCATCGTGGTTTATCCGCAGGGCCTGGCCACGGCGGGGCAGCTGACGGATCCGGCGGGCAAGCAACCCGGGTGGCAGGGCACCGCCGGCGCGGAAGGCGACCGGGACCTGAAATTTTTCGACGCGATGTATGCGGACCTCGCGCAGCGGTACCATTTCGACGCCAAACGCGTGTATGCGACCGGACATTCCAACGGCGGCGGGTTCACCTACCTGCTTTGGGCCGAACGGGCCGGGCGCTTTGCCGCCTTCGCGCCGTCCGCGGCGGTCCTGGGCCGGGGCGCCCGCATCGTCCAACCGAAGCCCGCCCTGCACCTCGGCAGCCCGCAGGATCCGCTGGTGAAGTTTTCGTGGCAGCAGCGCATGATCGACGAGGACCTGCGGGTGGACGGCTGCGGCCCGTTCAAGCCCGGCGCCATGGGCTACACGCTTTACCCCTCGAGCAAGGGCGCGGAGGTCGCGGTTTACCTGCACGACAAGGGCCATGCCTATCCGTCGGACGCCGGCCCGGAATTAATCGTGAAATTCTTCCAGGCGCACCCGGGACGCTGAGCCGCGGCGCTGGCCGGTGAAACTTTCGGGCCACGCACGGGTCAGCGGGGACGATGAACCTGTGTCGCCACCTGCTTCCCGGCTTGCTCGCGGCCTCCCTCGCCGCCGCGGCCGAACCGGCCGGCGGCCGGACGGGCGCGGACGACCTGTACCAGGCCGGCAAGGACCTGTTCGAGGCCTACGCGCCCGACGAGGTAAAGGCGGAGTACGAGTTTCCGGACAAGGCGCAATGGGACCGCATTGCCGGGCGCCTGCAGGCGGCGCTGGATGGCGACGATCCGGCCGCGCTGGCGCAGCTGGAACCGGAAGCCCGGACGATGCTGGTTGCGCTGGAAACCATTCCCGGCAGCGAGGAGTACATCGACTGGCTCAAGGAGCGGCTGGACTACATCGAGGCGGCGAAGCAGCTCGGCCTGCGGCCGCCGAAACCGCCGGACCGCCGCCCCGGTCAGTTCGTGCCCCAATACGATCTTTGGTTGAAACGCCTGAAGGAGCGCCCGCGGCCGGCCCTGGCGGAGCAGTACGTCGGCGCGTTGCGCGCCGTGTTCGTGGCGGCGGGCGTGCCGGGCGAACTCGTGTGGCTGGCCGAGGTCGAATCCAGCTTCAACCCGGCCGCGCGCAGCCCGGTCGGCGCGAGGGGACTGTTCCAGCTGATGCCCGAGACGGCCGAGGAGCTGGGCCTGTCGACCTTCCTGCCGGACGAGCGCGCCGATCCCACCCGCTCGGCCGAGGCGGCGGCGCAGTTGCTGGCCGACCTGCACCGGCGCTTTGGCGACTGGCCGCTGGCGCTCGCGGCCTACAACGCCGGTCCGGGCCGCGTCCGCCGCCTGCTCACGCAGGCGAAGGCGCGGACCTTTGCCGAGATTGCGCCGCTGCTGCCGATGGAGACCCGGATGTACGTGCCGAAGGTGCTGGCGCTGGTGCAGGTCCGGGCTGGCGCGCCGCTCGGGGGCATCACGCTGCGCTAGCTCAGGCCGCCGGCTCCCGCTCGCTCGCGGCGCGAATCACCTCGTCGAGCTGGTTGAAGGAAAAAGGCTTGGGCAGGATCCATTTCGCGCCGATTTTCCGGGCGATATTGAGGTAGGGGCCGCCGGGATTCCGCGGCATGCCGCCGGACAACGCGATGATCTTCACGCCGGGATAAAGGCGGCGGAATTCCCCGATGAGTTCGAAGCCATCCATGTTCGGCATGAAAATGTCGGTCAGCAGGATGCTGGCGGGGGTCCTCTTCTGGGTCGCCAGCGCCTCCCGGCCGTCGGCCGCGGTCAGGACCTCGTGCCCCATGTGCTGCAACAGGTCGGTCAGCGTGTCGCGCATCGGTTCGTGGTCGTCCACCAGGAGAATGAGGCTCATGGGCTGGAAAGTGATCGGCGACTTTCGACGAAAGTTAAGCGCGGAAGGAAATCAAGCGGACGAGCCGAACAATGTCCGCCGGCCGGGACAGGTCGAGGCTGAATGCGCCCGCGCTCAGGCCTTGCGCGCCGGCTTGATCGTCAGGAGCAGCGTCGCCTCGGTCTTGTCGTCGATCAGCAGGTTGATCGAGTGGTCGCCGGCCTCGGCGAGCGGCAGGCCGTTGATGCGCAACACCACCTGCATGGCCGTCGTGTACTCGTCGTCGCGCAGCGCCACCGGCACCTTTACCTCCGGCAGCGCGCCGATCATCTTGCCGTCGGGATTCGAGATCGTGAATTTGACCCGCTTTTCACCGACCTCGGTCGCGTCGAAGCGCATCTTGCCCACGAGGTAGAACGCCGGCTGCTGGAACGGCAGCTGCGGCGGCGACAGGCGGTCGAAGGTGCCGACGATCGTCAGTTTGCCGCCAGGAACGGCGACCGCGTAGTCGGCGAGGGTGAAGAGTTCGACTTTCATGGCGGTCGCGGAGAGCTGAGACCCCGCCTCCGGGGGCGGCAATCAGAAACCGGCAACGCCTGCTTGGCATTTCGGCGCGATTGGCTAGCCTGCAGCCATCCCCATGAAACCCCTTCACCTGACCCCGATTCTCGTTCTCCTCCTCGCGCCCGTGCTGGCGCAGGCCCAAGCCATCCAGGTGCCCGATTGGGCGCTGCCCGGATCCAAAACCCACAAGCAAGTGCCGCCCCCCGCGGGCTTTCACCGGCCGACGGTGAACTTTGCGACCCCGATCGGCGTCTTTGAGGCGCAGTCGGACGTGGGCGGGCCCCTGCTGCCGGGCAGCGCGAGCTTCGATCCGGCCACGAAGCAATACACGATCACTTCCGCCAGCTACAACGTGTGGTACAACCGCGACGAGGTGCGTTACCTGTGGAAGAAGGTGTCGGGTGACGTGTCGCTTGCGGCCGACGTCACGTTTCCCGATCCGGACGGCTATTTCGACCGGAAGGCCCTGCTGATGATCCGGCAGGATCTCGAGGACGACGCCAAGGAGGTCATGACCGCGCTGCATGGGGGCGGCCTGATCCATATCGCCGTGCGCGCGGAGAAGGACACCAACATCAAGGGCATCACCAACGTGAAAGCCACGGTTCCGCCGCCCGGGGCCAAGCCCATCCGGCTCGGCATCGAGAAACACGGTGATCAGTTCACCCTCCATGTCAGCCTAAACGGCGAACCCATGCACCAGGTCGGCGAAGCCGTCACGCTCAAGCTCGACGCCCCGTTCTACGTGGGGGTGGCCTTCTGTTCCCACATCCCTGACAAGGCCGACACCACGGTGCTCTCGAATGTCGTGTTCGAAAACGAGGCCGGCAAGGTTCGCTAGGACTAAGCGCGCAGGCCCGGCCAAGCGCCTCGTCTCTTGTCCGGTCCCGCCTGGCTCGACCGCGGACACTTCAAAATCGAAGGAGAAAATCATGCATGCCCTGTCCCGTTTGTTCATCGCGGCTGTTTTGGCCGCGCTGGCGCCCCGCACCGGATTCGGGGAGCCGGCCCAGCCCGATCCCGGGCTGAAGTCCGTGGTACACGTGGCTTTTGTCGTCCGCGATATCGAAGCCACCACCCGGCACTGGGCGGAAATGCTGGGCGTGAAACCGCCGCGCATCTGGAGCAGCAAGCCGGGCAATGAGGTCGGCCTGACCGTCCATGGCAAACCGTCAAACGCCCGGATCAAACTGGCCTTCATCCAGGCGGGGGCGGTGCAGCTCGAGTTCATCCAGCCGCTCGATGCCGAGGCTTCGGCGTGGCGGGAATTCCTGGAAAAGACCGGCGGGGGCGTGCACCACCTCGGCTTCAAGGTGGAGGACCCGGCCAACGCCTCGGCCCGCCTGGCGCAGCAGGGAATGCCCGAGGTGCAACACGGCCGTTACGACTCGCTCGACGGTGACTACATTTATCACGATTCGGCCGGCCAGCTTGGCGTGATGGTTGAACTGCTGCACAGCGACCCCAAGCCGGAAAAGCCGGCGCAGAAATAGCGCCCGCCCTGCCCGGCAAAAACAAACGGCCCCCCGGACTGCACAAGGCAGGCCGGAGGGCCGGTGACACACGCGCGGCCGTTACCCGCGGCCGCGTTCTGACAAAGCGGGTTACTCCGCCGTTTTCGGCCCGATGATGGTCGTCACCTTGGCGATGGAGTTGGCGGGGAAGCCGCCCTGTTTGGCGTGCTCGCGCACCAGCTCCTCGTTCGGCGCGAGGTAGACGCAGTACATCTTGTCGCCGGTCACGTAGCTGTGGAGCCACACGACCTTGCCGCCGAGGTTGCGGAGGACGCCGCAGGAGGTCTGCGACGCGGCCTTCAGTTCGGCCGGCGTGAGTTTGCCGAGGCCGGGCATGTCGCGTTCGATGACGTACATGTTCTGGCCGGCGGGCAGGCTCTCGGGCTTCGGCTGTTCCTTGGCCACGCCAACGGAGGCGGCAAAGAGCAGGGCGATGGTGGTGAGGACGAGGGTCTTGAGGGACTTCATTGGTTTGGTATCGGTTGTGGTTGGTTGGGAAAATCCGGGCGCTCAGGCGCCGCCGGTGACGGGATCGATGATGGTCTTCACCTCCGAGATTTTGTTGGCGGGGAAGCCGCCCTGGCGGGCGTGCTCGCGCACGGCCTCCTCGTTCACGGCGATGTAGACGCAGAACAGCTTGTCCTGGGTGACGTAGCTCTGGACCCACTGGACGCGCGGGCTCATTTTCTGGAGGACGTTGCAGGAGGTGCGGGAAGCAGCTCCGAGTTGGGCGGCGGTGAGATTACCGAGGCCGGGCATTTCGCGTTCGATCAGGTATTTGGGCATAAGGGTTGGGTTGTGTGGCGCCGACTATACCAGAAAAGGGGCGGGCCGCATCAGGCACAGCCCCTCATTTGGGCCTCAGGTGCGCCCTGAGGGATTGCCGCTTGTGACCGGGTCGCGCCCGTGCTTTCTCTCTTCTCCCATGCCGGTCACCCTCGGTGCTCCCACTCCCGCCAAGCCACGCCTGAGCGTGCACATCGCCGACGATTCGCCGGCCATGCGCGAGGGCTTGGCGCGACTGATTTCCGACGAGTGCGACATGGCGGTCACCAACAGCGCCGCCACGGCGGCCGAGTTGCGCCTGATCGTCGGCGAAGCCGCACCCCAGGTGCTCGTGATGGACCTGATGCTCGGCGATGCGGACGGCCTCGCGTTGATCCAGGACCTGCTCGGCGCGGCGCCGCAGATGCGCATCGTGGTGTTCACGGCGCAACCGGCCGACGTTTACGCCGTGCGGTGCCTGCAAGCGGGGGCGTGCGCCTTCGTGGGGAAGCGCGATGCGGTGGGCCTGCTCTTCCGCGCCATTCGCGACGCGGCGGACGGCAGCATCGTGATGCCGGCGGGCCTGTCCAACCGAGCGGCTTCGGAAGTGGCGGGCAGCAAGCACGCCGGGACCGGCCTCGCGGCCGGGCTCACGAACCGCGAGCTGCAGGTTTTCCGGCTGGTGGGTCAGGCGCTGGCGACGAAGGCGGTCGCCGCGAAGCTCGGCGTCAGCGTCAAGACCGTCGAGACGCACCGCGAGAACATCAAGAACAAGCTTGGCCTCGACTCCCACGCCGAGCTGGTCGCCCGCGCCGCGCAATGGCTGCGCGAGAGCGGCGGGGCTTGAATAGGGCATAGGTCCCATGCGTCTTATGAGACCTGTGTTCCGATAACACTTTGTTAACGCTTGGTTGCTTGGCGCACCGGCGAGCGTGAATAGCCCTCAAGTGTGCAATCCAGCGATCAGCCGGCCGGCTTCCTGCCGGATCATGGGAACTACCGTGAACTGAAATCATTTCGAAAGGCGGAGATCATCTACGATCTTACGCACGGGTTTTGCGGACGCTTCCACGCCAAGGGTGACCGGACCACGGACCAGATGGTCCAGGCGGCGCGCTCCGGGAAACAAAACATCATCGAGGGAGCCAAGGCGTCGGCTACCCGAGGTGGTGGCCAATATTGCGATCTGCCTGATCCATCAGGCCAACTCCCTGCTCGATCAGCAGCTTCGCCGGATGGAGCAGGATTTCCTCGAGGAGGGCGGCTTGCGGGAGCGGATGAGGAAGGCCCGGCTGGAAGTGAGGAGAAAGGCATAGGTCCTACAAGACATATAGGCCCCCCCCAGGACTTATAGGCTGCTGAGAATCTGGTTCAGCGTCGCGCTGGGGCGCAGCGCGGCCGCGGCCTTCCGGTCGTCGGGCTGGTAGTAACCGCCGACATCGACGGGCTGGCCCTGGACCGCGAGAAGTTCGGCGACGATCTGCTTTTCGGCGGCCGCCAGCTTCTCGGCGACGGGCTGGAAGATCTTCTGCAATCCGGCGTCGGCCGACTGGGCGGCCAGCGCCTGGGCCCAGTAGAGACACAGGTAGAAATGCGAGCCGCGGTTGTCGATCGTGCCGAGCTTGCGGCCAGGCGACTTGTCATTCTCGAGAAACTTGCCGTTGGCGGCGTCGAGCGTGTCGGCCAGCACTTTGGCCTTGGCGTGCTGCTGCGTGATGGCGAGGTGCTCGAGCGAGGCCGCGAGCGCAAAGAACTCGCCGAGCGAATCCCAGCGCAGGTAGTTTTCCTGCAGGAACTGCTCGACGTGCTTCGGCGCCGACCCGCCGGCGCCGGTCTCGAACAGGCCGCCGCCGTTCATCAGCGGGACGATCGAGAGCATCTTGGCGCTCGTGCCGACCTCGAGGATGGGAAAGAGGTCGGTGAGGTAGTCGCGGAGCACGTTGCCCGTGACGGAGATCGTGTCCTGGCCGGCCTTGAGGCGCTCGAGCGTGAAGGCGCAGGCCGCGGTCGGCGCAAGGATGCGCAGGTCGAGGCCCTTGGTGTCGTGTTGGGCGAGGCACGTCTTCACCTTGGCGATGACCTGCGCGTCGTGGGCGCGCTTCGCGTCGAGCCAGAAGACGGCGGGCGTGTTCGACAGGCGGGCGCGGTTGACCGCGAGCTTCACCCAGTCCTGCACGGCGGCGTCCTTGGTCTGGCACGCGCGCCAGATGTCGCCCTGTTCCACGGCGTGCTCGAGCAGCACCTTGTTCTCGGCGTCGACGACGCGAATCCTGCCGGCACCGGGCGCCTCGAAGGTCTTGTTGTGCGAGCCGTATTCCTCGGCGGCCTGGGCCATGAGGCCGACGTTCGGCACGGAGCCCATCGTCTTGGGATCGAACGCGCCGTGCTTCTTGCAGAACTCGACGGTCACCTCGTAGATGCCGGCGTAGGAGCTGTCGGGAATCAGCGCGCGCGTGTCCTGGAGCTTGCCGGCCGCGTCGTACATCTTGCCCCCGGCGCGGATCATCGCGGGCATGGAGGCGTCGACGATGACATCGCTCGGGACATGGAGATTGGTGATGCCCTGGTCGGAGTTGACCATGGCGAGGGCGGGGCCGGCGGCGTAGGTCGCCTGGATGTCGGCCTCGATCTCCGCCTTCTTCGCCGGCGGGAGCTGGGCGATCTTGGTGACGAGGTCGCCGAAGCCGTTCCGGAGGTCGACGCCGAGCGCGGCGAACGTCTCGCCGTGCTTGTCGAACAGGTTCCTGAAATAGCGGCGGACGGCGTGGCCGAAGATGATCGGGTCCGACACCTTCATCATCGTGGCCTTGAGGTGCAGCGAGAGCAGCACGCGGTCCGCGCGGGCCTTGGCGATCTCGTCGTCGAAAAACGCGTTCAGTGACCAGATGCTCAGCGCCGTGGCGTCGAGGATCTCGCCGGGCTTGAGCGCGGTCTTGTCCTTCAGGACTTTTACGCCGCCGTCGGCGCCCACGAACTCGATCCTCACCGTCGTGGCGGCGGGGACGGTGACGGACTTCTCGTTGGCGAAGAAATCGTGGCGGCCCATGGTGGCGACGACGGTCTTGGAGTCGGGCGACCACTTGCCCATGGAATGCGGGTGGGCCCGGGCGTAATCCTTCACGGCCTTCGGCGCGCGGCGGTCGGAGTTGCCCTCGCGCAGCACCGGATTGACCGCGGAGCCCTTGACCTTGTCGTAGCGCGCCTTGGCGTCCTGCTCGGCGTCCGTCTTGGGCGCCTCGGGATAATCCGGCACCGCGTAGCCGTGCGACTGGAGCTCGGCGATGGCTTCCTTCAGCTGCGGCACCGACGCGCTGATGTTGGGCAGCTTGATGATGTTGGCCTCGGGCTTGAGCGTCAGGGCGCCGAGCTCGGCGAGCGCGTCGCCGGTCTTTTGGGCGGCGGGCAATTGATCGGCGAAGACCGCCAGGATCCGGCCGGCGAGGGAGATGTCGCGCGTCTCGACCTTGATGTCCGCGTGCTTGGTGAAGGCCTGCACGATCGGCAGGAGGGAATAGGTGGCGAGCGCCGGGGCCTCGTCGGTCTTCGTGTAGATGATGGTGGCGGACATGGGAAAAGGAGCGGCAGGCCGTAAGCTTTAAGCGATAAGCCAGAGATGAAATGAAGTCCGCCAACTAAGCGCGCGAGCCGGGCCCGGTCAAAAGCAATCCGGGCCGGCCGGGACCGTCTGAAGCACATTTCATGAAATGCGCAGGGTCCCGTGAAGCGGGGCTACTGGATCGCCGACGGATCGGCCGCCAGCACGCGGCGGCGCAGGTCCGCCGCGTCAAGTTTCTCGAACAACCTGATGATGTTCGGAAACCATTTCTCGTGGTAGCCGTATCCGCCGTGGCGCAGCTCGTCGAGGGCAGCGGCGGGCGTCCAGCCCTGGAAGACGATGCGGTAGGCCGCAACGACCGAGCCGGTGCGGTCGCTGCCGTGCCAGCAATGCACCAGCACCGGCTTTGGCGCGGCGCGAAACTGGCGGAGCGCCGCGACGAGGTCGTCGACCGTGAGCTCGTCCGCCTCCATGCGCTCGCGGAACAGCCTGAAACCGGCCTGCTCGAACGCCCGCGCATCCTTGTGGTGCTGCCGGAGGTTGAGCAGGGAGCGGATGCCCATGGCCCGCAGCCCGGCGATGTCGGATGCCTCCGGTTGTTCGCAGCGGTAGAGTTCGTCGCTCACGCGGTAGCAATTGGCCAGCGGCACATCCTTCACCGCCATCGCCCATTCCGTCGGGCGGGGCGGCGGCGCGGGCTCCGCGGCGCGCCCCAGCGCGGCCAAAGCGGCGAACAACAGCAGGAGGACGGGCCGGCGCATGACGCTCAATGTTTGCCCGCGACCGGGGCGGTCGCGTACGGATCGTCGACGAAGAACTTCCGCTCGAGCATCTCGCGGAAATAACCGCGCCAGCTGTGCCAGGTGTGGTTGCCGTTGGGCGTGGCCCAGTCCACGCGCAGGCCCTGGCCGGTGAGATAGTCCACCACGCGCTTGCTCTGCGGGATGGCGCCGGCCTCGCCGGTGCCGGTCATCAGGGCGATGTAACGGAGGTTTTTCTTCGCCACGGGGTCGCCGGCATTCAGCGCCGCGAAGTTCACCCCGAGGTCCATGGCCGGGCGAAAATTCGCGCTCGAGGCGGTGACATAGCCGAACTGGTCCGGATGATTGAGGCCGATGGTGATCGCCTGGTAGCCGCCCATGGCGAAGCCGAAGATGGCGCGATCCTGCGCGCGCGGGCTGCCGTGGAATTTCTCGACCACCAGCGGCAACACATAATCCACCACGTCGCGGCCGATGACGGCGACGTCGTAGAGGTCCTTGCCGCCGGCGCCTTCCTCGGGCCCGCGCGGCACCGAAGTGTGGCCGAACGGCATCACCAGCAGCATCGGGCGCGATTTCCCCCCGGCGAGGAGGTTGTCGAGGATGAAGTTGGCCCGGCCGATGCGCGACCAGAACGTCTCGTTGTCCGTCGTCGAATGCATGAGCACGAGGATCGGGTAGGTCTTGGCCGCCGCCGGGTCGTAACCCGGCGGCGTGTAGACGATCACGCGGCGCTGGCCGAGGGCGGGGTTGCGGTACCAGACCTCGTGCAGCTGGCCGTGCGGGACGTCCTGCACCGACCAGAACTGCGGGCCGTCGCCGGGCACCTCCACGTAGCTTTTAAGGAACTCGGCGCTGGAGGAGATGAACAGGTTGCTCGGGTCGACGAGGCGCACGCCGTCCACGCGAAAGTAATAGCCGTAGATGCCCGGCTCGGTCGGCGGCAAGGTGTACGACCACACGCCGGCGGCGTCCTTGGTCATCGCCGGCCCGTTCGCGGGCTGGGGGAAGACGTCGCCGTTGACCGTGACGGCCTGGGCGTTCGGCGCGTAGAGCCGGAACGTGACCGAGCGGTCAGCGGCCACGTCGGGCGACACGACCTGTTGGGCGCCGGTGGCGTTGCTGGCTGGCTGAGCTTGGGCGGCGAGCGCGGCGAGCAGCAGGCAGGAAAGGAGGGTGAGGAAGCGTTTCATGGCTTAAGGTTGGGCGGGGTGGGGTTTCTTCTGCTTGAGCAGCCAGTCGTAGAGGTCCTGCCCGGCGTAGATGCGGTTCCAGACATCGTGGCCCATGTCGGCCACGATCGTGAAGCGCACGTCCGGATGCCCCAG
>CAYZSN010000027.1:0-13255 GCA_964481095.1 uncultured Oleiharenicola sp. | reverse complement strand
TGCGGCCCGCCTCGCGGCCGGCGTGAAGACGGCTGATGCTCGGCGCTTCCTCGAATTCTTCGCGGGCGGCAAGCGCGGCTTCGCGCGCCCGCACGGCCACGCCGGCGTGACCGCGAGCGAGTCCGAGGGATGAAACGCCTGGCGCTCACGTGCGGTGATCCGGCGGGCGTCGGCCCGGAGATCATCGCGGCCTGGCTCGCGGCCAACCCGGCCGAGGCGGCGTCCGTGGCGGTCATCGGCCCGGCGCGCTGGCTGGAGACGCTGCCTGCCGCCGTGGCGAAGATTCCCGTCGGCCTCGAGGATTACGCGGCCACGCCCGGCCAGCCCGACGGCGACGGCGCGCTGGTGGCATGGGCCGCGATGGAGCGTTCGGCCGACGGCTGCAAACGGGGCGAATTTTCCGGCGTGGTCACCGGCCCCGTCAGCAAGGAGCGCCTGGCGGCGATCGGGTATCCCTTTCCCGGGCAGACCGAATTCTACGCCGCGCGCTGGGGCGGCGACCCGGTGATGAGCTTTTGCGGCGGCAAGCTGCGCGTTGCGCTGGCGACGTGGCACATCCCGCTGCACGAGGTGGTGCGCGTGCTCGGGCCCAACCTGCTCCACCGCACGATTGCGGCGGCGGACCAGCTCGCGAAGGCCGACGGCATCCCGGCGCCGCGCATCGGCGTCTGCGGGCTCAACCCGCACGCCGGCGAGGACGGACTCATCGGCCTCGAGGAGCGGGATTTCATCAACCCGGCGCTCGCGCACCTGCAGCCGCGTTTTCCCGGCCTCTCGCTGTGCCAGCCGGGCGACACGCTGTTCGCGCGCGCCTTGCGGGGCGAGTTCGACGTGGTTGTGGCGCTGTACCACGACCAGGGGCTCGCGCCGCTGAAGGTGATCGATTTCGACGAGGCGGTGAACGTCACCCTCGGCCTGCCGCACGTGCGGACGAGTCCCGACCACGGCACGGCCTTCGGGATCGCAGGGCGGGGGAAGGCAAGCGCGCGCAGTTTCACCAACGCCGTCACCGTGGCGCGGCGCTTGATTAAACTCCGCGTCGGGACATAGGTTGTGCCCATGTCCGCTCCCTCCACCGTCCCGCCGCCCGCCGAGGGTGTCCGCGAAGGCAACGAGAACCTCGTTCGCCTCACGGCGCCCGCCGGCGCCAAGGTGGCCGCACTCATCGCGCGCGAGGGGCAGGGGGATTTTCTCCGCGTCGCCATCACCGGGGGCGGCTGCAACGGCCTGAGCTACAAGCTCCGCTTCGCGCCCATGCCGAAGCGCGGCGACATCCTGGTGCGGAGCGCCGGCATCCCGGTGCTGGTGGACGCCAAGACCGCGCTCTACCTCAAGGGCACCGAGGTCGATTTCTCCGACAAGATGATCGGCGGGGGCTTCAAGTTCAGCAATCCCAACGCCAAGGCCTCCTGCTCGTGCGGTGAGAGTTTCAGCGTGTGACGTTTTCACGACCATTCGCCGGTGGAAATAGGGATTGTCATCCTCGGCGATAGGGGCAAAAAACACCCCCCGATTCCAACTCGCTCCAAGCAAAACAACTGAATGGCACTTCCTTCCTCTTCGTCCGGCGGCCGCCCTCCCTATAACCGCGACAACCGTCGCAACAACGACCCCTTCGCCGCCATCCGCCGCAACATGCGGATCAAGTCGCCGCAGGTTCGTGTGATCAGCCCCGAAGGCCGCCAGCTGGGGATCATGGATACGCCGAAGGCCATCGCCCTCGCGCTGCAGTTCAACCTCGACCTGGTCGAGGTCGCCGCCGCCGCCACGCCGCCGGTGTGCCGCATCATGGATTTCGGCAAGTACGTGTACGAGGAGCAGAAGAAGCACGCGCACAACAAGCCGGCCGGCACCAAGCTGAAGGAAATCGAGTTCACCGTCCGCATCGAACACCACGACTTCGAGACCAAGCTGCGCCACGCCGAGGAATTCCTCGACCACGGCAACAAGGTGAAGCTCCGCCTCAAGTTCCGCGGCCGCGAGATGGCCCACACCGAGATGGGCTTCGACGTCATGAAGAAGGCGCTGGCCGAGCTGGAGACGATGGGTCACCCCGATTCCGAGCCGAAGCTCACCGGCAAGCAGATCAACGTCATGCTTTCCCCGCTCCCGGCCAACAAGCGGAAACCTAAGTTATACGTGCGCGAGCACGCGCCGGAGGCGAACCCGCACCCGCCCGCCGGGGAATAACCCGCGGCCCGACCTCATGGCGCGGCTCACCGCACGCGGCCTGCTGGGAATCATCGCCGCCCTCCTGACGGCCTGCGCGGCGCCGGCAACCTCGGCTCCGGCCGCCGCCCCGCCCGCCGCTCCCGTCCCGGCCAAGCCCAGGGACGAACCACCGGTGGCTGCTGCGACCCCGCCACCCGCGCCGGTTCCCATCCCCGTGCGGACCGCACCGACCCGGCCGCCGGAGCAGCTGTGGCCTTTCACCAAACTCCAGGGCGCGGATTACGTCAGCGTGAGGGACATCGCCAAGCGCTACGGCCTCAAGGCCGCATGGGCGAAGCCCGAGTTCGCCCGCACCGTGGCCGACGCCCACGGCGTGCGCGTCCGTTTCGAGACCAACCAGCGCGACTGCTACCTCGACGGCGTGCGCGTCTTCCTGGGCGCGCCGGTGTTGTTCCACCGGGACGAGCTTTGGGTGGGCAAGATCGACGTCATCAAGACCATCGCGCCGCTGCTCCGGCCCGAGGACCACGGCGTGCAGCTGCCCGCCCCGCCGAAGCTGATCCTGCTCGATGCCGGCCACGGCGGCGCCGACCCGGGCAAGCAGAACCTCCGGCTGAAGCTGAACGAAAAGGACATGACCCTCGACGTCGTGCAGCGGCTGAAGAAGCTGCTCGAGGCGCGCGGCTACACCGTGAAGCTCACGCGCAACGAGGACGTGAAACTGGCGGCCGACCAGCGCACCGACCTCGAGCGCCGCGCCGCCCTGGCCAACGAGCTCAAGGCGGACCTTTTTCTCAGCGTGCACTTCAACGCCGTCGAACCGCGCGACGCGCCGCGGGTCATGGGCAGCGAGACCTACGTCATGACCCCGCAGTTCCAGTTCTCGAGCACGGACAACAACGGCGACTCGCTCACGGGCAGGGCCTTTCCCGGCAACCGCCAGGACATCGCCAACGCCGTGCTCGGGTTTCACCTCCACCGCAGCCTGCTCAGCCACCTGAAAACCTCGGACCGCGGCTTCAAGCGCGGCCGGTTGCGCGTGTTGTGTTTCCCCGACTGCCCGGCCGCGCTGCTCGAGGCCGCCTACCTGTCCAACGACACCGAGGCCGCGCGCGTCGGCACCCCCGAGTTCCGCCAGCGCATCGCCGAGGCCATCGCCGCCGGCGTGCAGGATTACAGCGCGCTGCTGGCCGCCATCCATCCCCCGCCACCTCCCGCCCAATGAACGCCAGCAAACTCCGTCTCCTCGCCTTCGCCTCGCTCACGCTCGCCGCCGCGGCGCACGCCTGGGATTACAACGGCCACCGCGCGGTCAACCAGCTGGCCCTCGCCGCGCTGCCGGCGGATTTTCCGGCCTTTGTGCGCGAACCGGCCGCCGCCGAGCGCATCGTGTACCTCGCCAACGTCCCGGACCGCCAGCGCAACGTGGATCCGTGGCTGAAGCAGGTCGGCGCCAGCTGGACCGACCACTACCTCGACATCGAGCAGTTGCCCGACGCCGGGCTGGACCCGCGCACCGTTTCCTCCTTCCGCTACGATTTTGTCGTGGCCTTCGCCGCCGGCCGCGCGGCGCACCCGGAGAAATTCCGTGCGATCGACGCGGCGAAGAACACGGACCACACCCGCGAGTGGGCCGGCTTCGCGCCGTGGGCCATCGCCGAGTGGACCCAGAAGGTGCGCTCCGCCTTTTCCTACCTCAAGGCCTACGAGGAAATGGGCGGAACCCCGGTGGAACTCGCGAACGCCCGCGAGGACGCGATCTACGCCATGGGCATCCTCGGGCATTATGTCGGCGATTGCGCACAGCCGCTGCACACGACGATCCACCATGCCGGCTGGGTGGGCGCCAATCCCCGCGGCTTCACGACGTGGGTTGGCTTTCACAGCTGGATCGACGGCGGCCTCATCGGCAAGGCAGGCATCAGCGCCGATTCGCTCAAGGCGCGCATGACGCCGGCGGAGGCGCTGCCGGCGACCACGCCGCCCGACGGACGCGACCCGATCTTCATCGCCGCGATGGAGTATATCCTGGCGAGCAATGCGCTCGTCGAGCCGCTCTACCAGCTGGAGAAGGACGGCCTGCTCGGCAACGGCCACACCGGCCCGGACGGCAAGTTCGTCCCCAACGACCAGCCCGTTTCGCCGCAGGGCAAGGCCTTCGTCGAGGACCGCCTCATGGCCGGCGGCGACATGCTGGCGAAACTCTGGGTCACCGCATGGAAATCGGCGCCGGTCGACACCTACCTCCGCACCATGCTCGCCAAGCGCAACGGCCTCCCCGTCCCCGGCAAATGAACCTCTCGTGGACAGTCCTGGGTTTGATCGCGCTCGGCGGGGCCACGGGCTCGGTGGCGCGCGCCCTGATCGCGCATGTCCTGCCGTCACGCTTCCCGTGGGCGATCCTGCTCATCAATGTGGCCGGCTCGTGCCTGATCGGCTGGCTGATGGCGCGGCTGGGCGCGGCGGAGCCCGCATCCGCGCTGCGCTGGCGCGCCTTGCTGGCCACCGGCTTTTGCGGCGGTTTCACGACCTTCTCGACGTTCAGCTGGCAGACCTTGGAACAGATCCAGCAGGGCCGGTGGGGCCTGGCGGCGGCCAACGTTCTGTTGTCAGTCGGCCTGTGCCTGCTGGGCGTGTGGCTCGGTTTCCGTCTCGGCCAGGGTTGATCGTGAGAGTGAGAGTGAAAGTGACCGGATCCGGGTGGCTCAGGGCGGAATTCTGGCGCCGGCTTCTGCTCTGCTGCACTTTCACTTTCCCTCTCACTCTCCGGGCCGAAGGACCGGAAGCACACCTCGTCATCCTCGCCAACTCGCGCCAGCCGGAATCAGTCGCCCTCGCGCATTTCTACGCCGGCAGCCGCGGCGTGCCGCCTGCGAACATCATCGCCCTCCCGCTCCCCGAGGAGGAAAGCATCACCTGGCGCCAGTTCATCGACCAGGTCTGGCAGCCGTTGCAGGACGAACTGTATGCCCGCGGTTGGCTCGAAGGCCTGGCGAGCACGCTACTCGATCGCTACGGGCGCAAGCGCTACGCCTTCACCGGCCACCAGCTTTCCTATCTCGTCACGTGCCGTGGCGTGCCGCTGCGCATCTACAACGACCCGACCCTGCTGCCTGTTCCCACGCGGATCGCCCCGCCGCTCAACCGCAACGAAGCCGCGGTGGATGCGGAACTGAGCCTGCTGGCGCTGAGCAGCTATGAAATTGCCGGTTTGCTGGGCAATCCGCTCTTCGAACAGGAAGGACCGTCCACGCTGGATGGCCGGCTGGTGGTCAAGGTTTGCCGGCTGGACGGGCCGACTTGGGAGAGCGCGCAGCAACTGGTCCGGTCGGCCCTCAAGGCCGAACAGACCGGGCTGGCGGGCCGCTATTATGTGGATTTCAACGGCCCGCATCCCGACGGCGACAAATGGCTGCGCTCGGTCCAGGCGCAGCTCAGCGGCCTGGGTTTCGACGGCGAGGTGGAAAATACGGCCGGGACTTTCGGCCCGGAAGTCCGCTTCGACAATCCCGTGTGGTACTTCGGATGGTATGCGCAGGACATCGTTGGGCCCTTCACGCGGGATGGCTTCGTTTTTCCACCGGGAGCGGTCGCCGTGCACATCCACAGTTTTTCCGCTTCGACCCTGCGCTCGGCCACCACGGGCTGGTGCGGTCCGTTTGTCGCTCGGGGGGTCACGGCGACGGTGGGAAATGTCTTCGAGCCGTTCCTGCAGTTCTCCCACCGGCCGGACCTGTTGGTGCGCGCGCTCGGCCGGGGAAAAAATTTCGGTGATGCGGTCTATTACTCGCTTCCGGCGCTGAGCTGGCAGGAAGTCGCGGTCGGGGACCCGCTGTATCGGCCGTTCGCGAAGAAGGCCGTGCACTGACCAAAACAAAAGCGCCCCGAAAACCGGGGCGCTTGGTGAAACGAAAAGGCCGGCCGCTTACAGCTTCGTCACGATGTGGTCGGCGAGGCCGTACGCGATGGCTTCCTCGGCGTTGAGGTAGAAATCGCGGTCGGAATCCCGGCTGACCTTGTCGTAGGACTGGCCCGAGGCGGTCGCGAGGATCTGGTTCAGCTCGACGCGGAGCTTCTCCATTTCCTTTGCCTGGATGTTGATGTCCGAGGCCGGGCCGACCATGCGGCCGCTGATGAGCGGCTGGTGGATCAGCACGCGGGCGTGCGGGTAGATGTACCGGTTGCCCTTCTTCGCGGCGGAGAGCAGGATCGAGCCCATCGAGGCGGCCATGCCGGTGACGACGATCTTCACCGGCGAGGTGATGATCTTGATCGTATCGTACACGGCCATGCCGGCGGTGATCGAGCCGCCGGGGCTGTTGATGTAGAAGGTGATCTCCTTGCCGGGGCCGATGGCCTCGAGGTACAGCAGCTTCTCGGTGAGATCCTTGGCGGTCTCGTCGGTGACGGCGCCCCAGAGGAAGATCTTCCGCTGCTCGAGGAATTTTTTCTGGATCAGCGCGCCGACGGGGGCGACCGACGGCTTCGGCGTGCCCTCTTCGCGCTCGTCATCATCGTCATCATCGAAACGCGGCGTGACGGTCGGGTAGTGCTCCTGGTGGTAATTCTCGGTCGGCATAGGGGGCAAACAGTTGCCAGAAAGCCGGTCGTGTAAACTGAGAAAACCTGCGGGTGAAGTCAGGCGGCGGCGCTGCGGGCACCGGGCCGGACAAACCCGCGCACGAAACTCCAAATGGTTGGGCCCCAGCGCATCAGCGGGCCGGCCAGTTTGCGGCGGCGGAAGAGCAGGCGCAGCAGCCACGCGCCGGCGGGTCCGGCGGCCACCTTGGCGATCGGCCCGGCCTGCCGCCACCAGCCGCGGACGCGGTCGATCCAGTGCAACGGCTGCGCGACGCGGGTGATTTGCGCGGCGGTCTCGGCGCGGCGCCGCGTGATGCGGCGGCGCAGGCCGGCCTTCACCTCGGCGAGCCGCTTCAGTTCCCGTTCCGCATACATGAGCGGTCCTGTTGGAATTCCTGCAGCGTGGCGTCGAACGGCCGCGGCTGGCGCGCGAGGTAGCGGCGGAAGGCGAACGTGGCGGCGCCAAAGGCGAGGAGATAAAAGGCGGCCAGCCCGCCGAGCACGACGAGCCGCGCGGTGTCCCAGAACAGGTAGACCAGCGTCAGGCTCACAAAGGTCATGGCCATGACGGCCGCGAAAGCGATCGCCCCGATCCAGAGCAGGATCTGGATGAGGCGCACCTTCTCCTCGTGCAGCTCGATGGTGAACAGCTCGACGCGGTCGTGGACCGTGCCGAGGAGGTTCACGCCGAGCCCGCGCAGGGAGTCAAGGAAGCCGGGCGGGGCCGGATCGCGTTCGGGCAGGCTCATCGCGGGTCAATGGCTCGGGCGGCGCGCGAGAAAGCCGATGAGGACGCCGATGCCGAGGGCGACGGCGAGGGACTCGTACGGATGGGAGCGGATCGCCTTGTCGGCGGTCTTCGCGCCATCGACCACCTTTTCACGGGTGGCGTCATAGAGTTCCTGCAGGCGTTCCTGGGCGGCGCCGAAACGTTCGCGCAGGGCCTCGGCCTTTTCGCCGACGTATTCGCCGGCGGAGGTGCCGATGAGATGTTCGGCCTCGGTGAGCAGGCCGCGGAGCTGGGTGACCAGTTGTTCGGGCGTTTCCGCCGATTCGCTACGCTTTTTCATGGTCGTATTGGGTTTGGGTTGAGGGAAACGACGGCAAACCGTCGTGTGGACAACCTATCGACCGGCGGGCCCCGCCCGGGTTCGCCGGGTGGGAATTTTTGCAGAAATTGCGGAACTTTTCCCCGGGGAACGCCCCGCGCTTCCCCGCGGCCGGGGCGGCTACTCCGGCTTGGCGCCGGCCTTGATCCAGGCGGCGATGACCGCGCGCTCCTGGTCGGTCATGCCGGTGGCGTTGCCGAGCGGCATGATGCGCGTGACGATCACCTGCTGGTAGACGCGCTGCGAATTCGCGAGGATGTCCGCCGGCGCGTGCAGCAGCACGCCCGCGGGCGGCGCCGTGATGCCGGGGAAGGTCGGGGCGGGGGAGTGGCAGGCGACGCAGCGCTCGCCGAGGATGCCGCGCACGCGGTTGAAGTTCACCGCGCCCTCGACGGGCGGCAGCGGCTGGAGGTGCGGCGCGGTCCACCACGCCGCCACGCCGAGCAGCACGGCGCCGAGCGCGGGATACTGCCAGGCGTACACGCCCTTGTGCTTGCGGTTGAAGAAATGCCGGATGCTCACGCCCGCCGCCGCGATGAGCATCAGCACCGCCCAATTGTAGGGGTGCGCATACGTCGCGGCGTAGTGGTTGCTCAGCATGATGAAGATCACGGGGAGCGTGAAATAGTTGTTGTGCACGCTGCGCTGCTTCGCGCGCTTGCCGTCCTCGGGGTTCGGCGCCTCCCCGGCCTTCATCGCCGTCACCATCCGGCGCTGGCCCGGGATGATCACCATGGCGACGTTGCCCGCCATGATGGTGCCGATCGCGGTGCCGACGTGGATGAACGCCGCGCGCCCGCCGAGCGCGTGCGCCAGCCCGTAGGCCAGCGCGCCGATCAGGCCGAAGACGACGAGCCCGAGCAGGCCGTCGCGCCTGCCGAGCGGCGACCGGCAGAGCAGGTCGTACACGATCCACGAGCCGACCATGCTGGCCGCGCCGATGCCGACGGCCTGCAGCGGCGTGAGGGCGCGCACGTTGGCGTCCACCATCATCGACGCGGCGCGCAGCCAGTACACGAGCACGAGCAGCGCCGTGCCCGACAGCCACGTCGTGTAGGCCTCCCACTTGAACCAGTGCAGTTTTTCCGGCAGCGCGGCCGGGGCGACGGTGTACTTCTGCGGGTTGTAGAAGCCGCCGCCGTGCACGGCCCAGAGTTCGCCGCCGACCCCCTTCTTCTTCGCGTCGGAACCCTCCGGCGGCGGCTCGATGGTGTTGTCGAGCCAGATGAAGTAGAATGACGAGCCGACCCACGCGATGCCGGCGATGACATGCAGCCAGCGCACGAGCAGGCCGAGGAAGTCAAGCAGGTAGGCGTCCATGGCGGTCAGTAGCGGACCTTGTCCTGCTTGCCGGCCCAGGCCTTGAAGGTGGCGAGGCCCTCCGCGCGCAGCAGCGGCTGGATCTTGATCGCGCGCAGCTCCAGCGGCAGCGGGATCTGGCGGTAGATGAAGTCGTCGTCGAACCCGATGTCCGCGGCATCCTGCCGCGTGTTGGCGTAATAGACCTGCGGGATGCGGGCCCAGTAGATCGCCGACAGGCACATCGGGCACGGCTCGCAGCTGGTGTAGAGCTCGCAGTCGGTCAGCTGGAAGGTCTTGAGCCCGGCGCAGGCGTCGCGGATCGCGACCATCTCGGCGTGCGCCGTCGGGTCGTTGGTCGAGGTCACGCGGTTGTTGCCGCGGCCGACGACCTGGCCCGCGCGCACCACCACGCAGCCGAACGGCCCGCCCTGGCCGCCGGCCATGCCTTTTTCCGCGAGCGCGATCGCCTCGCGCATGAATTGTTCCTGGCTCATTGCGCCCGGCATCAAAGCAAAGAGCAGGCCACTGGCGAGACAGATGCACGCTGCCCAACCCTCGGGCCTCACGCCAAGGTCGCAACGAACGCCAAGGAATCCCGTGGCGCACTTTGCAACCTTGGCGCGAGACAAAGGGATGTTGAATCTTGTGCTGACAGGCACGCATCCGGCTTTAGCCTTGGCGCCAATCATGAGTTCTTATCCCACCGTCAGCGGCCTCGAGATCCGGGGCCCGATGAACCCGGGCTACGCCGAAATCCTGACGCCGGAAGCCGGCGCGTTCCTCGCCGGCCTGTTCGAGAAATTCGGCCCGCGCCGCCTCGGACTTCTCGCCAAGCGCGTCGAACGCCAGCAGCAGATCGACGCCGGGCAACTGCCCGACTTCCTGCCCGAGACCGCGGCCATCCGTGGCGGCGACTGGAAGGTCGCGCCCATCCCGCCCGACCTCCTTGACCGCCGCACCGAGATCACCGGGCCGGTCGACCGCAAGATGGCGATCAACGCGCTCAATTCCGGCGCACAGTGCTGGATGGCCGATTTCGAGGACGCCAACTCGCCGACGTGGGAGAACGTCATGGACGGCCAGGTCAACATGCGCGACGTGGCCCGCCGGACCATCGCCTACACCTCGCCCGAGGGGAAAAAATACGCGCTGAAGGAAAAGATCGCGGTGGTCGTCGCCCGCCCACGCGGCTGGCACATGGAAGAGAAGCACGTCCACTATCAGGGCGCGCGAGTCTCCGCGTCGCTCTTCGACTGGGGCCTGTACTTCTTCCACAACGCCAAGGCGCTCATCGCGCGCGGCTCCGGCCCGTACTTCTACCTGCCCAAGCTGGAGAGCCACCTCGAGGCGCGGCTCTGGAACGACGTGTTCGTCCACGCCCAGGCCGCCCTCGGCCTCCCGCGCGGCACGATCCGCGCCACCATGCTGATCGAGACGATCACCGGCGCGTTCGAGGCCGAGGAAATCCTCTACGAGCTGCGCGAGCATGCGTCCGGCCTCAACGCCGGCCGCTGGGACTACATGTTCAGCATGGTGAAGAAGCTGCGCAACCGCCCCGGCTACCTGTTCCCGGACCGCACGCTCATCACGATGGACGTGCCGTTCCTGCGCGCCTACGTGACGCACATCATCAACGTCTGCCACCGCCACGGCGCCTATGCGATGGGCGGCATGGCGGCGCAGATCCCGATCCGCAACGACCCCGCCGCGAACGCCGCCGCGCTGGCGAAGGTCCGGGCCGACAAGACCCGCGAGGTGAAGGCCGGCCACGATGGCACGTGGGTCGCGCACCCGGGCCTGGTCGCGACCGCCCTCGAGGCGTTCGGCGAGCACATGAAGGGGGTGAACCAGCTCAACGTGATCCACCAGGTGAAGGTCACCGCCGCCGACCTGCTCGCGCCGTTGCACGGCCCGATCACCGAGGCCGGCGTCCGGTGGAACCTCCACGTCGGTGTCCGCTACCTCGAGGCCTGGCTCGGCGGTTCCGGCGCCGAGCCGATCCACCACCTGATGGAGGACCTGGCGACGGCGGAAATCTCCCGCTCGCAGCTCTGGCAATGGCTGAAGTTCGGCGCGAAGCTGAGCGACGGCCGCCCGGTCACGGCGAAGCTCTACGACGAGCTTCTCCCGCTCGAACTCGCCGCGATCAGGGCCGAGTACGGCGACGAGCGCTACAACTCGGGCCATTTCAAGGAGGCCACCGAGCTTTTCATGCGCATGTCGAAGAGCGCGGAGTTCGACGAGTTCCTGTCGCTGCCCGCGTACGAACTTCTCCCTTAAGCAGATCGCCGCAAAGCAGCGCAAAAGGCGCGGAACAGATTTTTTCGCTTCTTGCGCCTTTTTGCGGCCAATTCTTCCTCGTGACTTCGCTCATCCAGATCAATCAATCCGATCAGGCCGTTTTTGTGACCAAACTCGGCCACCTGTTCGAGCATTCGCCCTGGGTGGCGGAGCTGACGTGGCCGCGGCGCCCGTTCGCCAGCGCGGAGGCGCTCCACGCCGCGCTCTGCGCGACGATGCGCGCCGCGCCGCGCGACCGGCAGCTGGCGCTCATCCGTGCGCACCCGGACCTCGCCGGCCGCCTCGCGCAGCAGAAAAGGCTTACGGCCGAGTCCACGCGCGAACAGGCGAGCGCCGGACTCGACCAACTCACGGACGCCGAGCTGGCTGCGTTCACGCGGCAGAACGACACCTACAAGGCGAAGTTCGGTTTTCCCTTCATCATCTGCGCGCGGCTCAACGCCAAGGCGGCGATCATCGCGGCGATGCAGGCGCGGATGGGGAACACCGCCGACGCCGAGTTCGCCACCGCCCTCGGCGAAATCGAGAAAATCGCCTGGCTCCGCCTGTCGGACGCGTTGGGTATCACCAATCCACCCTGAGGATACACTAATGAAGCAGTTGCCTCGGGGTTCGGGTCTCAATTAGGGTGAGCTTAGTGTCTATTGGTGATTAACAAACTCACTCCCATGGCTGGAAAACTAAGCACCCACGTCCTCGACCTCACCACCGGCCGCCCCGCGGCCGGCATGCGCATCGAGCTGTGGCACCTCGATGGCAAGCCCACGCAGATCAAGGCGGTGAACACCAATCTCGACGGACGCACCGAGGAGCCGCTGCTCGCCTCCGCGGCCATGGTGGTCGGCAGCTACGAATTGATTTTCTTCGTGAAGGACTACTTCGTCACGCACCACAAGGATTCCCCGTTCCTCGACCGGGTGCCGGTCCGGTTTGCGATCGCGGACGCCAAGGCGTCCTATCACGTCCCCCTGCTCGTCACCCCGTGGGCCTATAGCACCTATCGCGGGAGCTGACCGCCATGGCCACCGCAGCGCAGCAACTCGTCCGCATGCTGGATGAGCTCGGCCGGGTGACGGACGAGCCGGGCCGGCTGACGCGGACGTTTTTGTCGCCCGCGATGGAGCGGGCGAATCACCTGATCGGCGGCTGGATGCGCGCCGCCGGGCTCACGATCCGCGAGGACGATACCGGCAACCTCGTGGGCCGGCTCGAGCCCCAGGCCCCGAATCCCAAACCCAAGACCCTGCTGCTGGGCTCCCACCTCGACACCGTGCGCAACGCCGGCCGCTTTGATGGCGCACTGGGCGTGCTGCTGCCGATCGTGGCGCTGGCGGAACTGAAGCGCCTCGGCGTGGAGCTGCCGTTCGCCATCGAGATCATCGGTTTTTCCGAGGAGGAGGCCGTCCGCTTCACCGGCGCCTACCTCGGCAGCAAGGCCTACACCGGCCGGCTGAAGGGGGCCGACCTCAAGCTCACCGACGCGCGCGGCCAGACCCTGCGCTCGGTCATCGAGGCGCACTCCGGCCGGCGATTCGTCCCGCCGAAGCCGGCGCACCGTTCGCGCGACCTGCTCGGCTACGTGGAGGTCCACATCGAGCAGGGCCCGGTGCTCGAGGACCGCAGGCTTGCCGTCGGCACGGTGTCGGCCATCGCCAGCCAGACGCGCGGCCGCCTCACCTTCCGCGGCCGGGCCGGCCATGCCGGCACGACGCCGATGAACCTGCGGCGCGACGCGCTGGCGGGTGCCGCGGAATTCGTGCTGTTCGCCGAAAAATTTGCCGGCGGACGGC
>CAYZSN010000026.1:0-5766 GCA_964481095.1 uncultured Oleiharenicola sp. | reverse complement strand
ACTTCAGTTCTGGTCGGTTTCATCGCGGATTAAATCGGCCGCGGGTTTCCCTCCGGTTGACCAAGGAAAGCGGTAAGTGGCGGGCAGGCCGTTGGGATGTTCAGTCAGAGTAGATGAGCTTAGCTCCGTTTTCAGGAGGTTCGTAATCGAGAAGCTGTCCAACGCGCTTTTCTAATTTTTGGCACGCTGGTCTTCACCGTGCTTTGGTTGGCTTGTGCGGTTCACTTTTTTTGAATCCAGCTATCTCCCCATTTGAGAATACTCTCGCGTTTCACTGCCAACAAACGCTCACAGTCGTAGCGCCTGATTTTTAAAGTTTGTCCAACAACAAATTGTCCCATCGGTGGCGGTGTTTGATAGCAAACAACAAACGTACTTCCCTTTTTTTCCGAAGAGAGCGCATCTCTAATTCTCAAGGTTGTGCACCATAGGGGCTTTTTCATGTCCCATATAGTCGCATCAAACGTTTGCGCGATTTCAACTTTCTCAACAATGATGTCACAATACTCGTTTGGATTTAAAGTTCCTGTGTAGACCACTCGATCGCCAGAGCATCCCGCTAAAAAAAGCGCGATAATCAACAGTGAGTTAAAATGTAACTTTGGATGCATTTATTAATCTCCTAAATGTGCTGATATCAGAATCCGGTACAAATTGTTTCCCAGCTTGGACAGGGAATCAAAAGGGGCCGGCTCCTTTTGCCGGCCTGGGTTGACGACATCGCAATCGAGCCTTCATCGTGGGCGTACATAGCCGGATCGAGTCGCGTGGCTTAGCGGGTTCGTCGCGAATGTGGTCCCTTGAATGCGGACCGCGCTAGCCGGGTTGCCCAGCAACAGCCGATCGAGGGGTGGGACGTTTGGTTGCCACGTTCGGATGGTAAGAGACAAACCCTGCAAGGGTCACTGTTTCGAGAAGCTTGGTCCGGTGCTTATTCCTTAACTAGCCTGGCACGGCACGCTGCCCGCTAGTGGTTGCCGCTATTATCGAGGAGATTGGAAGCTCTGTGACCGCGATCTTGGTGAAGAAGGCCGTCGAGGCTGGCCTGGCCAATGACCCGGCGAGCGCCTGGCGTTGCCGGCGGCGAAGGTGAGTGTGCCACAGCCAGCCAAGCGCGGCGCCGAGGATTTTTGTTCCTCCTGCCTTCATCGGCCTTTCCCTGTCCTCTGCTGCAAAGCTGACACGCAAGGGCGTTGCAACGGCTCCGCGGAAGCTTTGGGAACGCGGCATGATATCCACCATGCCAAAAACGACAGAAGCCCTTCATTACTGAAGGGCTTCTGCAAATGGAGCGGGCGAAGAGACTCGAACTCTCGACGTCCACCTTGGCAAGGTGGTGCTCTACCAACTGAGCTACACCCGCGTAGAGAGAGGCGAAGTATTCGTCTCCGATTTTACCCGTCAACTAGAAATATTTAATTCGCGGCAACTTAGGCCCGGATTATTTCCAGCTTTCCCCGAGCGATTTGCGCTGCTCATGTAGCCCGCGACCATGTCCGTCCGCCCCGCCCCTTCCGTCCTCAACCAGCCGGTGTTCACCAGCGACACCCCGGCACCCGCGCGGCTGGCCGCCTGCCGGACCTATCTTGAAACGGAAGGCCGCCGCATCCAGGAACAGCATCAGGCCGGCGCGCCGGGTCGCAAGGTCGCCGGCGCCCTCGCCGACCGCATGGACGGCCTGCTGGTCTCCCTTTTCACCACCACCCTGGCGGGCTGGCGCAAGCTGCACGGCGAGCCGCCCCTCCCCGTGTGCCTCATCGCCCTCGGCGGTTACGGGCGGCACGAGCTCAGCCCGCTGAGCGACGTGGACGTGATGTTCCTCTATCCCGAGGCCAAGAAGACGCCGGAAGTGGCCAGGTTCCAGGAGTACCTGACCAACGGCATCCTCTACCCCCTCTGGGACCTGAAGCTGAAGATCGGCCACTCGACCCGCGCCCTCAACGAAGTGTTTGCCGAGGCGGCCCGCGACATCAAGACCAAGACCTCGCTGCTCGAGTCGCGCCTCATCGCGGGCTCGGAGACGCTCTACGAGAATTTCGCCGACGCCTACCGGAAGCATTACCTGCAAAACGATCCCAAGGCCTACATCGCGGCCCGCCTGCAGGACCAGGGCAGCCGCCGCGCGCAGCACGGCGACACCGTCTTCCTGCAGGAGCCCGACATCAAGAACGGCGTCGGCGGGCTGCGCGACTACCAGAACGCCCTGTGGATGTCGCAGGTGCGCCTCGGCATCACGCGCCTCGATGAGCTCGCCGAGCAGCATTACCTGCAACCGGGCGAGCTGCGCGACTTCCAGGAAGCCTATGACTTCCTGCTGCGCGTCCGCAACGAGCTCCACTACATGAGCAAGCATCCCACGGATGTGCTCAACCTCGACACCCAGCCGCGCCTCGCCGCCAACCTCGGCTACAAGCAGGAGGCGCTGCTGGAGCGCGTCGAGGCCTTCATGCAGGACTACTACCGGCATGCGCAGGCGATCTACCGCATCTCCAAGACCATCGAGCAGCGCCTGGCCCTGACCATCGCCGCCGGCCCGGGCCTGGTCGGGTCGCTGAAAAACCTGATGCTCGCGCGACGCTCCGAGCGCACCAAGCGCATCGACGGCTTCGTACTGCGCGGCAGCGAGCTGGCCTACGAGAACAAGGACATCTTCCAGCAGGACCCGGTGCGCCTGATCCGGGTGTTCCGGCATTGCCAGCAGCTCGGCTGCACGCCCGATCTCGATCTCAGTTCCCTGATCCGCGGTTCCGGGCAGCTCATCACCCGCCAGGTCATTGAATCGCCCGACGCCAACCTGAGCTTCCAGACCATCCTGGAGGAAGCCGGGCAGGTCTATCCTTCCCTTTCCCTCATGCATGAACTGGGGGTGCTCGGGCGCTTCATGCCGGAATTCGCCCCGCTCACCTGCCTCGTCCAGCACGAGTACTACCACCGGTACACGGCGGACATCCATACGCTCAGCACCATCCGCGAACTTGACACCATTTTCACGGCCGCCGAGCCCCGGGCCGAGCGGTACCGCGAGGTCCTCCACCAGACCGCCAAGCCCACCCTGCTCTACCTCATCCTGTTGCTGCACGACATCGGCAAGAGCGAGGGCATCCAGGGCCACGCCGAGACCGGGGTGACCGTGGCGGCACCCGTCCTCGACCGGCTCAACGTGCCGGCTGACACGCGTGTTACGATCAACTTTATCATCAAAAATCATCTCATCATGGCACGGTTCTGGCAGAAGCACGACCTTGATGATCCCCGGAGTTCAGCCGCATTTGCCGAGATGGTGGGCGACGCCGACCACCTCCGCTACCTCTACGTCCACACGTATTGCGACGCCAACGGCACGTCGGCCAGCCTCTGGAACAGCTACAAGGATTCGCTCCACCGCCGGCTCTTCGACACGACGCTGGAACGCCTCGCGCTCGGCGCCGGCGTCGAGACCCGCCTGAAGGACCGCAAGGAAATGACGCGCCAGAACCTCATCGCCCAGACTATCCCCGGCATCAGCGCGGACGAGATCTCCGCGCACTTCAATCTTCTCCCCGAGCGCTATTTCATCCAGACCGACGAGCCGGAGATCAAGCTGCACATCCAGATGGTGAACCGCCTGCTGCACACCATCTCGACCGCCGATTCGCTCAATCCCCTGCGCCCGGTGATCGAGTGGAAGGACGACCTCAACCGCAGCTACACCACCGTGCACGTCGTCACGTGGGACCGCGCGGGCCTGTTCTACAAGCTCGCGGGCGCCTTCAGCGTGGCCGGCCTCAGCATCCTTTCCGCCCGCATCACGACGCGCACGGACCACATCGCGATCGACACCTTCCACGTCGTCGAGCCCGGCCGCGGCCTCGTGCAGAACCAGAAGGCGATGGAGACCTTCGCCAAGACCGTCGACGACGCGCTCGTCAGCGACAAGGACCTGCTGCCCGACATCACCGCGCAGGCCGCCAAGCTTGCCAACGCCAACCGCTACAAGCTGCCGGCCTCCGAGCTGCCCGCGACCTTCCCGCCGACCGTCGAGGTCTACCACGAGCTTTCCCTGAAGCGCATCATCGTCGAGATCCAGGCCCACGACAAGATCGGCCTCCTCTACCAGCTGGTGAAGACCATCTCCGACCACGGCTTCGACATCACCTTCGCCCGCATCAACACCGAGCGGAGCATCGCGCTGGATACGTTCTACATCGAGCCCCAGAAACCGGACACGGCGGTCGAGGAATCGCACCTGCTCGTCCTCCGCGACGCCCTGCGCGCCGTCATCGCCCCCGCCAAGATCCAGGCGGCGGGGTGAAGCGATCTGAACGCCCAACGTCCAACCTTGAACGTTCAACGTTCAAAGTCGGATCAGCCCTGGCGGGATTCCCCGCTGGGTCGCGGGGAACTTGGACGTTGAACGTTGGATGTTGAGCGCTGAATGTCCGGTCCGCCGCCGCGCCGCCCCATGTCCGATTTCAATCCGCAGTCCGCCCGCCCCGATCCGCAGTCGGATCTCCAGACGCTCTACGCGCTGGCGTCGCTCGCGATCACGGCCAGCGACGCGATCTCGGTGCAAACGAGCATCCTGTCGGCCATCATGGCCGCGTTTCCGGCGGACAGCGGCTCGCTTTCCTTGCTCAGCCCGGAAAGCGGCAGCCTCGAAATCAGCGCGCAGCTCGGCCTGCCGCCGGAAACCGGCGACTTCGCGCTGCGGCCCGGCCAGGGCATCACCGGCTGGGTCGCCCTGCATGGCCGCCCATTGCTCGCCGCCGACGTCAGCCACGAGCCCCGCTACATCGCGGCCCGCCCCGGCGTCTGCTGCGAAATGGCGGCCCCGCTGCTGATCGACGGCCGCATCATCGGCGTCGTCAACGTCGATGCCGACCGCGCCGGCGCTTTCAATTCCACCGATCTCGACCGCCTCGTGCGTTTCGCCGACGAAGCCGCCGCCGTGCTCTACCGCCTGTGGAAATACGAGCGCCTGCGCACCAACTCGACGCAGCTCACCACCCTGGTCGAGCTCGGCCACGCGCTCGTCACCCAGCTGGCGCCCGAGGAACTGATGTCCACGCTGACCCAGAGCGGCCGCGCCCTGTTCAACGCGCGGCTCTGCCTGCTGCACGACTACGACGCCACCAGCCGCGAATTGCGCCTGCACGCGTGGTCCGCCGCGGGCGACCTCTCCGCCGCCGGCCTGACGCTGCAGCAGAACACGGTCTCCGCCGACGACGCCCTGCTGGCCTCCACGCTCCGCGCCGGCCGCACCACCGAGTACCAGCAGCTGTCCGGCGCACGCTACTCGGAGGCGGCCGACCTGCCGCGCGACCCCAGCCTGTGCTGCGCGCTGGCGACGCCGCTCATCCTCGAGGGCGCCCCGATCGGCATCCTCTCGGTCTTCCACGACCGCCCGCACCGGTTCAGCGACGACGAGAAGCGCCTCTTCAACGCCCTCGCAAGCTTCGCCGCCGTCGCGCTGCAGAACGCCCGGCTCTATTCGCGCGTGTTCCAGTCGGAGGAAGTCCTGCGCAAGAACGAAACCCTCACCACGCTGGGCCTGCTCGCCGCCGAGATCGCCCACGAGATCCGGAACCCCCTCACCGTGATCAAGCTCCTGCACGGCCCCCTCGGCGCCGACTTCGGCCCCGACGACCTGCGGCGCAAGGACCTGCAGATCATCACCGAGAAGATCGAGCAGCTCGAGGGCCTGGTCACCCGCGTGCTCTCCTTCGCCCGCACGCCCGCCAGCCTCCACTCGCGCTGGTCCCTCGACGAGATCCTGAGCGACACCAA
>CAYZSN010000025.1:0-5193 GCA_964481095.1 uncultured Oleiharenicola sp. | reverse complement strand
GGCGTCGCTGCCTGACGGCGCCGTCATGGTGAAGTCGCAGATCCACGCCGGCGGGCGCGACAAGGGCACGTTCACCGACGGCTTCAAGGGGGGCGTCAAGTTCGCCAAGACCAAGGCCGACGCCCTCTCCTACGCGAAGAGCATGTTCAACAACACGCTCGTCACCGCCCAGACCGGCCCCGCCGGCCGCAAGGTGCAGACCATCTATTTCACCCAGGCGAGCGACATCACCAAGGAATACTACCTCGCCATCCTGCTCGACCGCGCGACCTCCCGCCCCGTCATCGTTGCCTCGACCGAGGGCGGCGTCGAGATCGAGACCGTCGCACACCACACGCCCGAGAAGATCTTCAAGATCCACGTCGACCCGGCGGTCGGTCTCATGGGCTTCCAGGCGCGCCAGCTGGCGTTCCAGCTCGGCCTCACCGGCGACTATTTCAAGAACGCGGTGAAACTGATCACCGCGCTCTACCGGATGTTCTGGGAGACCGACGCCGCGATGGTCGAGGTCAACCCGCTCATCACCACGCCCGACGGCAAGGTGCTCGCGCTCGATGCGAAGGTCTCCTTCGACGACAACGCGCTCTTCCGCCACCCCGACCTCGTCGCCCTGCGCGACCTGAACGAGGAGGACCCCAAGGAAATCGAGGCCTCGAAGTTCTCGCTCTCCTACATCGCGCTCGACGGCAACATCGCCTGCCTCGTCAACGGCGCCGGCCTCGCCATGAGCACGATGGACATCATCAAGCACTACGGCGGCAGCCCGGCCAACTTCCTCGACGTCGGCGGCGGCGCCTCCAAGGACCAGGTCACCGCGGCCTTCAAGATCATCCTCACCGACCCGAACGTGAAGGGCATCCTGGTGAACATTTTCGGCGGCATCATGGACTGCAACACCATCGCCACCGGCGTGGTCGCCGCGGCCCGCGAGCTCGGCCTCAAGATCCCGCTCGTCGTGCGCCTCGAGGGCAACAACGTCGCCGCCGGCAAAAAGACGCTCGCCGAATCCGGCCTGAAGCTCGAGTCCGCCGACACCATGGCCGACGCCGCGCAGAAGATTGTCAGGCTTGTAGCCTGACAATCGGTTGAAAGCTGAGCGTTGAAAGTTGAAAGACTGAGACCTCGGCCCGACCACCTACTTTCAACTTTCACCCTTCAACTTTCAACTTCAGTCATGTCCATCATCGTCACCGAAAAGACCAAGCTTCTCGTCCAGGGCATCACCGGCGAGTTCGGCGCCCGCCACACCAAGCTCTCCCTCGATTACGGCACGCAGGTCGTCGCCGGCGTCACGCCCGGCAAGGGCGGCCAGTTCTTCGAGCACGGCGGACACAAGGTCCCGATCTTCAACACCGTCGCCGACGCCGTGAAGGCCACGGGGGCCACCGCCTCCGCGGTCTTCGTGCCGCCGCCGTTCGCCGCCGACGCGATCCTCGAGGGCGTCGACGCGGGGCTCGACCTGTGCGTCGCCATCACCGAGGGCATCCCGGTGCGCGACATGATCGAGGTGAAGCGCGCCATGGCCGGCCGCCAGACCCGCCTCATCGGGCCGAACTGCCCCGGGATCGTCACACCCGGCACGGGCGAAGGCTCCAGGGGCGGCTGCCGCATCGGCATCGCGCCCGGCTACATTCACAAGCAGGGCCACGTCGGCGTCGTCTCGCGCTCGGGCACGCTCACGTACGAGGCCGTGTTCCAGCTCACGTCAAAGGGCATCGGCCAGTCCACGTGCGTCGGCATCGGCGGCGACCCGGTCAACGGCACGTCGCACCTCGATGTGATCAAAATGTTCAACGACGACCCCGAGACCTGGGGCCTCATCATGATCGGTGAAATCGGCGGCAACGCCGAGGTCGAGGCCGCGCGCTGGATCAAGGCCAACTGCAAGAAGCCCGTCGCCGGCTTCATCGCGGGCGCCACCGCGCCCGCCGGCCGCCGCATGGGCCACGCCGGCGCCGTCGTCGGCGGGGCCGAGGACACCGCCGCCGCCAAGATCGCCGTCTTCAAGGAATGCGGCATCGAATGCGCCGCGACGCCGTCCGACATGGCCGACGCGCTCCTCCGCGCCGCGAAGGCCAGCGGCACGAAGCTCGCCTGAGTTCATGGGCTTGCGCGTTGGGGCCAAGCGGCTATCTCTAGGATATGCCCCGCCCCACCCCGCTGGTTCTTGCCCTGTCACTCTTGCTGGCCGTCACGTCCGCCCGCGCGCATTCGTCCGCCGAGGCGGTCGAGCAGATGACCGATGCGGCCAACGCCTGGGTCGCCTCGCTTTCCCCCGACCAGCAGGCCCTCGGCCTGATCGAGTTCACGAAGGACGAACGCGAGAACTGGCATTACATCCCGAAGCCCCGCGAAGGCCTGCCGCTGGCGAAGATGGACGGGAACCAGCGCAAGCTGGCCCGCGCGCTCCTCGCCTCCGGCCTCAGCCAGCACGGCCTGCTGCAGGCGGAATCCGTCATGGCGATGGAACGGGTGTTGCGCGCGATCGAGAATGCCGACCGGCGCGACGAGACGCTTTATTATTTCACCGTGTTCGGCCATCCGGCCACCGACGCCTGGGGCTGGCGCGTCGAGGGCCATCACCTGTCGGTCAACTTCACGATCGTGAACGGGCAGATTTCCGCGACGCCCAACTTCGTGGGCTCCAATCCCGCGGAGGTGCGCCTCGCCGGGCCCCAGTTCGGCCAGCGCATCCTCTCCGCCGAGGAGGACCAGGGACGCGCGCTCGTGCTGTCGCTCGACGATGCGCAGCGCGCCAAGGCCATCCTGTCCGACAAGGCCCCGGGCGACATCCTCACCCGCAACGACCGCCAGGCCAAGTCACCCGGCCCGGAGGGCGTCGGCTACGCGGCGCTGACCCCGGCGCAGCAGGCGAAGTTCAAGGAGCTGGTCGCGCTCTACGCGAACCGGCTCCGGCATGAGGTGGCCGACGCCGAACTGAAGAAGATCGGCGACACCGGCTGGGACCGCCTCAGTTTCGCGTGGGCCGGCGGCACGAAGCGCGGCGACCCGCACTATTATCGCATCCAGAGCCCGGATTTCGTCATCGAATACGACAACACCCAGAACAACGCCAACCACGTGCACACGGTCTGGCGGGTATACGCCGAGGATTTCGGCCGCGACCTGCTGCAGGAGCACTACCGCGCGGCGCACGCCGGCAGGCAGCCCTAGCGGCGGACGAGCACGTTGAATTCCCAATTCTTGTAAGCCGTCTGGTACAACCCGCTGAAGTCCGCGGCCCAGCGCGCCCGTTCCTCGGCGCTCTGCCGCCTGAAGGAAGGCACGGACCACGTGTAGTTAAACAGGTTGTCCCCATGCAGGCCGATGAGCTTCGTCCCCGGCGCGCGGAACAGCTCCGATAGCTCCGGGTAGGTCATGAGGTTCAGCCGGTCGGCTTCCGCCGGCGAATAATCCGCCGTCACCGCGAACGCGCCCATGCGCAGCCGGCGCGGCACGGGACGATCCGCCTCGACGGCCAGGATGATCGCCGAGCCGGTGAAATCCTCGCCGCGCGGCAGCAGGTCGGCCACGGCCCGCCGGGCTTCCCGGATTTCAACCCGCAGGTTGAAATCGTACGGCGTGCCGCTCAGCGGCAGCCATTGCGACCAGGACTTCCTGAACCCCGGCGCCTTGAACGGCGAGTAGAGTGCGGGAATGACGGCCACCTGCGCGGCCAGGAGACCGACCGCCAGCGCGCCGGCCTTGGGCCACGACCACGGGACCGCCGGCAAAAGCGCCAGGCCGGCCACGGCCAGCGGCAGCAGGAAGGGCACGCCATATTCGTCGTACGCGCCCGGCGGGAGCAGGTTCATCGCCAGCGCGACCAGCGCCGCCACAGCCACCGCGGTTTCCGGCCAGGGCCAGCGCCGGCGTCGGGCCAGCCCGTGGACGAGCACCGCCGCCGCCAGGCCCCAGGCCACCGGGCCCACCGCGATGAACTCCTGCCAGCGCACATGAAAATCCCGGATCGGGACGGAGATCCGGAAAAAATCGAAGATCCAAAATTTGGCCAGGGCCGGCGCGGCCAGATAAAACGGCAGCAACAGTAGCAACGTCGCCACTGTGAGCGCCGCACCGGCGCGCAGCGCCTGCCGGGCGTTGAATCCGTTTTCATCGCGCCATGAAGCCAGCCACAACAGGCCGAAGAACGGCGCGCTCGGCAGCCGGCACCCCACCCCGATCACGCACAACCCGGCCAGCGCCGCGGTTTTCCTCCAGCCGGCCGGCCATTCCCATAACACCGTTACCATCGCCATCACGACGAGGCTGGTGAAACCGTACGTCTTGCCGAGGTGCATGAAATATTGCCACGACGGCGTGAGCGCAAAAAGCATCGTGAGAAAAACCGCGCGTCCCGCCAGACCGCGGCGCAGCAGCAGGCGCACGCCGAGCGCCAGCGCGAGCAGCGCCCAGAGCCCGTTGATCGCGCGCTGCTCGAACAGGCCGAAGCGCGTCAGCTTCATGAGCGCCCCGTTCACGTAGGGCAGCAGCGGGGTCTGGGTGTAGCCGAAGTCGCGGTAAGGCAGTTCGCCCTGCCAGACCGCGCGCGCCGCGGTGGCGTAGAATCCCTCGTCCACGTTCATCAGCCCGAAGGCCACGTGAAATCCGGCCAGGCCGGCGTACAGCAGGCCGGCCAGCGCCAGTCCCAGCCAGATCAGCCGCGAAACCTGCTTGGCGGGCGCAAGTTCGGTGGCAACGGCGGGAATGGCCATGGCGGACAATTTCAGCTCGGGCGAAACCCTGTAAACTGTGAAAATACAGGGCGTTGGCTTCGCGAAGGGGAACTGTGGCGGTGCGACCGGGAAAATTTTGAAAAAAGTTCTCGACTCAAAGGCGCCGGTTTACAGCGTCAGCGGTGCATCAGGAAAGGATCGGCTGGAAACAGCCGGTTCTGCCAACCGGGTCTAGGAGTGATCACGGTGGTTTCGAGTGACGCAAGTCACCCGGATGTGAGAGGGGTCAAACCCTCTAACAAAAAACTCCTCCCAAAAAGCGAAAAAGCCGCCTGATGCCCTCAGGCGGCTTTTCGTTTTTCCGGAAAAACCCTGGTGCGCGAACGATTAACCAAAAACCGCTAACCGCTCACGCATCATGTCCAACCTCCTCACCCTCGCCTCGCTACGCATCAGCGAATCGAACCCCAACCACCACCTCTGGAACAACAACGGAACGTGGTTCCTGCACTACACG
>CAYZSN010000024.1:0-24484 GCA_964481095.1 uncultured Oleiharenicola sp. | reverse complement strand
GGCCGCCGCTGGTGGCCACGGTCGGCACGCTCAACGTGCCGTCGGGCGCGGCCAACGTCATTCCCGGCCAGGCCGTCCTCTCGCTCGACGTGCGACATCCCGATGACGCCGCCTGCAAACGGGCCGTGCAGCAGCTGGTCGCGCAGGCGCGGAAGATCGCGCGGCGCCGCGGGCTTGCGCTCACGTGGCAGCCGACGATGCAGCACCATGCGACGCCGTGTTCGCCGGCCCTGACCGGATTGCTCGCGCGCAGCGTGAAGGCCGTGCAGGGCAGGAATCTCCCGCTCGTGAGCGGCGCCGGGCACGATGGCGTCGTGCTCGCGGCCCTCACGCCGATCGCGATGCTGTTCGTGCGCTGCCGCGGCGGCCTCAGCCACCACCCCGACGAGCATGCCGCGCCAAGGGACCTCGACGTCGCGCTGCGCGTGACCGTGGACTTCCTGCAGCGACTGGCCGGGAACCAGCGCCCATGAAACGGCGCGGCAAAAACCTGGTCGAGGCGCCCGAACCCGAGCGGCTTGACCTCGTGGTCCGGGGTGGCCGCGTCGTGACGCCCGACGGCATCCACGAGGTCGAACTCGGCATCCGCGCGGGCCGGATCGTGCGCGTGGCGCCGGAAATCACGGACGACACCCACGAGACGCTCGACGCGTCCGGGCACTTTGTCTTTCCGGGCATCATCGACGCCCATGTGCATTTCAACGAGCCGGGCCGCGCGGAATGGGAGGGGCTGGCCTCCGGTTCGCTCGCGCTGGCGGCGGGCGGCGGCACGGGTTTTTTCGACATGCCGCTCAATTCGGAACCGCCCGTGCTCGACGCGGCCGGCCTGCGCGAGAAACGCGCCATCGCGGAGCGGCAGGCATGCACGGACTTCGCGCTCTGGGGCGGGCTCGTGCCGGGCAACCTCGACAAGCTGGCGGGCCTGCGCGACGCGGGCGCCATCGGCTTGAAGGCTTTCATGGCCAACAGCGGCATCGCGAGCTTCCCGCACGTGGACGCGAAGTCGCTCCACGAGGGCATGAAGCGCGCGGCCAAACTCGGCCTGCTGGTGGCGGTGCACGCCGAGGACGATGCCTTGGCGACGAAGTTCACCCGGAAGCAGATCAAGGCCGGCAAGCACGACGCCAAGGCCTGGCTCGCGTCGCGCCCGGTCGAGGTCGAGCTGGCGGCGATCAGGCAGGCCACGGAATTCGCCGGGGAGACCGGCTGCGCGCTGCACGTCGTGCACGTCAGCAGCCCGGAAGGCCTGGCGGTCATCGCCGAGGCCCGCGCCCAGCGGGTGGACGTCACGGCCGAGACGTGCTCGCATTACCTCCTGTTGAACGACAAGGACGTCGCCCGGATCGGTGCACCCGCCAAATGCGCCCCGCCGATCCGCGACGAGAAAAACCGGGCGGCGATGTGGCGCGAGTTGCGCGCCGGCCACATCCAGACGATCGGGTCCGACCATTCGCCGTCGCCGCCGGACATGAAGACGTCGAAGAATTTCTTCGAGATCTGGGGCGGCATCGCGGGCGTGCAGCACGGTTTCCAGCTCTTGCTGGACGCAGTCGCGGAAACCGCGGAGCGGGACTTGCCCCTGCTGGCGGCGGTGCTGGCCCGCAACGTCGCGCGGCGCTTCCGGCTCGCGCACAAGGGCCTGCTCGCCGAGGGCTGCGACGCGGATTTCACCTTGGTCGAATACGGCCCGGCCCGCCCGATCACGGGCGACGAATTGTGGACCCGGCACCGCATCAGCCCGTATGTCGGCCGGCAGAGCCGGGCCCGTGTGACCCACACCTACGTGCGGGGCTGTCCGGTATGGGCTGACGGCAGGGTTGCATCCGGCTCGCCCAAGGGGCAGTTTCTCCGCCCAACCTCCCCCTGACCATGCCCGACCTTTTTGGCCACACCCGCGCCCGCATCGCCGCCCGGCATGCGCTCATCACCCCGCAGAACCATGTGAACAGCACGGTGCCCGGCATCGTGGGCGCGACGACGATCATCCTGATCAACGAGGCCATGGGCGCGAAGTTCGCGCAGCTGCTCGTGACGTTTGCGGACGACGGCCGGGCCGGCCAGCCGGCGGGCGAACTGCAGACCTTCGGTTACGTCCTGCACGGCGGCGGGTCCGTCGTCGTCGGCAAATCCAAGGCGAGGCTTTCGGCGGGCGGCTATTTCTACGCGCCGGCGGGGCAGTCGTGGAGCTTCACGGGCGTGAAGCCCGGCACGCAGCTGACGCTCTTCCAGAAAAAATATTCCGCGCTGCCCGGCGTCGCCGCGCCGGCGCCGGTCATCGGGGACGCGGCCAAGGTGAAGGGCGCGCCGTTCCTCGGCGACCCCGCGGCCAACCTGCAGGTGCTGCTGCCCGACGAGCCGGCCTTCGACATGGCGGTGAACCTTTTCGCCTACGAGCCGGGCGGCCACCTGCCGTTCGTCGAGGTGCACGTGATGGAGCACGGCCTCATCATGCTCGGCGGCCAGGGCGTCTACCGCCTCGAGGATTCCTGGTACCCGGTGCAGGCGGGCGATGTCATCTGGATGGCGCCGTATTGCGCCCAATGGTTTGTCGCGATGGGCAAGGGTCCTGCTAGCTATCTCTACTACAAAGACGTCAACCGTGCCGCCCTCTGATGCAACTCCCGCCACCGGCTTCGACCTGACCCTCAATGGCCGGGCCGTTCGGGTGGAAGGGACGTCGCCCACGACGACGTTGCTCGACTGGCTGCGGGCCTCCGGGCGCACGGGCTCCAAGTGCGGCTGCGCCGAGGGCGACTGCGGCGCGTGCACCGTCGCGCTGGTGGACCGCGATGCCGCCGGCCAGCCGGCCTACCGCGCCGTCAACAGCTGCATCGCGCTGCTCCCGATGTTCGCCCACCGCGAGGTCGTCACCGTCGAGGGCCTCGCCGCCGGCCCGAAGCTGCACCCGGTGCAGGCCACGATGGTCGAGCACTACGGCTCGCAATGCGGCTACTGCACGCCGGGCTTCGTGGTCTCGATGTTCGAGGCGTATTACCGCGACCAGTGCCGGCAGCCCTGGCAGATCGCCGACCAGCTCGGCGGCAATCTCTGCCGCTGCACCGGTTACCGTCCGATCCGCGACGCCGCGGTGGCGGCGCTCGCGCAGCGCCCGCCCGCGGCCGACGATGCCTTTGCCCAGCGCCTGAAGGCCCCGCTGGCCGCGCCCGCCGCGCTCGATTACGCCGCGCCCGCCGGGAAATTCCTGCGCCCGGCCTCGCTCGCCGGGCTGTTCGCCGCGCTGGAAAAGAATCCCGGCGCCCAGCTCGTGGCCGGCGCAACCGAGATCGGCGTCGAGCTGAACAAGAAGTTCAAGGCCTTCCCGCTGCTGGTCTCCACGGAAGGCGTGCCGGAGCTGACGCGCATCGTGAAGACGGACGCCGCCTGGCGCATCGGCGCCGCGGCCACGCTGACCAACATCGAGGAGGCGCTGGCGGACGAATTCCCCTCCCTCGCGAAGATGCTGCGCGTGTTCGCCTCCCGGCAGATCCGCAACCGCGCCACGCTGGGCGGCAACCTCGTGACCGCTTCGCCGATCGGCGACAGCGCGCCGGTGCTGCTTACGCTCGATGCCAGCGTCGTACTCGCGACCGCGACCGGCGAACGCACCGTGCCGCTGGCGGACTTCTTCGTCGCCTACCGCAAGACCGTCCTGCAGCCCGGCGAGATCATGCGCGAGGTCGTGCTGCCGCGCGGCGGCCCGGGCGCCGGCCTGACGCGCCGCGTCGATTTCCTCAAGGTTTCCAAGCGCCGCGAACTCGACATCAGCATCGTGGCGGCGGCGTTCCGGCTGGACCTCGACGCCGCCGGCCTCGTGCGCGTCGCGCGGCTGGCCTTTGGCGGCGTGGCGGCGATGCCGTCGCGCGCCTTGGCGGTGGAGGCGGCGCTGGTCGGCAAGAAGCTCTCCGATCCCGCGGCCGCGGCGCTGCTCCTCGACGCCTTCCAGCCGATCGACGATGCGCGCGGCGGCGCGGAATACCGGCGCGGCCTGATCGCGAGCCTCTGGGAAAAATTCGTGGCGGGTGAGCAGAGCCTCGCGCAGGACGCCGACCTCGGGTTCGCGCACGACCACAAGTGGGGCGGGGAGGACGCGTCGCGCACGCTCACCCACGAAAGCGCCGTCGGCCACGTGACGGGCCGGGCGCTGTACGTCGACGACACGGCGCAGCGCCGGAAGATGCTGGAAGCGTGGCCGGTCTGCGCGCCGCACGCCCGGGCGAAGATCCTCCGCCGCGACGCCACCCAGGCGCGCCGGGCGCCAGGCATCCACGCGGTGCTGCTCGCCGAGGACATCCCGGGCGAGAACAACACCGGCCCCGTGCGCCATGACGAGCCGTTGCTCGCCGTCGACGAGATCTTTTTTCACGGCCAGATAGTCGCGATGGTGATCGGCGAGTCGCTGGAAGCCTGCCGCGCGGCCGGGGCGCTGGTCGAGGTCACTTACGAGCCGTTGCCCGCGATCGTCGGCATCGCGGCCGCCATCGCGCGGGACAGCTATCACTCCGACCCCCACGCCCTGAAACGCGGCGACGCCGCGGCGGCGGTGGCGGCCGCGCCGCTGAAGTTCGACGGCGAGTTCGAGTTCGGCGGCCAGGAACATTTCTACCTCGAGACGCACGCCGCGTGGGCGGAGGCGGGCGAGGACGGCACCGTGCTGGTGAATTCCTCCACGCAGCACCCGTCGGAAATCCAGGCGATCGTCGCCGAGGTGCTGCACCTCGCGCGCCACAAGGTCGTCGTGCAGGCCCCGCGCATGGGCGGCGGCTTCGGCGGCAAGGAGACGCAGGGCAACGCCTTCGCGGCGCTGATGGCGCTGGCGGCGGTAAAGATCACGCGGCCGGTGCATATCCAGCTCGACCGCGACCTCGACATGAAGCTCACGGGCAAGCGGCATCCGTTCCGCGCGAGGTTCTCCGTGGGCCACGACCGCAGCGGCCTGCTGCTCGGGGTGAAGGTGGAGCTGGTGTCCGACGGCGGCTGGTCGCTGGATTTGTCCCAGCCGATCCTCGACCGCGCGCTGTTCCACCTCGACAACGCCTACTACATCCCCGCGGTGGATTTCAGCGGGCGCATCGCGAAGACCAACGTCACGTCGCACACCGCCTTCCGCGGCTTCGGCGGGCCGCAGGGCATCATGGTCATCGAGGAGATCATGGACCGCGTCGCCCGGCGGCTCGGCCTGCCGCCGGAGACCGTGCGCCAGCGCAACCTCTACCGCGGCACGGGGGAGACCAACCGCACCCATTATCTCGAGGACATCGGCGACAACCGCCTCCAGGACATCTGGACGCAGGTGCTCGCGCAGGCGAAGTTCGCCGGGCGCCGCGCCGAGGTGGACGCCTGGAACGCCGCACACCCGCACATGAAGCGCGGCCTCGCGGTCACGCCCGTGAAGTTCGGCATTTCATTCACGCTGACCCACTACAACCAGGCCGGCGCGTACGTCGTGATTTATTCCGACGGCTCGGTGCAGGTGAACCATGGCGGCACCGAGATGGGGCAGGGCCTGCACACGAAGATCCTCGGCGTGGCCATGCGCGAGCTCGGGCTGCCGGCGGAGAGCATCCGGCTGATGACGACGGCGACCGACAAGGTGCCGAACACATCGGCGACGGCGGCGTCGAGCGGCGCCGACCTGAACGGCGCGGCGGTGGCGGCGGCGTGCGTCACGCTGCGCGAACGGCTGGCGGAAGTGGCCGCCCCGCTGCTCAAGGTGCCGGTGTACCAAGTGGAGTTTGTCCACGGGCACGCGGCCGAGCGCGGCAACGACCGGAACAAGATCCCCTTCGCGAAAATCTGCAGCCACGCCTACGCCGCGCGCGTCAGCCTCGCCGCGGCCGGCTATTACAAGACGCCCGGCCTGCAGTGGGACTGGACGACGTCGTCGGGCCGGCCGTTCCACTATTTCGCCTGCGGGGCGGCCGTGGCCGAGGTCGAGGTGGACGGGTTTTCCGGCATGCACCGCGTGCGGCGCGTGGACATCGTGCACGACGTCGGCGACTCGCTGAACCCCGGCGTGGACCGCGGGCAGATCGAGGGCGGATTCGTGCAGGGCATGGGCTGGCTCACGCGCGAGGAGCTGAAGTGGAGCGCGGACGGGCGCCTGCTCACGCACAGCGCCAGCACCTACCAGATTCCGGCGTTCAGCGACGCGCCGGCGGAGTTCCACGTGACGCTCCTGCCGAAGGCCGCGCAACCGAACGTGATCCATGGCAGCAAGGCCGTGGGCGAGCCGCCGCTGATGCTGGCCTTCAGCGTGCGCGAGGCGATCCGCGATGCGGTCTCGGCCTACGGCAAGCCGGGTGGCGAGGTGCGGCTGGCGTCGCCCGCGACCGGCGAGGCGATCTTCGCGGCCATCCAAACCCGGCTGGGCGCCGGGCAAACGCCAAAGGGCCAAGCGCCAAGCGCCAAATAAATCCGGAAAGCGGAGGGAATTTCAGTCCCTGGAGTTTGGTTGGCCTTTGGAAACTGGCGTTTGGGATTTGAGCGCATCGCGCTCCGTCACGAGCTGCGCGGCGATGCTCAGCGCGATCTCGTGCGGGTGATTCGTGCCGAAGGGCAGGCCGACGGGGCAGTGGAACTGCTTGGCGCGCTTGGCCGGCAGGCCGGCGGCAACCATCTCCCGGCGCAGCACCTCGGCCTTGGAGTCGCTGCCGATCACGCCGACGAAGGGGAAATTCCTTTCCGCGAGCGCACGCTGCAGCACCGGCCGGTCGGAGGCGTGGCCCTTGGTCAGGCAGAGGAGGAAGGCGTCGCCGGGCATCGTGGGCACGAGGGACGCCGCGTCCTCGGTGTGGACGTAGCGGATGTTCCGGGCCCGAGGCAGGCGGTCGAGCCATTCGGCCCGCGGGTCGACGACGGTCAACTGGCAATCGAGTGGTGCGAGCACGGGCACCAGGGCCTGAACGACGTGGCCGGCGCCGAAAATCCAGATCGGCCAAGCCGCGCCCGCGCCCCCGGCCGCGTGCGGCTCGAAATAAAGCTTCACCGAGCCGCCGCACGTCATGCCGACGTCGCCCTTGAGCGCCCAGTTCGCGAACTGCGGGGCGACGTCGCCGCGCGCCAGCATGGCGGCGGCGAGATCGATGGCCTTGGCCTCCACCTTGCCGCCCCCGATGGTGCCGGTGTGCACGCCGGCGGCGGTGACGAGCATCTTCGCCCCGGCATCCTGCGGTGTGCTGCCGAGCGCCTCGGCGAGCACCACGAGCACGAACGCCGTGCCCTCGCGTTCGAGGGCGGCCAGTTGTTCGTAGAAGGGGACGGGGGCCATTTGGATTCTTCGTGGTAGGGGCCGGGCTTGCCCGGTCCTTGCTTGAATAGGAGGCCGGAGAGGTCCGGGCAAGCCCGGCCCCTGCAAGGAAAAACTCCGTGAGCTCACCCGCTCAATCCTGGTGCGACGTGCGGCGACGTTCCTGCCAGCGCTCGCGTCCGGCAAACAGCGGCACGGAGTCGTTCACCGGCTCGTCCTTCACGAGCAGGAAGTAGCGCGAGAACAACTCGTCGGCCGCGCCCCACGCGAAACCGTAGGGCGGACCATCCAGCAGGACCGGCTTGTTGTAGTAATAGTAGCCGATGAGCAGGCCGCGGTACTTGAGCAGCTGGGCCATGCGGTCACGGTAGGCCTGGCGGCGTTCCGGCGGGATCGAGCAGATGAAGGACCGCTCGTAGATCAGGTCGAAGCCGGCGGCGGGAAAATCGTATGAGAAAAAATCGCCGACCAGGACGCGCGGGGCGAGGGTGGGGCCGACCATGCGCTTCGCGCGCTCGACCGCGAACGAGGCGAAATCGATGGCCGTGACCTCATAGCCCGCCTCGGCGAACGCCTTGATCTCGTAACCCGAGCCGCAGCCCGGGATCAGGACCTTGGCGCCCTTGCCTTTCTTCTTCAGGAAGGTTCGTAAATCCGCCGGGACCCCGCCGAAGTCCCAAGGCGTGTTGTCCTTGAGGTAGCGCGTGTTCCAATACTCCGGCTGGCTGGGGGTAGGCATGCGACGGCAACTACGGGAGAAATTTTAACACCTGTAAATGCGATAGCTCCCCGCCATTGCAAATCAGGAATTTTGACAGGCCCCTTACGGAAAATTCGCCGCTATTGCACATGCCTTTCTTCAATGGGCGCACGCGACCGCACAAAATCATGATTTCAACTTTTCCGCCGCGAGCCCGAGCTTGAGCAACTGGGTGATTCGTTCGGCATCGTAGACGCAGCCCGCCCAGCTGCCGCCGCTCGCGTTTTGCAGCGCGGCCCACAGCCGGGTGTCCGCCGGCACGTGCGGATTGGGCTGGAGATTCGGATGCAGCGGCCGCGCGGCGAGTTCCTCCGCCGAGAGCGAAACCGCGTCCACCGTTCCCTCGAGCTTGCGCGTGTCGATGCGCAGGCGGATGCGGTCGCCGTCGCGCAGCTTGCCGATCGGGCCGCCGGCCCAGGCCTCGGGACTCATGTGCCCGACGCACGCGCCGGTCGAGACGCCGGAGAAACGTCCGTCGGTGATCAGCGCGATGCGCTGGCCGTCCTTCACGTGCTTGAGCGCCGACGTGACCTGGTAGGTTTCGGGCATGCCGCAGCCGGGGCCGATGCCGGCGAGCACCATGACGTCGCCCGGCTTCACGGTGCCGGCCTTGATCGCGGCGATGGCCTGGTTCTCGCTCGTGAACACGCGCGCCGGGCCCTCGTGCAGGAAGACGCCGTCGGCGCCAATGAGCTGCGGCGCAATCGCGGTGCTCTTCACCAGCGCGCCGTCGGGCGCGAGCCCGCCGCGCAGGAAGGTGACGGTGCTCGTGAGGCCGCGCTCGCGGGCGCGGGCCGCCGACATGATGACGTTGTCCGGGTCGATGCCGTCGAGCGCCTTGAGCTTCTCGCGCAGGCGCGTGCGGCGCTCGCTCTTTTCCCACCACGCGAGGTTTTCGCCGAGCGTCTTGCCGGTGACCGTGCGGGCGTCGAGTTTAAGCAAACCAAGGTCGCGCAGGTGGAGCATCGCCTCCGGCACGCCGCCGGCAAGGTAGACCTGCACCGTGGCGTAGTGCTGCGGGCCGTTGGGCAGGGAGTCGACGAGGCGCGGCACCGCGCGGTTGAGGCGCGCCCAGTCGTCCACCGTCGGGCGGCGCAAGCCGGCCGCGTGGGCGATGGCGGGGACGTGCAGCGTGAGGTTGGTCGAGCCGCCGAACGCCGCGTGGCAGGCCATGGCGTTGTGGATCGAGTCGTCCGTGAGCACGTCGCGGGTCGTGGTCCCGGCCGCATCCAGCGCCAGCAGCGCGCGGGCGGAACGCCGGGCGATGTCGCGCCAGATCTCGGAGCCGGACGGCGCCAGCGCGGAATGGGGCAGGCCGAGGCCGAGCGCCTCGGCCACCACCTGGCTCGTGGCCGCGGTGCCCATGAACTGGCAGCCGCCGCCGGGCGAGCCGCAGGCCTTGCAGCCCATCTCGGCGGCGTGCTCGAGCGTGATCTCGTCGCGGGCAAAACGGGTCGCGAGCGTCTGCACCTTGCCGGTGTCCTCGGCCTCCTCCGCGAGCAGCGTGACGCCGCCCGACACGAGGATCGTCGGCAGGTCGGGGCAGCCGGCCAGGGCCATGAGCATCGCGGGCAGGCCCTTGTCGCAGGTGGCGATGCCGAGCACGCCGCGGCGCGTTGGCAGCGAACGGATCAGGCGGCGGAGCACGATGGCGGCGTCGTTGCGGTAGGGGAGGCTGTCGAGCATGCCGTTCGTGCCGTTGGTGCGGCCGTCGCACGGGTCGCTGACATAGCCCGCGAAGGGAATCGCCCTGGCGGCGGCGAACTCGCGCGCGGCCTCTTCCATGAGCAAGCCCACTTCCCAATGGCCCGTGTGGTAGCCGAGCGCCACGGGCGAGCCGTCGGGCGCGCGGATGCCGCCCTGCGTGCTGAGAATCAGGAATTGCTTCCCGAGCATCGCGGCCGGCGACCAGCCCATGCCGGCGTTCTGGGTCCAGCCGAAGAGCTCGCCGCTCGACATCCGTTTCAGCCGCTCCGCATCGAGCGGCAGGCTGCCGCCGGGGCCGGGCGCGGTCGTGCGCAGCGTGTAGATCGCCTCGTTCGCGGAATCGAAAATGGGGTCGCGGCTCATCGCGCTGAATCAATCAGGCCCCGCGCAAAGCGCAAAAACCAAAGCGCGCTCACGCCACCGGGTTCACCAGCGTGCCGATGGGCTCGATGGCGATGCGGATCTCGTCGCCCGACTGCAGGGTGAAGGCGTCGGGGGGAACGATGCCGGTGCCGGTGAGCAGGAAGGTGCCCGCCGGGAAGGAATGGTCGCGGAAGAGATACTCGGCGAGCTCGGTGAACTTGCGCTTGATCTGGCTGATCGCGGTGGTGCCCGCGAAGACCTCGGCGCCGCCGCGCCGGATGGAGAGGGCGATCGCCGTGGTGGCGGGCAGCGGCTCGTCGGTGAGGAGGAGGCACGGCCCGAGCGCGGTGGACTTGTCGTAGACCTTGGCCTGCGGGAGATAAAGCGGGTTCTCGCCCTCGATGTCGCGCGAGCTCATGTCATTGCCTACGGTGTAGCCGAAGATTTTCCCGCGGCTGTTGATCGCGAGCGTGAGCTCGGGCTCGGGCACGTTCCACTTCGAGTCGCCGCGGATGCGCACGGGCGTGCCGGGCGCGGCCACGCGGTGCGGCGTGCCCTTGAAGAACAGCTCGGGGCGGTCGGCGTGGTAGACCTTGTCGTAGAAGGTGCCGCCGCCGGCGTCCTTGGACTCCTCCATGCGGGCGGTGCGGCTGCGCAGGTAGGTCACGCCCGCGGCCCAGACTTCCTGGCTGCCGATGGGCGCGCCGGGCTGCGCGGGCAGCGTGGCGGCCTGGCCCGAGGCGAACGCGCTGCGCGCGAGAGCGACCGGATCGGCGGCGGTGAAAAGGGCGTCGATGGTCAGCGGCGGGGCGGGCCGGCGCACCGCGCCGGATTGCTCCAGCAGGACGCCGTGGGAATCGGTGAAAAGGCGGATCATGGGGTGGACGAATACCAACACCCAACCCCGGGCTTTTGTCGAGTCGGGCGTGGGATGCGCCCGGGGTATCTTGTTATAATTGTCGACGGCGTGCTGCCGGCTTGCGTCGGCGCGCGGCACGCTGGAACGTGGGCGCAGGATGACGTCCTCCCCGACCGCCGCGCCCAGCCCCGGGCCCATTGTCCGCACGCTGAAGGACGGCTATTGGGATCGCACCGAGGTCGTCGCACTGGCCGACGGCTCGCAGCGCGTGCGCAAGCGCAACAAGGGCGCGGCCGCGCCGGGGCCGTGGGGCGTGGAATCGCTCCGCCGCGAAATCCAGTACCTGCAGTCGCTGTCGCCGCGGGCCGCGACCGTGTTGCCGCCGCTGCTGGCCTGCTGGGATCGCCGCGACGGCCCGCCCGACCTTGGCTACGAGATTCCGTTCTACGCCCGGCACGTGGACGCGGGCGAACTGGCGCGGCGCGGCGCGCTGCCGCAGGCCGAGGCCGACGAATTCCAGCGGGAGCTGGCCGTCGCGGTGTTTGACAAGCTCCACGAGCCCGCGGTGGCACGGGAGCCGCTGTCTCGCCATCTCACGACGGCCGTGCGCCAGGCGTTCGCCGGCCTGGGGTCCGACCCGGGATTGGCCGCGCTGCTCGGCGCGGAGCACATCGAGCTGAACGGAAAGACCGTGTCCGGGCCGCGCTCGGCGCTGGAGAAAATCGCCCGCGAGACGGACGCCCTGACCGTGCTCGACCGGGCGCCGGCGGTGCGGATCCACGGGGATTTCTTCCTCGAGAACATCCTGTGGCGGCGGGAGACGGCCGGCGAGGAGCCGCGCCTCCTGCTGATCGATCCCGTCTCGGTGGCGGGCGTGGACCGGGCGTTACCGCTCTTCGATCTCGTGAAATACGAATCCTACGCCACCGGCGAATTGCTCGCGCTGCGCACGGAAAAGGTCGACGTCGCGGGTTTCGACGACGGTACCGGACGCTACCATTACGGGATCCGGTGGGATGACCCGACGCTCCAGCCGTTTCGGAACACGGACTGGCACCGGAAATTCCGCCGCGCGTATGAGGGCAAATACGGCGCGGTTGACGCACGCCTGTACCACCTGCTGGACGGTTACTTCAGCGCGGCGATGGCGCTTAACACCTTCGGCGCGCAGCGCCAGGCGCGCCTGCTGAAGGCCACCGCGGATTTCAACGCGGTGCTGGCGTGATTTGCCGGCAACGCGAAAACGGCTAGCCTGAACGCGGCCAGTCCTCTCCCCATGAAAATTCCCCGCCTGTTCCTGTTGTCCGGCCTGGCCTTGCTGGCCCCGGCGCTCCGCGCCGCACCGGAAACCGTCCTGCACCGGCTCGACGGCACCACACTCGCGGCGGCGGAAGCCGACGCGCTCGTGCGCCGGTTGGTGGCCGAGGCGCACGTCACCGGCCTGGCGCTCGCGGTCTTCAACAATCGCCAGCCGGTTTTCGTTCAAGCCTACGGCTGGCGTGAGCAGGCGAGGCAACTGCCATTCGAGACCGACACGGTGACCTATGGCGCGTCACTGACCAAGGCGGTGTTTGCCACCCTGGTCGTCCAGCTGGCCGGCGAGGGCAAGGTCGACCTCGACCGGCCGATTGCCGCGTATCTGCCCAAGCCGCTGCCGGCCTACGAGCGTTACGCCGACCTCGCGGGCGACGAGCGTTGGCGGAAGTTCACGCTGCGGATGCTGCTCAGCCACACCGCCGGCCTGCCCAACCTCCGGCAGTTCACGCCGGACGGGAAGCTGCACATCGTGCTCGAGCCGGGTACGCGCTACAGCTATTCGGGCGAGGGCATCAACCTCGCGCAGTTCGTGCTGGAGACCGGCCTCGGCCTCAACGTGGACGAACTGCTGCGCACGCGCTTCTTCACGCCGCTGGGCATGGCGCGCACGAGCCTCACGTGGCGCGAGGATTTCGCCGGCAATCTCGCGCACGCGCACGACGCCGAGGGCAAGGATCTCGGCCACCAGCGGCGCCGGAATGTCCGCACGGCGGGGTCAATGGATACGACGCTGGCCGATTGGGTGAAATTCATGTCCGCGCTGCTGCAGGACCGGCTGCTGGACCCGAAGGCACTGGCGGAGATGACGCGCCCGCAGGTGGAGATTTTCTCCGAGTACCAGTTTCCCACCGCGGCCGCCGGCCCGGCGGCGCCGAAGGACACGGACGAGAACCGCGGCATCGGCCTCGCCTACGGCCTCGGCTGGGGCTTGCTGCAGCACACCCCGTACGGCCCGGCTTTCTTCAAGGAGGGGCACGACGACGGCTGGGGCAACTACACGATCGTCTTTCCGCAATCCGGCACGGCCCTGGCGCTCTTTTCCAACAGCGCGAACGGTGAAAGCATCTACAAGGAGCTGCTCGAAAAACTGATCGGCGACACCTTCACGCCGTGGAAATGGGAGCACTACGTGCCGTACGACGCGGCGCGTTGACTGCGGAGTGCGGACTTCGGAACGCAGATTGATGCCTAATCCGCTCGTGGGGTACGGGGGCGGGAAATCCGCACTCCGCGATCCCCTGTCCGCAATCAGATGAGTCCCAGCTTCATCTTTCCTTCCTCGGAGATCATGGACTGATTCCACGGCGGGTCCCAAGTTATTCTAACGTCCGCGGCGGCGACGCCGGGCACGAGCAGGATCTTGGACTTGGCGTCCTCGGCGATGACCGGGCCCATGCCGCAGCCGGGCGCGGTGAGCGTCATGGCGACGTCCACCTTGTGGCCGCTGTCCTCCTTCGAGATGTCCATCGTGTAAACGAGGCCGAGGTCGACGATGTTGACGGGAATCTCCGGGTCGAACACCTGGCGCAGCTGGGCCCACACGGCCTCCGGGTCGGGCGAGCCGTCGGCGAGCGTGCCGCCGGCGACCTTCTGGTCCTTCACCGTCTCGCCGATGGCGTCCGCATCCTTGCCGTCGAGCCGGTAGAGGCCGGTGTCGGTCTGCACGGTGTAGCTGCCGCCGAGGACCTGGTGGATGAAGACCTTGGCGCCGGCGAACAGCGTATGCTTGTCGCCGGACGGGATCTGCGACGCGTGGACGTCGCGGGACAGGGTGCGTTCGCGGTTGTCGCTCATAATTCTTACAGGAGTTAACGGAGAGAACAGAGAGAGGGGATTGCTCCGTTCCCTCTGTTTCCTCCTGTGAGGTTATTTCTTAAATTTTTGGCGGATGATGGCGCCCAGGGCGTCGTGGAGCGCCTCGTTTTCGACCTTGCCGAGGACTTCCTCGAAGAAGCCGAAGACGAGCAGCTCCTGCGCCTGCGCGGGCCTGATGCCGCGGGCCTCGAGGTAGAACTCCTGCTCGCGGTCGAGGCGGGCGCTGGTGGCGCCGTGGGTGCAGCGGACGTCGTTGGCCTGGATCTCGAGGCCGGGGAGCGAGTGCGCCTCGGCGTCCTCGGAGAGCATCAGGTTGCGGTTGCTCTGGTAGGCGTCGGTCTTCTGCGCGTCCGGGTCGACGACGATCAGGCCCGAGAAGATGGTCTTGGCCGAGTCGAGCAGCGCGTTCTTGTAGAGCAGGTTCGAGCCGGTGTTCGGCGCCTGGTGGATCTGCAGCGTGCGCTGATCGAACTCCTGCGCCCCCTGCGCCACGGTCAGTGCGAGCATCTCGGAGTGGGCGCCGGGCGCCTGCAGTTGCGAGAAGGACTCGTGGCGGGCCTGGCGCGCGCCGAGGTGGACGTTGAGCGAGAGCACCTTCGCGTCGCGCTTGGCGACGGTGGCGTTGAACTGGAAGGAGAGCGTGTCACGACTCCAGTCCTGCAGGGCAACGTAGGTGAGCTGCGCACCGTGGCCGGAGTAGAGGTCGTTGCCGCCGACGGCGAGCTGGCGCTCGCCGAGTTGAGAGTTGAGGGCTGAGAGTTGAGAGAACGAGGCAAAGAAATCTGCGACGGTGACCTTGGAACCCTCCTCGGCGACCACAAGGGTGTGGGGGAAAGTGGCCGCGCCGGAACCGGAGGCACGGTGATAGACCACCAGCGGCTGCTCGACCGTGACTCCCTTCGGGACGTGCACGAAGGCGCCGTCCTCGAGGAAGGCCTCGTGGAGTGCGGCGAACTTGTCCGAGCCGAGCTTGGACGGCTGCGTGAGGAGGTGGGCCTTCACGAGGTCGGGGTGGGACTTCAACGCGTTCTGCAGCGTGTCGAAGATGACGCCGGCCGGCGCGGCGCCAGTCCGGGCGACCAACCGGTTGTTCAGGAAGGAGAGCGCAGCGGCGGCACCAGCCTTCGCCAAGCCTACGGCTGGTTCGTCCAGTGGCTTCGCCACAGGCGAAAAGCCATCGAGCGTCAGGGCGGCGAAGTTCGAGAAGCGCCAGCCTTCGTCGGTGCGCCTGGGCATCGGCAGGGCGGCGAAGCGTTCGTAGGCGGCGCGCTTGCGGTCGAGCCACCAGGCGGGGAGGTGCTTCACGCGCTCGAGATGGGCGGCGAAGGCTTCGCGGGTGAAGGATCCGACAAGAGTGGCGGGAGAGGAAAGGACAGTGGCCATGTTTTAACGGGTCATTGCGAGGAGCGAAGCGACGAAGCAATCCAGCTGGATCGCCACGCCCGCGAAGCGGGCTCGCGATGACAAAAAGAATTTAACCGACGCTGCCCTCCATCTCGAGGTCGATGAGCCGCTTCAGCTCGACGGAGTATTCCATCGGGAACTGGCGGGCGAGGTCGTTGATGAAGCCGTTCACCGCGAGGCTCATGGCCTGCGCCTCGGTGAGGCCGCGCGACTGCATGTAGAAGATCATGTCCTCGGAAACCTTGGACACGCTCGCCTCGTGCTGCGTGGCGTTCCGGTCGCCGCGCACGGAGATGGCGGGATAGGTGTCGGTGCGGCTGTTGGTGTTGATCAGCAGCGCGTCACACTCGGTGTTGTTCTTGCAGCCCTTGAGGTGCTTCGGGATATGCACCTGGCCGCGGTAGGTGGCGCGGCCCTGGCCGACGGAGATGGACTTGGAAACGACGACCGAGGTGGTGTCGTCGGCCGCGTGGATCATCTTGGCGCCGGTGTCCTGGTGCTGGCCGTCGTTGGCGAGCGCGATCGAGATGACCTCGCCGCGGGTCTGGCGGCCCTTCAGCACGACGCCCGGGTACTTCATGGTGAGGCGGCTGCCGATGTTGCAATCGATCCACTTGACCTCGGCGTTCTCGTGGGCGACGGCGCGCTTGGTCACGAGGTTGAACACGTTGTTGGCCCAGTTCTGGACGGTGATGTACTGGATCTTCGCGCCCTTGAGCGCGACGAGCTCGACCACGGCGCTGTGCAGCGTCGAGGTGCTGAATTTCGGGGCGGTGCAGCCCTCCATGTACACGACCTCGGCGCCCTCGTCGGCGATGATGAGCGTGCGCTCGAACTGGCCGAAGTTCTCGGCGTTGATGCGGAAGTAGGCCTGCAACGGCTGCGCGACCTTCACGCCCGGGGGCACGTAGATGAACGAGCCGCCGGAGAACACGGCGCTGTTGAGCGCGGAGAACTTGTTGTCGCCGGTCGGGATGACCTTGCCGAAGAATTTCCGGAAGATCTCCGGGTGCGCGCGCAGGCCCTCGGTCGAGTTGACGAAGATCACGCCCTGCTTGGCGACGATGTCCTTGATGTTCGAGTAGGCGGCCTCGGAGTCGAACTGGGCCTCGACGCCGGCGAGGAACTTGCGCTCCTGCTCGGGGATGCCGAGGCGCTCGAAGGTCTGCTTGATGTCGTCCGGCACCTCGTCCCACGTGCGCTTCGGCTTCTGGCCCTGCGCGAGGTAATAGCGGATCTTGTCGAAATTGATGTTCTCGAGGTCCTTCGTCGCCCAGTGCGTCGGCATGGGTTTGGCGAGGAAGGTCTTCAGCGCGTTGAGGCGGAACTCGAGGAGCCAGGGCGCCTCGTTCTTCACCCTGCTGATGTAGCGGACGGTTTCCTCGTTCAGGCCGGTGCCGGCATCGAACGCGTAGTCGACGTTGTACTGGAAGTCGCCCTTGGTCTGGTCGATGCCCGCGACGGGATTTTCCACCGCCGTGGCTTCGGCGGGCGAACCAGAAAGGGTGCTGGAATCGGGAGGCTGGCTCATGGTGAAAGGGAGGCGCGGCGGTGAACTTTCAACATCCAACGTTCAACGTTGAACATTCAGGGTGTCGGGAAGGCGGCGCGGATTGGGCGTGGGAAGTTGAGGGTTGGACGTTCGAGGTTGCGGCCGGTCAGGCCGTCGCCGGCTCCTTGACCCAGTCGTAGCCCCTGGCCTCGAGCTCGAGGGCGAGTTCCTTGCCGCCGCTCTTCACGATGCGGCCGTCGTACATCACGTGGACGAAGTCGGGCACGATGTAGTTCAGCAGGCGCTGGTAGTGGGTGATCATCAGGATGCCGGGCAGCTTGCCGCCGGTGCGCAGGTTGTTGACGCCGTCGGCGACGATGCGCAGCGCGTCGATGTCGAGGCCGGAGTCGGTCTCGTCCATCAGCGCGATCTTCGGCTCGAGCATCGCCATCTGGAGGATCTCGCAGCGCTTCTTCTCCCCGCCGGAGAAGCCCTCGTTGACCGAGCGGGCGGTGAACTTCCGGTCGATCTTCAGCAGGTCCATCTTGCCGTAGAGCTTCTTGTAGTAACCCGTGGCGTCGAGCTCCTCGCCCTCGGCCATGCGCGCCTGGACGGCGGCGCGGAGGAAGTTGGCGATGGAAACGCCGGGGATCTCGCTCGGGTACTGGAAGGCGAGGAAGAGGCCAGCGCGGGCGCGCTCATCGGGCTCCATCTCCAGCACCGACTGGCCGTCGAGCGCGACGCTGCCGCCCGTGACGGTGTAGTCCGGGTGGCCGGCGATGGCCTTGGCGAGCGTGCTCTTGCCGGTGCCGTTGGGCCCCATGATGGCGTGCACTTCGCCCTGCTTGATCGTCAGGGTCAGGCCCTTGACGATGGGCTTGTCGCCGATGCTGATGTGGAGGTCTTTGATTTCGAGTTGGGACATGACGGTGAAAGTGAGAGGGAAAGTGAAAGGGGAGCGGGGCGTCAGCTGGCGGCGGCCTTCGCCTTGCCGCGGAAGTTCAGCTCCACGGTGCTGGCGTCGAAGCCGGCGGGCAGGATCGAGCGCAGGCGGTCCATGAAATCGCCGGGCAGCTCGACATCGTGGACCTGGCCGGTGACCTCGTCATGAAAATGCGCGTGCTCGCGCAGGTTCGGGCAGTAGCGCGTCGGCGCGCGCTCGAGGTTGACCTGGCGCACCAGGCCGCCGCGCACGAGCGTCTCAAGGCAGTTGTAGACGGTGGCGAGCGAGATGCTCGGCATCAGGCCCTTCACGCGGGCGAAGATTTCGTCGGCGGTCGGATGGTCGCGCTTTTGCAGGATGACTTTGAAAACAACCTCGCGTTGCGGGGTGGGGCGGACATCGCAGGCCTTCAGCTTCTCGCAGAGGGCGGCGTGCATTTCGGTTTTGGCAGACATGGGCGAGAGGGAGGTCGGGAGACTCAATGCACCCGCGATTCGGTTTCAAGTAGGAATTAGAATAATTCTAATTCGGACTGTTTGCTCCTGATCAACAGTCTCTTGCAGATATCAGGGGAAAGCGCGCCAGCACCAATGCCATGGCTCGTAGACGATGCCCTGCCGGTTGCCGCGCGGGTAGGAAAGATGAAAACCGAACCGGCGCGCATGGCGCCGCAGCCAGCGAAATTCCCGCGTGCGGGCGAACGTGACCTCCAGCTTGGGATGTCTCGGCGAGCCGAGGTCGAGCGCGCGGCCGGTGTGGTGCTCGCTGCAGCCCGGCACCGCGCTCACGCGCAGGACGTCTTCGATCCGCTGCCCGCGGGCGAGCTTGCGCCGCACGATCAGGGTCTGGCGCGCGACGCTGCGAAAAGCGGAGAGCGGCAGCAGGTGCGCGCCATCGGACGCCGCCGCGGCCTGCATCTTCCGCCACGCCTGCGCGGCGCGCGGCGTGAGGCGCAGGATCCGGCCGTCATCCACCGCACGGCCGATGAAGGCGAGTCGCTTCGCTTCGCGTTGGATCCGCCGGGTGGCGCGTCGCGCGACGTCGGCCGGAATGCCGAGCCGCGCCCAGGTTTTCCGGAGTTGGCCGGCGGAGGCCACGGATGCCGGACGCTCAGGCGTCCTTGCCCGCGAGCCAGCGCTCCGCCTCGATGGCGGCCTGGCAGCCCATGCCCGCGGCGGTGATCGCCTGGCGGTAGTGGTGGTCGGCGCAGTCGCCGGCGACGTAGACGCCGGGCGTCTTCGTCTTCACCTGGCTGTGGTGGGCGGGAATGAAATAACCCTGGTCGTCGGTATCGACGGCCTTCTTGAACGCCGCGGTGTTCGGGATGTGGCCGATGGCGACGAAGATGCCCTTCACCGGCAGCACGCTCTCGGCGTTGGTCTTCACGTGCCTGATCCGCAGGCCGCTGACGGCACCCTGCTCGACGCCCTCGACGGCGACCGGCACGCTGTCCCACACCGGCACGATCTTCTCGTGCGAGGTGGCGCGGTCGGCCATGATCTTCGAGGCGCGCAGCGAGTCGCGGCGGTGGACGAGGTAGACCTTGCTGGCGAAACGGGTGAGGAACAGGGCCTCCTCGGCCGCGCTGTCGCCGCCGCCGATGACCGCGACCTCCATTTTGCGGTAGAACGCGCCGTCGCACGTCGCACACGTCGTCACGCCCTTGCCGCCATAGAGCTCCTTCTCGCCCGGGATGCCGGTGAGACGCGGCGAGGCGCCGGTCGCGATGATGATGGTCTTCGCCTTGATCGCGCGGTCGGCGAGCTCGATCGTGTACGGCCAGGACGACGTGTCGACGTCCACCACGGTGCCGCTCTCGTAGCGCGTGCCGAATTTTTCCGCCTGCTTGCGCAGGTTCTGCATCAGCTGGAAGCCGTCGATGCCCTCGGGGAAGCCGGGAAAGTTCTCCACCTCGGACGTCGTGGTCAGCTGGCCGCCGGGCAGGCTGCCCTCGAGCACGAGGGGCTGCAGGTTGGCGCGGCCGGTGTAGATGGCGGCGGTGAGCCCGGCGCAACCGGTACCGACGATGACGACGTTTTCGACTTTGGCGGACATGGGAATGAAGGGCTTCAAGGAGAGGCAACATGGCACGGAGCGCAACTCCCGATGCCGCTTGCGCGCCGGAATCTCGCCGGGGCCGGCGGCGATTACCGCTCAGGCGCGTCCGCCCGGTGCCGTTGTAAAGGGCGCCGCTCTCCAGCCCCAGGGCGCCTGATTCGCAGCCGCCCGGTGCTATTCTTCAAGGGCATCCTCGCTATCCGGAAACCGGCCAAGCGCGGCCCGCGGCCCCGGAAATTCCGGACGCTAGCGGCCTTTTCAAAAAAATCTAGCGCTCGACCACCGTGTTGGGCAGCTCGTTGCGCTCGTCGGGCCGCGGCGGGAAATGCTCCGCCAGCGCTGCGCCCGCCCGTGCGATGCCCTCGCTGAGGGCGCCCGTGTAATCCTCGCGCCGAAAGGCGGCCTGCATGCCTGCGGCGACCTGGCTCCAGAATTCATGGCCGCACTTCCGGTGCACGCCCTCGTCGCCGATGATGGCGAAGGACTGCGAGGCCGGCGCCACGAAGAGCAGCACCGCGTTGCGGTCGCGGGTTTGCTGCATGCCCATGCGGAGGAATTCCGCCTGCGCGAATTGCACGGCGTCACCGACGGGCCGGTGCTGCACCAGCACGCGGATTTCGCCGGATGTCTTCGCCTCGGCCGCGGCGATCGCGGCCTCGAGGCGGGGATGGTCCAGGCGGTTGATGAAATGCCTGGCTTTCATGTCACCACTTTCCTCCCGCGCCGCCGCCGCCAAAGCTGCCGCCGCCGCCCGAGAAGCCGCCGCCGCCCCCGCCGCCCCAGGAGGAGCCGCCGGAATTGCCGCCGCCCCACCAGGGATTGTTCACGATGACCGTCGGCCGGCGGGGATTGTAGAAAACCGTCCGCCGTCCGCCGCCCGCGGCGCGGCGGATGAGGTTGATGATGACGACCGCGATGAGAAAGAAGACAAAGAGGCCGACGGAGACGCCATTGCCGCCGCGTTGCTTTTCCGCGCGCGTCGCGCCCGTGCCCTGGTACTCGCCCTTTGCGGCGGCGATCATCGCGTTCACCGCGGCGGTCATGCCGCCGTCGATGTCGCCGGCGCGGAAGCGCGGCACAATCTCGCGCTCGATGATGCGCTTGGCGGTGGCGTCGGGGATGGCGCCCTCGAGCCCGTAGCCGACCTGCAGGTAGAGGTCGTGGCTTTGCATGAACACGAACAGCACGGCGCCGTTGTTGCGGCCCGCCTGGCCGGCCCGCCACGCCTGCGCCACGCGCACGGTGTAGTCCTCGACCGACGAGTCGGATTCCATCCTCGGGTAGATGGCAACGAGCAGCTGGCTGGAGCTGTCGCGCTCGAACTGCTCGAGCCGGCGGTTCAGCTGGTCCGCCGTGCCGCCGCCGACCACGCCGGCGTAGTCGTTGAAATAGCGCGGCGGCGCGGGCGGGATGCGCTCGGCGGCGGGCAGGCCGGCGGCGGCCAGCAGCCCTGCCAGCAGGAACAGGAGGCGCGGTTTCACGGCGGGGCCGTCAGGGCTTCTTGGTGAAGTCGAACTGGACCGGCGGCGGCGTGTCGGCGCCGGGCTTGGCGGCGAAGTAGGGCTTCTCGGTGAAGCCGAACAGGCCGGCGAGGAAGACGGCCGGGACGCGCTTGATGGCGGAATTGTAGTCGCGGGCGAGTTCGTTGAACCGGCCGCGCTCGACGCTGATGCGGTTCTCGGTGCCCTCGAGCTGCGCCTGCAGCTCCTGGAAACTGGCGGTGGCCTTCAGCGTCGGGTAATTTTCCGCCACGACGAGCAGGCGCGACAGCGCGGACGACAGGGCGCCCTGCGCCTGGTCGAACTGCGCGAGCTGCGCCGCGTTCGGCGTGCCGCCGGCGTTCAGCTGCACCTTGCCCACCGAGGCGCGGGCCGAGGTGACCTCGGTCAGCGTGGACTTCTCGAAGTTGGCGGCGCCCGAGACGGTGGCGACGAGGTTGGGGATGAGGTCGGCGCGGCGCTGGTAGACGTTCTGCACCTGCGCCCACTGGGCGTCGACGGCCTGCGCGCGGTTCACCAGGCCGTTGTACTGGCCGGTGAGAAAAAGAGCCCCCGCGGCCGCGATGGCGGCGAGGACCCCGAGGACGATGAGCACGGTTTTCATTTTGGACGCCGCCTTGATGCACCCATTCGCCCGGTGACGCAAGCAGCCGGGCGTTACACAACGCCCGGGGGTTTCGCCGCCTCACTCCGTGCGCAGCGCCTCGGTCGGGTTGATCCGCGCCGCCTTGCGGGCGGGCAGCCAGCAGGCCGCGAGGCCGATCGCGACGAGCAGGGTGACGATGGCGATGAAAAGCAGCGGGTCGTCGGGCGAGACCTGGCTCACCACGCGGGCGCGGGCGAGCAGGTGCGTGATGCCGAACGCGCCGCCCAGGCCGGCGGCCAGCCCGAGCCCGAGCTGGACGAGCCCGCGGGAAAGCACGAGCCGCGCGATGCCGGCGGCGGTGGCGCCCAGCGCCATGCGGATGCCGATCTCGCGCGTGCGCCGGGCGGTCGCCTGCGCCACCACGGCGTAGATGCCGACGGAGGCCATGAGCAGGCCCGTGAGCGCGAACGACAAAAACAGCGTGCCGAAGACCACGAGGAACCAGCGCTGGCGTTCGAGGGCCGTGCTCAGCGTGCGCACCTCGTAGAGCGGCAGGTCCCGGTCCAGTTTCTGCACGGCCGCGCGAACCGGCAGCGACAGGGCGCCCGGATCCGCGGAGGTGCGGATGAGGAGGCCCATCCAGCCCCACGCCTGCTGGCGGTAGGGCACGTGGAAGAGCGGTGCGGCATTCGCATCGCGGAATTCCTGGACCATGTCCGCCGTCACCCCGATGACCGTCATCCACGGGCCCGGGTTGCCCGCCTCCACCCAGCGGAAGCGGCGGCCCACGACCGTTTCGTCCGGCCAGTGTTTCACCGCGAAGGCCCGCGAGACCACCGCGACCTCCCGGCCGTCCGCGCCGTCGGCCTCGGTGAAGTCCCGGCCCTGGAGGACCGGCAGGCCGATGGTCGCGAGGTAGCCCGGGGTCTCGACGATCATCGAGCCCTGCGGCGGGCGCTTCGGGTCGGGCGTGGGCCGGCCCTCGAACTCGAGGTCGCGGCTGCCCGAGCCGAGGCCGGGGAAGTTGTTCACGGCCGCCACGGCGGTCACGCCGGGGAGCTGGCGCAGTTCGGGCAGCAGTCGCTCGTAGAATTGCTGGCGCGTGAGCGGGTGCTCGTAGCGCTGGCCCTTGCCCTCCGGCAGCTGGAGGCGGGCGGTAAAGATGCTCCCGGCGCGCACGAACGGGTTCAGCGCCTGCACGGCGAAAAAGCTGCGGATCATGATGCCGGCTCCGGCCAGCAGCACGAGCGTGAGCGCGAACTGCAGCACGACCAGGGCGCCCACGAGCCGGCCGCGGTGGCTGCCGCCGCCGGGCGTGCCGTCCTTCATCGCCGTGTTCAGGTCCACGCGCGAGGCGCGCAGCGCCGGCACGAGGCCGAAGACCACGCCGCTCAGCACCGAGAGGACCGCGAAGTAACCGAATGCCCGCCAGTCCATGCTGAACACGATCCAGTACGGCTTGCCGACGTCCTGCGTCGCGAGGTCGAAGGCGTGCACGCCGAGGGACGAGAGGGCGAGGCCGAGCAGGCCGCCGAGGCTGCTGAGCAGCACGCTCTCGATGAGCAGCTGCCGCACGATCTGCCAGCGCGTCGCGCCCATGGCGACGCGCACCGCGATCTCGCGCGAGCGGGCCAGGGCGCGGCTCAGCATCATGTTCGCCACGTTGGCGCAGGCGATGAGGAGCACGCAGCCGACCGCGCCGAGCATCGTGAGGAAGACCACGCGGATCTGGTCGCCGTTGTAGGTGTCGTGGAAGGTGCGGACCACCGTGCCGGTGTCCTGGTGGGTCGCGGGATTTTCCCGGGCGATGCGGCCGGCGACGACGGCCACGTCGCCGTTCGCCGCGGCCACGTCGGTGCCGGGCCGCAGGAGGGCGAAGAGCTCGAGCCGGTGGTTGGTGCGCTTCTCGAGCTCGGCATCCGGGACCAGCGGAGTCCAGAAGTCCTCGTTGTTCGGAAATTTGCAGCCCTCGGGCATCACCCCGATGATGGTGGCGGGCTCGCCGTTGACGCGCACCGCGCGGCCGATGACGTCCGCCGCGCCGGCGTAGCGGTTCTGCCAGACGCCGTGGCCGAGCAGCACCACGACCTCGGCGCCCGCGCGGCCGTCGGCCGCGGTGAAGCCCCGCCCAAGGATCGGCGGGGTGCTGATGAGGTCGAAAAGTCCCGGGGTGACGCGCGCCATGTTGAAGCGCTCGGGCGGCACGCCGGCCTCGCTGATCACACCCTCGCGGCTCTGCGCCGCCTCCAGGCCGTCGAAGCTCCGGGCCTGGGCCTTGTACTCGAGGTAGTCAGGCCACGAAACGCGGTCGCGCCGCTTGGGATTGCTGACCGAGTAATTGGTCAGGGTGACGAGGCGCGCGCCATTGGGCACGGGCACCGGCTTGAAGAGGACGGCGTTCACCAGCGTGAAGACGGTGGTGTTGATGCCGATGC
>CAYZSN010000023.1:0-3292 GCA_964481095.1 uncultured Oleiharenicola sp. | reverse complement strand
TCCGGCGGCAAGATCGCCGCGGGGCAGGAGGGATTGCTGCAACTTTCGGCCACGGTGCGCGACCTGGCACCCGGCGCCACGGTGACGACCCTGCGCGTGCAGGCGGGCCTGCGCGCCACGCTCACCGCGCAGCGCACCTTCAGCAAGGTCAGCCTTACCACGCTGGTGGACGCCGATGGCCCGGCGTTGTCGGGCGGGCAGAACCAGCTGAAGGTGGGCGCGGAACTCTACCGCAGTTCCGGCGCCGAGAATTACGAGGTCGCCATCGACACCGTGCTGCGCGGCACGACGGAGAACATTTTGAAACTGCAGGCCCGGCTGCCGGCCTCCAGCCACCAGTACGCCGGTGACTGGCAGCTGAAGGCGCGCACCGGGCAGGTCGCGCCGTTCGCCCTCGGCGTCCCGTTGCCGGACTTCGACGTGAAGGGCAGCGGCAAGTTCGCCTTCGATCCGGTCGGGGCCAGCGCGAGCCTGCAGGGTTCGCTGCAAGGCCAGTTGAGCCGGCTGGAGGCGATCGAGCCGGCCTGGCGGGCGTTCGGCGCGGTCCGCCTGGACGCCACGTTCGACGGCGGCCGGCAGGACGGCATCCTGAACCTCAACCAATTCCAGGCCGTGGTCGCGGGGGCCCAGCCCGTGCTCGACGCGCGGATCACCGCGCCCCTGCGCTACGACCTGCGGAAGCGCCAGCTGGCGGCCTCCGGGCAGGCCGCGGAAAATCTCCTGCACCTCAACGTCGCCGGCCTGCCGGTGGACTGGGTGCGCCCGTTCATCACCGCGGCGGATGTGTCGGGCGGGCTCATCACCGGCCAGTTCGACGTGGCCCGCGTGGCCGGATCCGGCACGGCGGCGACCGTGCGCGGCCAGGCGCAGCTCGCCGACTTCACCGTGGTGCAGGAAGGCCGGCCGTTGCTCACGCATGCCGCCCTGACGTTGCGCACCGAGGCGACGCTCACCGACAGTATGATCGAGGCGCCGGTGCTCGAACTCGGTCTCAGGACCGCCGAGGGCGACACGCTCAGCCTCGCGGGGAAAATTTCCACGCAGACCGCGCCCCATTCGCCGCTCGCCGTCGCCGGCACGTTCACCGCCACGTCCGCCCGCGTGCTGGCGCGCTGGCTGCCGGGCGCGGCGGTGACCGCGCAGGGGGAGCTCAACGCGACCGTGCAGGGCGACAAGGCGGAGGTGCGGGCCGGCCGCCTGCAGGTCCAGCAGGGGCCGGGCAAGCCGCTGCTGAGCATCGCCGTCCTGCAACCGTTCGCGGCCGATCTCGCGGCGCACACGGTGACCCCCGGCAACGCCGCCAACGCGGTGGCGCGGGTCGAGGTTGCCCGTTTGCCCCTCGGGATCCTGCCGCTCACCGAAGAGGGCGCGACCTTGGGTGGGTTTGCGCAGGGGGAATTCGAAGTCAGCGCCCCGGCGGGCAAGGTCGCCGTGCGCGCCCTCAAGCCGGTGCAGCTCACCGAGGTCTCCCTCGCGCAGGGCCGGCAGGCGGCGCTGACCGGCCTCGTGATCGAGGCGCTGCCGCTCGTCGAATACGGCGACCCGGACAATTTCCGCGTGCAGGTGGGCGACGTGACGGTGCGCACCGCGGCGAAGGCGACGCTGTTCACCCTGAAGGCAGAGGCCACGCAGTCCCCGGACCAGGGCTTGCAGGCGTCGGCCAGTTTCACCCTCGAGATCCCGGCGCTCGCCACGCAGCCGCTCTTCGCCGACGCACAGGCGGTTTCCGCCGGGCGCGCCACCGGCGAGATCCGCGCCGTCCTCGGCGGAGCCCAGCGGCAGGTCGAGGCCCGCGTGACCCTGAACGGCCTCATCGCCGCCGACACCGGCCACACGCTGCCGGTCGCCAACCTCGGGTTTCGCGCGCTCAGCCACGCCAACGGGGCCATGTCGATCCAGGCCCCGGTGCTCCTCGACAACGGCGGGCGCCGGTCCGATTTGAATTTTGCGCTCGAGCTTTCGCCGGTCGGCCGCGGCCAGTCCGTGGACGGCAGGCTCACGGGCCAGCAGGTGGAGCTCGACGACCTGCTCGGCGTCATGAGCGTGTTCCTGGCATCGGCCGTCCCGGACAGCGGCGACAAGCCCGCGGTCCCGGCCGCGTCGGCCCCCGACACCGCGGCCGCCTGGTCGCGCTTCAGCGGACAGCTCGCGCTCGACGTCAAGACCGTCAGCTACGGCAGGGACTGGGCGATGACCGGGCTCACCGGTGCGGTCGCGATCGAGCCCGCGCGCCTCGCCTTGCAGAAGCTCGAGGCCTCGTTCAGCGAAACGAGCCGGCTGTCCGCGAAGATGGAGCTGCGCTTTACCGGCGGGGCGCTGCCGTACCGGCTCACCGGCGACTACGCGCTGAACGATTTCGACGTCGGCAAGCTTTTCAAGGCGATCGACCCGGCGAAGCCGCCCACCATCGAGGGATTGTTCTCCGTCACCGGCAAGCTGTCGGGCAACGGGGAGACGACGACGCGCGCGCTCGACCGCCTGCACGGCGACTTCCAGCTCACGAGCCGGAAGGGAATTTTCCGCGGCCTCGCGCGAACCAGCAACAAGGTCTCGATGACCTCGAAGGCCGTCGAGCTCGGCGCCTCCGTGCTCGGGTCGATCTTTGGCTCGGAAAAGGCGACCAGGACGGCGGAGAAGGTCGCCGGCCAGGCCTACTTCGTGGACCAGCTCGCGCAGACGATGGCGGAGCTCAACTACGACCTGCTCAGCGCGAAGCTGTCGCGCGACGACCTGCTCAACATGAACATTGAGGAAATCGGCCTCGTGGCGCCGGAGCTGCGCCTGACCGGCCGCGGCACGGTCACCTACGTCGCCGGCAAGCCCCTGCTCGAGCAGCCGCTCAGCGCGTCGCTGAACCTCGCGGCGCGCGGCAAGACCGAGGAGCTGCTCGGCAAGATCCGCGCGCTCGACGGCACAAAGGACGAGCTCGGCTACGCCAAGACCAAGGACACCGTCACGCTCGCCGGCACGCTGGCCAAGCCCGACCCGACGGCCTTCTTCACCAAGATCGCCGTCGCCAAGCTGTCCGACTTCCTTGACAGCGGGCAGTGAGCCGCCGCGGGGTAGATTGTTTGAATGGATTGCGCTTTGCGCGGGGCGGGAAGTGGCCAAGAGTGCGCCGCGATGAACACACGCATTTTCGGCAGGACGGGCAGGGTGGTGGGCGAGGTCGGCCTCGGCTGCTGGCAGATCGGCGGCAGCTGGGGCGAGGTGTCCGACGACACCGCGCTCGCGATCCTGCGCACCGCGCTCGACCTCGGGACGACCTTCTACGACACCGCCGACGTCTACG
>CAYZSN010000022.1:0-2647 GCA_964481095.1 uncultured Oleiharenicola sp. | reverse complement strand
CAGCCACCGCCCGGCTCATCCAATGTGCTGCACCGCCCGCGCTCTGTCGGGCTCCCTTCAGAAAACCTTCCCCGATGGAGACGTAGCATTCCGCGGCGGCGATTAGGCAACGCTTCGTTTCCGCTTTCTCTTTGAGCCGGTGTTGCCAGCGGGCCGCCTGCTTCCAATAGCGTTCCGCCGGATGCCAGTCGCCCGTCGCCGCGAACTCCTTCGCAAATCGTTCGGACAGTGCAGCGTATTCCGCAGTCTTGGTCGTGCCGTGCTCATGCGCGAGGTTCAGTAGCCGATGCGGCAGCAGTTCCCAGCCTTTCTTCTTCTCGTAGTTGGCAATCGCAGCCTCTACCCGGCCGAGCATCTCCTGATGCAGCGGCTGACCGAAACCCAATTTGGCAGCGAGGTCGATCGCCCGCTCCAAATGCTCCGCATAAGGCGGCCAAAGATCATCCCCCCAGTGTGCCTCGGCCGTAGCCAAAAACGCGCGGACGGCCTCTTGCGCCGCCTTGAAATCCCGTCCGCATTCCCAGAGGACATCCGCCACCCGCGCGCGAAATTCCGGATCGGTGATTTCCGACAGCACGCCCTGCAACGCCGCCAGGTCTTCCTTGGTCAAATCCTCGGCGGCCAGCGATCGTTTGCCGTCAGCATCTACTCGCATCGGCCCGTAGGGATTCCCGTCGGCGTCGTAGTTGGGATGGAATGATGCCACGGCCGCCAGCAGCCGGTAGACCCTCACACCGAGGTCGTCACCTGCCTGCTGCCGTTCCTGCAATTGCTGGACGAAGCCGGTAAAATACTCGTGGCAATCTCGAACCTTGGCCTGCTTCAGCACCGCGGGCCAATCGTAGCGCCGGAGGTCATCGGCGGTCACCTTGAACTGGGATTCTTCGGGCATGGGCGGCAATGCCCCATCATTCGCCAAGCACCGGCAAAACGCCAATCTCTATCCGCCACACCTACTGCGCGCGCAGAATACCCAGCCCTCCGTTTGCCCCGTCAAGATGGAGCGCAGGCGGAGCCGAGCAATATCTTGACGGCGGCGAGCACAATCGTGGGCTGGGCGCGCCACTTCCTGCTCCTGACTTAACCCGCTTGCGACTAGCCGCAGTCCCAAACCTAGCAGCGATCCGATGCGAGCATCTTCATCGTTTCACCAACAGCCACGATGGCTTCCCATACGACGTTCACCTCGGCGTCGGTGACAGCAAAGATGCTCTTGTAGGTTGTGACCAGTTGGGCGTCACTTTCAATGATATCGCCGAAATGAAAGGTGAGGTTGCGAATGTCCCGCCAACTCTCAGCCCGGTCAAGATCCGCCCGCCGCGCGTTTCGCACGGCATCGATCTTGGAGGTATCGATTCCGTCACGACGCAATTGGCCATACTTGCTATCAAGTTTGCCCTTCAACTCCAACAAGCTGGATAGGATATGGCGGCGGACCGCTGCGATGTTCAGTTCCTCCTTGGCGCTGGGCTTCGGGTTATCGAGCGTCAAGGCGTTGTAGCTTTCAACGAGCCGGTTGATCGCGTAGCGGGAGTTCTGCCAGCCGATAACGAACGATCGAAACGGACGTTGTTTCGAATCTCCCTGTTCCACCCATTGAATATCCGCATTGGCCACCCCTCATAGCTAGGCCCGAAGCCCGGCGAAAGCGATCCTCTAAGAGCGGCCCAGGCGCCCCAGTCATAATGCATTGCACGGTTCCTTCTGCCGGCAAGGCTTGGGTGCTCAAACATGAAGCCGACGGCCATCGTTTCAGCCCTGCTGGCAAAACCTTCCCTCGACGACCAACCCGAGGCGGAAGCACTTCAGCGGCTGGCCGAGCTAGTAGATGCCTCGGAGGACTGTGGCAGTCAGCGTGGAGCCGAACACGCGGTAAAGTTAGCGCAGGCGTTCCGGGCCAAATGCTCCGATGCCGGGGCCGGCGACTTGGATTATTTCGAGGCCAATGCTTGGCACGTTTTGCGGCGACTGCGCACCCAGCAGGAGCAAGACGTCTGGGCGTGGGAGCAACCCGAATTTGAACAGGAGGCAGTGTGCCTGAGACGCGCCTTGCGCAGCACCGACCGCGCGGACTTTCCGGTGGGTCGGAAGCTGCAAATTCTCACCAATCTGGGAAACTTGATGAGCGTGCTTGGCCGCACCGTGGAGGCCATCGACTACTATGATCGTGCGCTGGCGCACCATCCCAAGTTTGGCATGGCGCTCGGCAATCGGGGCCAGGTATTCGCCACTTATTCCAACTACGACTATGATCAAGGCCACCGCGCGATGTTTCTGGCTCAGGCTCGCGACGATTTCACTGCCGCGGTAAAACACGACGTTGAAGCCAACGCGCGCACTTTCTTTGCCGCCCGCGCCAAGCAATTGGACGCGGAGGGATTCTCGAAGGGCCTGCGGCGGTTTCAGCTCGACGGTTTCGACCTCGGGGCCGACGCAGCCGAACAGCAATTTCGGCGCTGGGTGCTAAGTGAACGGCTTTACCTCAATACGTTGAATGACCTCGGCCCCTATTCGGTCGCGGCCACCGACTTTTTGCACCTGCCTAACATGAGGACACCACTCGATGTCGGTGCCACCTTCCACGCATTCTTCAACCAGCTGAAGCAGGAATTCGCCGCGGCGCGATGGCTGGCCTTCGAAGCCTTGC
>CAYZSN010000021.1:0-11566 GCA_964481095.1 uncultured Oleiharenicola sp. | reverse complement strand
CCCCCCGGCGGGGCCCCCCGACCTGCACCGCCGCGCGGCGGCCCGGCCGCGCGGCCGCCAGGAAGACGACCGGGTTGCGCGTGGGCAACGCCGCGCGCGCCGCCGCCAGCTGGGCGTCGGCGCCGAGCGGCTTTGCGTTCGCCGCCGGGGCGACGTTGAAGAGGTCGCGGTATTTCCATTCCTCGAACTGCGGCTTCCAGAGGTAAAGCGCGCCGGTGATGGCGAGGAAGACGGCGAAGGGCGCGACAAAGAGCCCCGCGAAGAAATGCCAGCGCCAGACGGCGCGGTAGAGCGCACCCGCAGGGGCGGGCGCGGCGGAGGAAGAAACGGCGGGTGCGCTCATCGTCACAGGCTCCAGTTGATCTCGGCGAACCAGGTGCGCGCCGGCATGGGGTGGAAGACGTGGTAGCGGTCGTCGGTGACGTTGTCGACGCCGAGCGAGGCGGTGAAGTGGCCGCCGAAGCGGTAGGCGGCCTTGAGGTCGACGACGAAGAACGCGTCGGTGCCGCCGTAGCCGCCGTAGGGATCGGAGTTCTCCAGCGTGTTGTACTGGTAGCTCGAGTAGCGCGCGGCGGCGGAGAGCGACAGCGCCTTCGTCGCGCGCCAGGTCAGGATGCCCTTCACCTGCCAGTGCGGGATGCGCGGGAACTGCTTGCCGACCGTGTTGGTGAGCCCGCCGTTCACGAGGATGGGGGCGTTCTCCTTGATCACGGCGTTCGTGTAGGACGCGTTGAAGTCGAGCGCGAGCGCCGGTACGAGGAATTCGCGCTGCTGCAGCGCGAACTCGGCGCCGCGGGTCAGCACGCGGCCGACGTTCTGCGGGCCGGTGAGCGTGGTGCCGTCGGCGTTCAGCGTGGACTGGTTCACGAGCGAGTCGGTGACATCCTCCTCGAAGAGGCTGAAGCGCACGCTGCCGTGCGGGATCGCGCGCTCGGCGGTGAGGTCCTTGGCGAAGTCGCGCTCGGGCTTGAGATTCGGGTTGTTCTGCGTGACGGAGCCCGAAGCCGAGACGGTGCCCTGAAAGAGCTCGCCGACGGTCGGGAAGCGCACCGCGTCGGCAAGCGACAGGCGCAGGCTCCACGCGGCCGCGGGCTTCCAGGTCAGCGCCAGCTTCGGCGACCACGCGGAATCCGTGCGGCCCGCGTAGGCGCCGGCGGCCGCGGCGCTGGCCTGGTAGCCGTCCTTCGCCCGCCACGTTTCCCAGCGCAGGCCGGGCGTGAGCAGCCAGCGGTCGTTGAGGCGCCAGGTGTCCTGCGCGAAGAGCGCGTGGGTCACCGTGGTGCCGCCGTTGCCGCTGATCAGCGTCGTGACGGCATGCGGGTCGCGCCAATTCGTCATGGCCGACTGGTCCTGCTGCGTGAAGTAGGTGTCGTAGTGATAGCCGCCGGTGAGGCTGTGGGCGGCGAGGGCGCCACCGCCGTCGCGCCAGCCGAAGAGGGCGTCGGCGGTCTTCCAGCCGGTCCGCCCGACGAGGGTGGCGCGGCCGGCCCCGCCGGTGTTGGCGGCCGGCAGCGCGGTGCTGGCGGCGTAGGTGTTGTCCTTGCGCACGTCGTAGAGCGAACCGTTGAGCGTGAACTGCAGGCCGGTGTCGGGCTCGTGCGCGAAGACGAGGCCCTGGACGAGGTCGGCCTGCTCGCGGGTGTTCACGTTGAGCGCGGTCGGGGTGATCGTGAACGTGCGGCCGGCCGCCTCGACCTTGCCGCTCCAGACCGGGTTGCCGGCGGCGTCGCGCAGGTAGGTGTCGGGTGCGAGGTTGTCCTCGCGGTTGGCCCAGTAGATCACCGAGTAGCGCAGGTGCGTCGTGTCGGAGAAATCGTAGCCGAACTTGGCCTTGAGGGTGTCGTGCTTCGCCTCGGTCGGGCCGTACGCGCCGTAGATGATGCGGGCGTTGCCGGAGAAGTCGGTGTCGGTCACGGCGCCGGTGACGGCGGTGCCGCCCGTGCCCGGGGCGGCGGTGGCCGACACGTTGACCGTGCCGAACTGCATCGGCTGGCTGTCGTTGTCGAGGTGGTTGAAAAATGCGAACCACGAAAACTTTCCGTAGCGGTCCCCCGCCGCGACATAGGCGGTCTTGCCGGTGTAGGTGCCCCGGGTCGCGTACTCGGAGAAATCCTCCGAGAAGTACTGGACCTTGGCCGACGCCGTGTAGGCCGTCGGCATGGTGGTGGTGAAGAGCACGGTGCCGCCGATCGAGTTGCCGGCGTACAGCGCGGAGTAGGGGCCGTAGCTCACGGCGATCTTCTCGATTTCCTCGGGGGCGATGAGGAACCAGCGCGGCGAGTTGCCGAAGCCGGTGCCGAGGAAGTTCGAGAGCATGATGCCGTCGGCGAGCACCAGCGTGCGGCCGGGCTGGCGGTTGGAGGTGCCGCGGATGCTCGTCAGCGAGTTCTTGTCGCCGATGAAGCGTTTCCGGATGAAGAGATTCGGCAGGTACTGGAGCGCGTCGCCGGTCTCGGGCAGGTTGAGCGCCGCGAGGTCTGCGCGCAGGAGTTGGTGGGTGACGGACGGGGCCTTGAGCTGGTAGGTCGCGGAATTGGTCTCGACGAGATAGTCGTCGAGCCGGAGCGGGCCGCCGGGATCGGCGGGCTGGGCGCGCAAGGCCACGGCGGTGGCGGCGAGCGCGGAGAAACAACGGAGGGGGGAAAGACGGAAATGCATGGAAGGAAGCGGTGGTTGCGCGCAGGGAGCGCGTGCGCGCGACGCGGCCCGGGGATGGGCGGATGGGGCGGGGCCCGCCGCGGGTTGTAACGTATTGGGTTACAAACCGGCCGGGGCGGTTCGCGGTCTCGCCGGCGCGGGTGGCGCGGGCGGGAGGGGGGCGCGGCGCGTCAGGCGCGCGGCGGGGGCACGGGCACCGCTTCGGTGCGCGTCAGGCCGGCGGCGTCGGCGACGCCCGGCCAGGAAATCTCCGGCGCCAGCACCAGCGGGGCGGGCGCGCACTCGGACAGGAAAAGGATTTTCTCGTTGGCGGCGCCGAGCGCGTCGTGGGGCAGCTGCCGCTGCGCGGCGTCCTCGGCCGTGCGGGAAATGTGGCAGAAATTACACGGCGCCTCGCCGCTGAAGGTGACCTCGACGGCGCGGCGGAAGGACATGGTCTGCGCGTTGTCATGCAGCATCTTCGTCCAGCCGACGACCTGCACGACGTTCCACACGACGCCGTTCGCGCAGAACCAGGCGCAGAGCAGGCAGGCGAGGGAGAATTTGCGGCGCACAACAGGGATGTGCCGGGCCGGCGGATGCGCTTCAAGCCGCAAGTGGCGAAACGCCTTTCCTATGAGGCGAGCTTGGGGCGGGATCAGGCGCGCTGCTCAGGGCGGGTCCGCCAGCACCGACCGGATCACCTGCGTGAGATTCGTCAGCTCGAATGGTTTCTGGATGAAGCCCGCGAGGCCCTTGCCCGTGAAGCGCGTGACCGCTTCCTGGCGGTTGAAGCCGCTGGTGAGGATGACGCGCACGCCGGGACGGATCAGGCGCATCTGGCGGAAGGTTTCCTCGCCGTCCAGGTGCGGCATCGTGAGGTCGAGCAGCACGAAGGTGAAGTGCGTCGGCGTGGCGCGGAATTTTTCCATGGCCTCGCGGCCGTCGGACGCGAGCACGACGCTGAAGCCGAGGCGCTCGAGCATGCGCGCCGCCACGGTGCGGACGGTTTCCTCGTCGTCCACCACGAGCACGGGGCCGGCGCCGCGGTACTCCGGCGTGGCGGACGGGAAGGGGGGGGTGCTGTCCTGCGCCGCCCCGGTGGCGACGGGAAAGAACAGCTTGAAGGTCGTGCCCTTGCCGACCTCCGAGTAGACCTTCAGGCCGCCCTTGTGCCCGCGGACGATGCCGAGGACGGCGGCCAGCCCGAGGCCGCGGCCGGTGAACTTGGTGGTGAAAAAGGGATCGAAGATCTTCGGCAGCGTGTCCGCATCCATGCCGCAGCCGTTGTCGCTGACCTCGATGAAGACGTAGTCGCCGGGTGCGGGCGACGCGTCGGGCCGGAAGCCGCGCAAGTATTCCTCGTCGACGCGGGCGACGCCGGTGGAAACCGCGAGCACGCCGCTGCGGCTGGCGATGGCCTCGGAGGCATTGATCACGAGGTTCATGATCACCTGGCGCAGCTGCGTGGCGTCGGCGCTGACCGCCGGCAGGCCGGGCGCGAGGTTGAAGCGCAGCACGCAGTTCTTGGCGATCGAGATCTGGAGCAGGTGGGTGGTGTCCTCGATGAGCTTGTTGAGGTCGAGGCGCTGGATGACGAAGCGGCCCTTGCCCGAGTACGCGAGCATCTGCTTGCAGAGGTCGGCGGCGCGGCGGGCCGCGAGCTCGATCTGGTCGATCATCGGCTGGCCGAGCGAGGCGGGCGGGAGCTCGAGGCGGGCGAGGGAGGCGTTGCCGAGGATGCCGGTGAGGAGGTTGTTGAAATCATGCGCGATGCCGCCGGCGAGGATGCCGAGGCTCTCCAGCTTGGCGCTCTCGACCAGCTTGCTTTCAAGCCGCCGGCTTTCCGTGACGTCGGTCATGAAGCCATACCATACGACCCCGCCCCCCTCGAGCCGCTCGGGCACGGAATTGCCGCGGAGCCACATGGTGGAGCCGTTGGTGCGGCGGATGCGGAACTCGTGGTGGTGCGGGTTCAGCGTGCGGGCCGATTCCCGGATGCCGGCGTCCAGCGCGGGGCGATCCTCGGCGAGGATCTTGTTGAAGATGACGGTCGCATCCTCGCGGGCCTCATCGGGCGTGATCTCGAAGATCTGCCGCGCGCCCTCGCTCATGAAGGGCATGCAGGACGTGCCGTCGGGCCGGAGCACGAACTGGTAGATCACCCCGGGCACCTGGCGGTAGATCTGGGAGAGGCGGGAGGCGAGGCTTTGGGTCCGGGCCTCGCGGCGCTTGTCCTCGGTGATGTCGCGCGCGATCTTGGACGCCCCGACGATCCGGCCGGTCGCGTCGCGGATGGGCGAGATGCTGACGGAAACATCAATGAGCGTCCCGTCCTTGCGGCGCCGGACGGTGTCGAAATGCCGGACCGTTTCGCCGCGCCGGATGCGGGCCACGATCAGGTTTTCCTCCTCCAGGCGGTCCGGGGGAAAGAGCGCGGTGATGGGCCGGCCGATGATTTCCTCCGCGGCGTAGCCGAAGATGAGCTCCGCGCCGCGGTTCCAGCTCGTGACGATCCCGTCGAGCGATTTGCTGACGATGGCGTCCCCCGACGAGGCCACGATGGCGGCCAGGAGGTCAGCGGAGCCGGCCGGCCCGGGCGCTGGCTCAGGCCGGGCCATGGCGGAAAAGACCGGGCGGAATCGCCGGGAGGACAACAAGGGAGCCACACATAATGAGAAAATCCGAACGCCGGCGGACTGCCGGCCTGTGGCCCGGCCCATGAGAAAGGTGGAAACGAACGGCCCTGCAAGCTCGCAATGGCGCGGGTGCGCCCGCGCCGGCCTCAGGCGGTCTTGAAGACGAAGACCTGGCCCTTCTCCGTGCCGACGGCGAGCAGGCTGTCGTCGGGGCGCCAGGCGAACTTGGTGGCGGCGGACGGCATCATGACCTCGGCGACCATCGGGTTCTTGCGCGTCGGCGCCCAGAGCGTGAACTCGCCGTTGGCCGCGCCCGCCGCCAGCAGGCCGTGGGAATTCTGGAAGGCCACCGCGCACACGCGGGCGTTGTGCGGCAGGAGCAGTGGCTCACGGCCCTCCGGGCCGGCGCCGGCGCAGTCCCACACGCAGGCCTCGCGGCCGCCGCCGGTCGCGAGCCATTTCGCATCGTGGCTGAACGACAGTTCCTTGAGGCGCGTCTCATAGCCGCTCATGTGCAGTTCCATGTCCTGCTCGGCCGGCACCCACAGGTGCACGGCGTTGTCGTGGCAGCCCGCGACGAGCCAGCGGCCGTCGGGCGACCACGTCAGCGCATAGATCGCGTTGCCATAGGGGAATTCCTTGGTCGCGGCGAACGTGGCCGCGTCCCAGATGACGACATGGCCGAAGCAGGCGGCCGCCACCGAAGCGGAGGACAGAGGACGGAGGACAGAGGACGGACTCGCAGCGAGTGCGGAAATTGTTTTTGGCGCGTCAGGAAAGGTATGCGCCATTGTTCCGTCGGGCTTCAGGACCGCCAGTTTGCGGCCAGCTGCGGCGAAAAGCAGGGCTTCTGTCCTCGGTCCTCCGTCCTCGGTCCTCCGGATCGTCTGCCATGCGAGGTGCTCGACCCAGGCAGGGCCGAGTTTCGCTTCGGCGGTCTGCTGGCCCGTCACGGGATCCCAAAAACGCACGCAGCCGTCCTGTCCGCCGGTGGCCAACAGAAGCTGAGAGCTGAGAGCTGAGGGCTGAGCGCTGGCGGGACACCACGCCAGGCAGTTCGCGCCCGCCTCATGCCCAGGCAGCGCATGGCGCCCCGCCCCGGTGGCCGCGTCGTAGAGCATGATGCCGCCGGCCGCGGAGGCCGCGGCGAGCAGCGTGCCGTCGGGGGACCACGCGAGGTCGATCGCGTAATCGTCCAGGGTCGCGGCCCAGTGCTTGGCGAAAATCATCGGCGCCCACGAAGGCGGCAAAAAAGGCGAAGGCAAGAAAGTAGGGCAGGTCTGCGACCTGCCGGGCGCGATGCCTCCGCGGCAGGTCACAGACCTGCCCTACGGCGCGGCGAGCACGCTTGCGCACGGTCGCCCCGTTCCTCTTAATCGGCATCGATTCTCCGCCGTCCCCCGACGGTTAAACCCCCTCGCTCATGTCCTTCCCCCGCCCGTCGCTGCGCCTGCCTCTGTTCCTGCTTTCGTTTTCCCTCGCGGGCGCCCAAGAGGCCGCCAAGCCCGCGGCGCCCGCCGCGCCGGCGCCCGAGGTGGTGCCGATCGACCACTTCACCGTGCCCGAGGGCTTCGAGCTGACGGTATGGGCGCAGGCCCCGCAGCTGCGCAACCCGACCAACATGGACGTCGACGCCCAGGGCCGCATCTGGGTCGCCGAGGGCGTCAACTACCGCCTGCACGACAAGCGCGACAAGGACGGCGACCGCATCGTGGTGCTCGAGGACACCGACGGCGACGGCAGGGCCGACAAGTCCACGGTCTTCGTGCAGGAGCCGCTGCTCGGCGCGCCGCTGGGCATCGCGGTGCTCGACAACAAGGTCATCGTTTCCAACGCCCCCGACCTCATCGTCTACACCGACGTCGACCGCAACGGCCGCTTCGATCCCGCGGTGGACAAGCGCGAGGTGCTGCTGACCGGCTTCAACGGCGCCAACCACGACCACGCGCTGCACTCGGTGACCTTCGGTCCCGACGGCCGCCTGTATTTCAGCCAGGGCAACGCCAGCGCGCACTTCACCGACCGCTCGGGCCGCACCTTCCGCGTCGGCAGCAGCTACAACCCGACCTGGAACAACCAGGCGCCGCGACTCTACAGCTGGACGCCGGGCGAACTCGCCGGCGCGAGGAGCGACGACGGCCACGTGTACGTCGGCGGCTTCACCGTGCGGATGAAACCCGACGCCACGGACAGCGAGATCATCGGCTTCAACTACCGCAACAGCTACGAGCAGACAGTCACGTCGCTCGGCGACGTCTTCCAGAACGACAACGACGACCCGCCGGCCTGCCGCACGGCGTTCGTGCTCGAGTACGGCAACGCCGGCTTCTTCTCGCGCGACGGCAAGCGCAGCTGGCAGGCCGACCGCCGGCCGGGCCAGACGATCGCCACGGCCGAGTGGCGCCAGGAGGACCCGGGCGTGATGCCGGGCGGCGACATCTACGGCGCGGGCGCGCCGACGGGCATTGCGTTCTACGAGGGCGACGCCTTCGGCCCGGCCTGGCGCGGCACGCTCTTCAGCGCCGAGGCGGCGCGCAACACGATCCTCAGCTACCACCCGCAGCCCGAAGGCGCGGGCTACCGCCTCGCGCGCGCCAATTTCCTCACGAGCAACCCCTCGCAGGTGCTGGCCGGCGTCGACTCGAAGCGCGGCAAGCTCGGCGAGGAGATCGGCACCTTCTTCCGGCCGTCCGACGTCGTCGTCGGCCCGGACGGCGCACTCTACGTCGCCGACTGGTTCGACCCGCGCGTCGGCGGGCACCAGGATCTCGACGACAAGACCGCGGGTGCGATCTATCGCATCGCTCCGAAGGGCTTCAAATCCGTCGTCCCGCCGCTGGACCTCGCCACGACCGCCGGCCAGATCGCCGCGCTGCGCAGCCCGGCGGTGAACGTGCGCGCACTCGGCTACGTGAAGCTGCACGACCAGGGCGCCGCCGCGGTGGTGCCGGTGGCCGCGCTGCTGGCCGATGAAAATCCCTACATCCGCGCGAGGGCCATCTGGCTCCTCGCCGACCTCGGTGCCGAGGGCGTGGCGCAGGTCGTGCAGCTGCTCGACTCGCCCGACGCCGGCACGCGCGTCACGGCGTTCCGCGCGCTCCGCCGCCACGGGCACCAGGTGCTCGCGCATGCCGCCAGGCTCGCGGCGGATCCGTCCGCCGCCGTGCGCCGCGAGGTCGCGGTGGCGCTGCGCGACGTGCCTTATGCCGACTCCGGGAAAATCCTGCTCGAACTGGCCAAGGGCTACGACGGCCAGGACCGCACGTACCTCGAAGCGTGGGGCATCGGCTGCTCGGGCAAGGAAACGGAAATGTACGCGACGCTCGAAAAGAACTTCCCCGGTGATCCGCTGAAGTGGTCCGCGATGCATGCCGGGCTGGTGTGGCGGCTGACTCCGGCCGGCGCCGTGCCGCAGTTCGCGGCGCGCGCGAAGGCAGAGAGCCTCGCCGAGAAGGACCGCCTCGCCGCCGTCACGGCGCTGGGCTTCATCCCGACGAAGGAAGCGGCGGTGGCGCTGCTCGACCTCGCGCAGCAGGCCAGGGGGCTGGTCCAGCAGCAGGCTTTCTGGTGGCTGCTCAACTACAAGGATTCCCGCTGGAAGGACATGGGCGTCAACGAAGAGCTCAAGGCGCGCAAGCTCTACGATCCCGCCACGGTCGTGGTCACCGAGAGCATCGTGCCCGAGCCGGCGCCGACCAAGCTGCCGCCGGTCGCGGACATTGCCGCGCTCACGGGCGACGCGCGGCGCGGCGCCGCGCTGGTCCCCGCCTGCTACCTCTGCCACCGCATCGGCGACAACGGCACCGACTACGGTCCGAACCTGACGGCGTTCGCCAAGCTGCAGACGCCCGAGGTGGTGATCGACGCGATCGCGAACCCGTCCAGCGACATCTCGCACGGCTACGAGGGCACGGTGGTGACGCTCAACGACGGCAAGGTCATCCACGGGCGCCTGCTGTCCGAGGGCGACCCGCTCGTCGTGCTCAGCATGGGCGGCGTGACGCAGCTCATCCCGGCCGACCGCGTGAAGTCCCGCACCCGCCTGAACCGTTCGCTCATGATGGGCGCGGAGCAGCTCGGCCTGGGTCCGCAGGAGATCGCGGACTTGGTGGCGTACCTGCGGAGTCTTTGATCGTTCTGCCCGACACACCCCGCCCTGGCGGGCACCCCTCTTCATAGAGGGGAGTTCAGTCAGGGTGGTTTGATTCCCCTCTATAAAGAGGGGTGGCGCGAAGCGACGGGGTGTGTTGCTCCGTGTCGCGATAAGCGCAAAACACCCGGGCTTGCGACCAAGCGCCGCCGCTGCTGTCCTAACCGCCATGGCCCAGCCTGTTTCCATCCTCGCTTTCTCCGGCAGCGCGCGGCGCGAGTCGCTCAACAAGAAATTCCTCGCGGTCGCGGTGCAGGAAGTGGAGCAGGCCGGCGGGAAGGTGACCCTGGCCGACCTCGCCGACTACGAGCTGCCGCTGTACCACGGCGACCTCGAGGACCGGGACGGGATGCCGGCGAACGCGCGCAAGCTCGTCAACCTGATCAAGGGCCACGCCGGCCTGCTCATCGCGTCGCCGGAATACAACTCGATGATCACGCCGCTGCTGAAGAACACGATCGACTGGTGTTCCCGCGCGGACGACGACCCGTTTCCCGGCAAAGTCGCGGCGATCGTGTCGGCCTCGCCCGGCCCGTACGGCGCAAACCGTTCGCTGAAGTTGGCGCAGCAACTCCTCCTGCATCTCGGCTGCCATATCGTGCCGGCGCAGGCCTCGCTGCCGCAGGCGCACAAGGCCTTCGGGCCCGACGGCAAGCTGACGGACGCCCGCGCGCTCAAGGCCCTGCAGGAACTCGCCAAGGTCCTGGTCGAGACGGCCCGCAAGCTCGCCTGAGGCAGGCGAGCCGAACTTCGAACGTTCAACATTCAACGTCCACAACCGATCCCTTGGACGTTGAGCGTTCAACGTAGGATGTTGTGGCCGGCTGTCTCAGCCGGCCAGGCAGGCCCTGAACCCTTCGGTGAGGGCGGCGCGGTCGAGGTTCTTGCCGATGAAGACGAGCGTGTTGGTGCGGTTCTCGCCGCCCTTCCACTCCCGGTCGAACTTCGCGTCGAAGAGCATGTGCACGCCCTGGAAGACGAGCCGCTTGTTCGTGCCCTTGACGCAGAGCACGCCCTTCATGCGGAAGATGTCGCCGCCTTTTTCCGCGAGCAGCTTGGAGATCCACTCGTTGAGCCTCTTGCCGTCGAGGTCGCCCGGCAGGCTGATACCGACCGACGACACCTCTTCGTCATGCGAGTGTTCATGCCGGAAGGTTTTGTCCCAAACGTATTTCACCATCTTTCCGTCGGCGCCGTAGAGGTGCGTCGGCACGTCGTGGGCGGTGAAGAGCAGGTATTTGCCCGCGGCGGGCAGCGTCACCCGGAATTTGCCGTGCTCGTTCGCGAGCTTCAGGCGGTGCAGGTGTGCGCCGGCGACGATTGTCTCGCCGGGCGACGTGACCTTTTCCCAGTCGGAGAAGGTGAGGACGGCGGCGTTGATCGAGGCGGCGAGGTCCTTGTCGGCGAGGCTCTGCAACGGCATCACCACGACATCGAGCTCGTTGTGGTCATGGCCGCAGTCGGGCCCGCACTCATGGTCATGATCGTGATGGTGGTGATCGTGGCCGTCGTGGTCGTCGCCGTGCCCGATCTCCAGCTCGTACGTGCCGGCCGGCAGGTCGTAGGCGCCGGCCCACTCGAAGGGATACTCCATCTCGAGGAACTGCGGGTCGACCTCGACGGCGCGCTCGAGGTTGAAGCCGCCGACGTTCAGCACGCGGTCGAGCGGGAGCTCGCTGTTCTTCGTGCGGTGGATCTTCGCCAGGGCGTTGATGCCGCGGATCTTCTTTTCCAGCGCGTCGAGCTCGGCCGGGGACACGAGGTCGGTCTTGTTGAGCAGGAGGACGTCCGCGAACGCCACCTGTTTCTGCGCCTCGGGCGAGTCGTGCAGGTGGAGCGAGATGTGCTTGGCGTCGACGACGGTGACGATCGCGTCGAGGCGGAACTGCTCCTTCATCTCGGGATCGGTGAAGAACGTCTGCGCCACGGGCGCGGGGTTGGCCAGGCCGGTGGTCTCGATGAGGATGGCGTCGAGGCGGTCCTTGCGCTTCATCAGCCGGCCGAGGATGCGGAGGAGGTCGCCGCGCACGGTGCAGCAGATGCAGCCGTTGTTCATCTCGAAGATCTCCTCGTCGCTCTGGATGACGAGCTGGTTGTCGACCCCGACCTCGCCGAACTCGTTCTCGATGACGGCGATCTT
>CAYZSN010000020.1:0-5441 GCA_964481095.1 uncultured Oleiharenicola sp. | reverse complement strand
AGCCTGAATATGAAAGGAGCGTACTTCGAGGTGCTCTCCGACATGCTCACGTCGATCGGAGTGATTATTGCTGCAATCATCATGCTGACGACCGGCTGGTACTATGCAGATCCTCTGATTTCCGCTGGAATCGGCCTTTTCATTCTTCCGCGAACCTGGACCCTCATGAAAGAAGCAGTTGGAGTCCTACTCGAGGGTGTTCCATCGGACGTGAACTTGGCGGCGTTGCGACAAACCTTAGAAAAAGCGCCGGGCGTGGCGGGCGTTCACGACTTGCACGTCTGGTCACTCACCTCGGGAGTAAACGCGATGAGCGTTCACGTTGTGTTAGCGGAAGGTGCTTCTCATGCCGACGTTCTCAGCGCGGTTCATGAGACCATTACAAGGAATTCCAAGATCGGGCACATTACCGTTCAGACCGAGCCTCCTGGTTGGGAGGCAGCAGAAACGCACCTTTAGTGCTACAATTCAAATGGTGACTGCCGGTTCCAGTTTCGTTCGCGCCATAGCGATTGCATTACTCCTCGTCTCGGCGATGAACTTTGTCCAGTTTGACCTTCAGGCGCGGACGCTGCTCCCTTCACCGGTCTCCCAATCGGACGATTCGTGCGGCGATCCCGCCGGTGGACACGATTGCTTTGCATGTTGCGGTCATGTGGTTCCCGTTGTACCGGCGGATTTGTTCGTCCATCTAGAGCAAATCAGTATTGTAGAACATCCCGAACCGCAGGCTCCAACTCCGGAAGCCGCGAAACTTTTTCACCCTCCCAAATTCTAAGCTTCTCCCGTCGCCAAGCGCACGTTGAGTGCGCCATCTCCACGTTCTTAGGTCTCAATAGCTGAGTTGTATTTCGCCTCGCTTCGAGATCAGCAGGGAGGAAGCATGCAAGTCCGCGGCACAATACCGTCCGTGTTTCTTAGGCCGGTGCGTGCGCATGTCGGCAGAAAGCAAAATTCTAATCCGTTTGTAGGTTTCGACGAGGCCGCTTTCCAGAGCCTTGTTTACCAATACGCGGAGCGGGTTCGCACCCTCGCGTTTGCACTACTTGGGAGCGAAAAGATAGCTGATGAGGCCTGTTTGAGGGTGTTGTCGCGGGCGTACACCGCGCTAGCGAAACATGGCGAGCCTTGGATCGAGATTACCCGGTTGAGTGTCGTCCAATGCCGCCGCCTTCGCTGGTTGGCCTTTGTCGGTAGGTGCCTTCGTCAATGCCAGTCAGCGGGCCAGAGGGACTCGCGCGAAGAACCTGGAATTTGCCTCCTGCAACGATTGCCTTGGAACCGACGAATTCTCTTGGCCCTGCGTGAGGTCGGTGGACTGTCGGTTGACCAGGTTGCTTTCGTTCTTGAACGTTCGATCGAGGACGTCCGCTCGGAACTGCTCAGCGCGCGCCAGCAACTAGTAAAAACCGTAAGGGGTATAAATGAAAAGAAATATTAATGCTTCAACACTCTTCTTGATTTCGGCAGCGCTGCTACCCGTTTGCGGACTTGGCCAGTCTTCGAGTCTGCCGTCATCTTCCTACCTGGATCAAGCGCGAGGAACGGGAATCGACCAACTCGTAGCGCAAGCTCTCGGCCAGAACGCAGAGTTGCTCGCGACGCGGCAGAGGATTGCGGAGGCTCAGGGGCTTCTTCGCCAATCGAGCTTCCGCACAAATCCCTCCATCGACGTCAGCTATGGCGATGGAGCCCCGGTCGGAAGCGGAGCCAATCTCCGCGAGATGTCGCTGGGGTACAGTCACGTTTTTGAGCTCGGGGGGAAACGGCAGCGCCGCATCGAGGTCTCGGAATGGGGGCTAAAGCTAGCGGAGCTAGAGATTGCCAACCGGGAACGCGAGATTCGTGCCGACCTAAAATCCCGCTACGGCGAAGCACTCGCCGCCATTCGTAATCTGCAATTCACGGAGCAGTTGATCGAACTCAACCGTGAAACGCTTCAGGTGACGCAGGCAAGAGTCCGAGAAGGCGAGGCCCCGGCAGTCGATCAGGGTTTGCTGCAGGTGGACGTGGGTAGGCTCGAAAGCGACCGGACACTGGTCGAGAATCAAGTTCTTCGGAACGTACTCGCCATCAAGCCATTGGTCGGAATGCAGTTGGATCAACCGCTACCCCTGCAAGGCGATTTGCGCAACTGGCGAACAGACCTGACGTTGGCGGAAGTCCTTACCAAGGGCGCGGCATCCCGACCCGATCTGGCCGCTTCGCGTATGGAGCAGTCCCTTCGAGACTCAGAGGTGCGGGCTTCCAAAGCGGAGGCGGTTCCGAATCTGGTCGGAAGTGTGCGATTCACTCGATCAAATGACCTTTTCGATCAGTACGGAACCAATCGAGCAGGGGCAGTTATTCCCATTCGCGATCTCGACAAAATGCTCACGGTTGGAGTGTCCATCACGCTGCCGTTCCGCAATCGTAACCAAGGTGCCATTCAAGCGGCAGAGGCTCGAACGGTCTCCGCCAAATACCAGAGCCAATACCTGGAGCAAGTTGTGGCGCAGGAGATCACGGCTGCGTATCGAAGGTTCGAGGCCGCCCAACGCGCCAGGGCGATTTTCGAGGGGACGGTTTTAGATCGCTCTCAGGACAATGTGCGAATCATCCGCGCCGCCTATAGCGCTGGCGAACTCCGCTTGTTCGATGTCCTCAATGAACAGAGGCGGCTGGTGGATACGCAGCGCGCGTACACGGAAGTACTCAAGGAATACTTCCTGTCTGTAGTCGAGTTGGAGCGCGCCATCGGCGTGCCTCTGCCCTAGGAGATGAGCAAGATGAACAAGAAACGAACCTTACTGTTGAGCCTTGCATTAGCCCTGGTGGCGGCACTCGTGGCAGGGGATATCTGGATCCGCCTGAGTCCAAAACGGTCAACATCCCCGGTGCAAAACCAGACAGAAACGAAGGAGTCCACGGCAACCGAAGAAGCCAAGCTACTCAAAGTCGAGCCAGAAGCCCAGCGGAACATTGGGATGGCACGGCAAGCCGCCGAGATCCGGAACGTGGTCGAGACACTTCAGGTGACAGGCAGTATTGGCCCCAACGAGACCCGAGTGGCGCATATTCGTCCACTGACGCAGGGCCGCATTTTGGACGTGGTGGCAACGCTCGGCGAAACGGTCCGCGCGGGGCAAACGCTTGCGGTCTACGACAACATCGAACTGGGCGAACTCCTCGGCCAATACAGTGTTGGACTCGCCGCCCTGGATAAAGCGAAAGCAGACGCCGAGGCTTCGCAGAAATCCTTGGAGCGGGCGCGTAACTTGGTAGCCCTCGGCGCCGTAGCGCAGGCGGAGGTGGAACGAAGGGGCGCGGAATTTGCAGGTGGCACGGCCGCGATCAATACGCAACGAGCGGAACTCGCCAGGATAGAAGAAAAAATGCACCGCTATGGTTTGACGGATGCGGATATAGCCACGCACACAAAGGAAGCTGCGGTAGCCGGAGGCGAACATCGCGAGGTATCCAAGACTACTGTCCGGGCGCCATTCGCTGGGGTAGTTACCAAGTACGATCTCGCCGAGGGCGAAGTTGTCGGCGCGGATCGGGAGATTTTTACAATCGCCGATCTTTCCACGGTGTGGGTGCAGGCCGATGTCTATGAGAAAGATATCGCGTCCGTAAAGAAGGGCCTCATGGTGAAAATCTCTGTCGACGCCTATCCGGGCGAGGTATTCCCGGGTCGCGTCACGTACATAAGCGATGTCCTCGACCCCAAGACTCGCACGACGAAAGTTCGATGCGAGGTAGCTAATCCTACTGGCCGACTTAAGATCGAGATGTTTGCGTCGATCCTCATTCCGAGACCCCAGAGCCGGACCGCAGTCATGGTTCCTTCCTCCGCTATTCAACAGATCAACGATCAGGCCGTCGTATTCGTCGCCGCGTCTGCGAACGAATTCGAGAGGCGGAATGTGACGCTTGGGACGCGTGAAGGCGATTGGGTGGAAATCGCCACGGGATTGAAAGCGAAGGAGACGGTAGTTACGACGGGAAGCTTCGACCTGAAGTCCCTGCTGTTACGGGGACAGATCGGGGAGGCGGAATAGCGCATGCACAGGTTAGTCGAGTTCTCTCTAAAATACCGGTTTCTCGTGATCGTTCTTACGCTGTTGATGATTGGCGTAGGCATCTACAGCTTGGGCAGACTCCCGATCGATGCAGTTCCCGATGTAACCCCCAATCAGGTTCTGATCATTACCCGTGCACCAGGGCTTGGACCGGTCGAAGTGGAGCGGTTTGTCACGTTCTCTGTCGAAAGCGCGATGAGCGGTCTTCCGGGTATTCAAACGATTCGTTCGACGTCGCGTTTCGGACTTTCCGTCGTTTACGTCTTCTTTGACGAATCCATGGACATCTATTTTGCCCGGCGGCTCGTTCTGGAACGGCTGCCGCAGGCGCGAGAAGCGATTCCGGTGGGATTCGGCGTCCCAGAAATGGGGCCTATTTCAAGCGGTTTGGGTGAAATCTATCAGTTTGAGGTCAAGGGAAATACTTCTCCCATGGAGTTGCGATCCATACTCGATTGGGAGATCGCCTTCAAACTGCGTTCCATGCCTGGCGTCGTCGAGGTGAACAGTTTTGGTGGAGAGCTGAAGACCTATGAAATACAGCTTGAGCCGGACAAGATGGTCGGTTACAACATTTCGTTGCAGCAGGTAGTCGAAGCCCTTGAAGCGAACAATTCGGCGAGAGGCGGAGCCTACATTGAGCACAACGGAGAACAGCAGGTAATCCGGGGCGAAGGCCTCGTCGAGACGCTTAATGACATTAGCAACATCATCGTGGAGACGAGCGCGAGTGGTGTACCCGTGTTTGTGCGGAATCTTGGCGAGGTGCAATTCGCGCCGCGAGTCCGTCAAGGCGCAGTCACACGCGACGGGCGGGGAGAGGTGGTTACTGGCGTTGTCCTCATGTTGATCGGCGAAAACTCTCGTGCCGTGTCGCAACGGATTGGCGAGGAGATGGAGAAGATTAAGAAGTCGCTGCCCCCGGGCATTACGATCGACAACTACTACAATCGGACCGATCTCGTGCAGAAGACCATCCGCACTGTGTCTCAGAACCTGATCGAGGGCGGTCTATTGGTTGTAGCAGTGCTTTTGCTTCTGCTTGGCAATTTCCGAGGGGGGCTGATTGTTGCTTCTGCGATACCTCTTGCGATGCTCGCTGCTTTTACGGGCATGCTATACGCCGGCCTTTCCGGGAATCTGATGAGCCTTGGGGCTATTGATTTTGGCCTGATCGTGGACGGTTCCGTCGTGATGATCGAGAACATCGTCCGCAAGCTGTCGGAAAGGAAGCCAGGGGATTCGACCAGCACGCGGCACACCATCCTCGATGCTGCGAAGGAGGTCGCTAAGCCCGTCTTCTTCGGCGTCCTGATCATCATGCTGGTCTATATCCCGATTCTTAGCTTGCGGGGCGTGGAAGGCAAGATGTTCCGT
>CAYZSN010000019.1:0-2838 GCA_964481095.1 uncultured Oleiharenicola sp. | reverse complement strand
ATCAGCCGCGCCACACCGCGCCTGACCGACGAAAGCATGGCACGCGGGCTCGCCGCGATCCGCGAACTGCTCGCCCTCACCGCGCCGTTCTCGCCCGCCCGCACCGTCCTCGTCGCGACCAGCGCCGTGCGCGACGCGCAGAACGGCGCCGATTTCATCGCTGCGGTTCGCGCCGCCACGGGCCACACGATCCGCCTGCTCTCCGGCGACGAGGAGGCGAACCTCATCGGCCGCGGCCTGACCTCCGACCCGGCGCTCGCCGAGCTGCGCAACTTCTACGTCTTCGACCTCGGCGGCGGCAGCCTCGAGTGCCTCGCCTTCCGCGACCGCCAGATCGACCAGGCGGTGAGCCTCAAGCTCGGCTGCGTGCGCCTCACCGAGCGTTTCATCAAGGATCCCGCGGCGCCGCTGGTGCAGGCGGAGGCCAACGCCGTGGCACTCCATGTGCGCGACGAACTCAAGCGCAGCGGCTTTCGCTTCTCGATCATCGCGCCCCCGGCGGTCTTCGCCGGCGGCACCATGAGCACCGTCCGCGCGATCAAGGGCGCGCGCCACGGGCTCACGCTGGAGGAAACCCCGCCGATCATCGGCCTCGAAACTCTCGACGAACTCCTCGACGAACTGGCGCCGCTCGACCTCACGCAGCGCAAGGCCCTGCCCGGCCTGCCGGCGGCGCGCGCCGACGTCTTTCCCACGGCGCTCGTCACGATGCTGGCGGTGGCCGACTACGCCCACGTGGACCGCTTCCACCACTCGCTGCACAACCTGCGGTGGGGACTGGCCGACAAAGCCCTCGCCCCGTCCTGACCATGTCCAAGCGCAGCCGCCCCGCCCCCGCCCCTGTGCCGGCCGCACCCGCCGCCGGGCGGCGCTCCCTGGTCCCGCTTGCGCTGCTCGCCCTGGCCTTCGCCGTCGCGCTCGCCTACTGCAACACGCTCAATGTCCCGTTCGTTTTCGATGACTTCCCCACCATCGAGAAAAACACCTCGATCCGCGACCTCTCCGACCTCGCGGCGGTCCTGCAGCCGCCGTCCGAGGGCGGCTCGGGCGTTTCCGGCCGCCCGCTCATCAACCTCACCCTCGCGGTCAACTACGCGATCAGCGGGCTGAAGCCCTGGAGCTATCACCTCGCCAACACCCTGATCCATGCGCTCGCGGCGCTCACGCTCTTCGGCCTGGTCCGGCGCACGCTGCAGGGCCCGGTGCTGCGTGAATCCTGGGGCCCGCAGGCGCTGCCCGTGGCCTTCGTCATCGCGCTGCTCTGGGCGGTGCATCCGCTGCAGACGGAATCCGTCACATGCATCATCCAGCGGATCGAATCGCTCGTCGGCCTGTTCTACCTGTTCACGCTCTATGCGCTGGTCCGGTTCGCCACCACGGAAAGCTCCCGCGCCCGGATTGCCTGGGGCGTGGCCGGCGTCGCCGCCAGCCTGCTCGGCATGGCGACCAAGGAGGTGATGGTCACGATCCCGGTAGTCGCCCTGCTTTATGACCGGACTTTCCTCAGCGGCTCCTTTCGCGGCACGCTCCGCCATCGCTGGCTGCACTACGGGCTCTTCGCCTCGTGGGCCCTCCTCTTTTATCTGCTGCAGGGAAACCCGATGCGCGGCGGTACCGCGGGCTACGAGAAGGTGACCTCCTGGGACTACCTGCTCACGTCGTGCCGCGCCCTCGTGATCTACCTGAAGCTCTCGTTCTGGCCGCACCCGCTGGTGCTCGACTACGGCACCGTCGTCGAACGCAGCCTGGCGGGCGTGCTGCCGCAGGCCTTGCTGTTGGTGGCGCTGGCCGCCGGCACCGCCTGGGCGCTCGTGCGGCGCCCGGTGCTCGGGTTCCTCGGCGCGTGGTTCTTCATCATCCTGTCGCCGAGTTCCAGCATCGTGCCGCTCGTCACGCAAACGATGGCCGAGCACCGGATGTACCTGCCGCTGGTCACCGTGATCGCGCTGGGCGCCGGCTGGCTGGCGCGGCGCCAGCCGGGCTGGCTGCTCCCCGCCGGCCTCGGCCTCGCCGCCGTGCTCGGCCTGGTCACGCTCCAGCGCAACGACCTTTTCCGCCGCCCGCACGAGTTGTGGAGCGCCAACCGCGCCGCGTGGCCGGAGAATGAGCGCGTGTACGGCGGACTCGCCAACGCCGCGGACGAAGCCGGCGATTTCGTGCGCGCCGTCGGCTACTACGAGGCCTTCCTCGAGAAGCGGCCCGATGACGTGAACATCCGCTTCAACTACGCCCGCGACCTGGTGAAGGCCGGGCGGCGGCAGGACGCGCTGCCGCAGTTCGAACAGGTGCTGAAGATGATGCCGGAAAGCACGGAGGCCCGCACCAATTACGCCGCCAACCTCCTCGCGCTCGAGCAATGGGACGAGGGCATCCGCCAGCTCCAGCTCATCCTGCGTCTCGGCAAGGGCAATGCCGTGGACAATTTCAACCTCGCCGAGGCCCTGCGCAAGCGCGGGCGCCTGCCGGAGGCGCTGGAGCAGTACGAGCTGGCCGTGGCGCGGCGGCCGAAGGACGGCTTCATGCTCTATCGCTACGCCGATGCCCTGATGCAGGTCAGCCGGCCGGCCGACGCCATCCCGCTGTACCGCCGCGCGGTGGAGGAAAAGCCCGACCAGTTCGGCGCGTGGATGAACCTGGGTGGCGCGTACCTGATGCTGGACCGGGCGGCCGAGGCGATCCCGGCCTACGAGGCGGCCATCCGCCTGAAACCGGACGATCCCGCCGCGCGGCAAAATCTCGCCTACGCGCAAAGCCAGCTGAAGCGCTGAGCGCCGCTACAGCTTCCGCAACGCGCTCAGCACCTGCTTGAAGTCCTTCGGCAGCGGCGCGTGCAGGTCG
>CAYZSN010000018.1:0-12242 GCA_964481095.1 uncultured Oleiharenicola sp. | reverse complement strand
CCAGCTCGAGCCGAACCCGTGGGACATGGTCCGCCACAACTACCCGGTGGGCGCCCGCGTCCGCGGCAAGGTGCGCAACATGACCACCTACGGTGCGTTCGTGGAGCTCGAGGAAGGCATCGACGGCATGGTGCACGTCTCGGACATGTCCTGGACACGCAAGATCAACCACCCATCGGAAATGCTCAAGAAGGGCGACGAAGTGGACGCCATTGTCCTCGACGTCGATCCGTCGCAGCAGCGCATCAGCCTCGGCATGAAGCAGCTCGCGACCGATCCGTGGACCGACATCGACAGCTTCTTCCGCATCGGCGACGTCGTCCCGGGCGTGATCTCCAAGATCACCACCTTCGGCGCCTTCGTGGAGCTGAAGGACGGCATCGACGGCCTCGTGCACATCAGCCAGATCCAGGAAGACCGCGTCGACAAGGTGAAGGACGTGCTCAAGCCCGGCCAGGAAGTCCAGGCCCGCGTGATCAAGATCGACCGCGAGGCCCGTCGCATCGGTCTTTCGATCAAGGCCGCCAACTACTCGGCGGAACAGCTCGCGCAGGAAACTGCGACCTACGAGCAGTTCTCCAAGAGCTCCGGCGCTTCCGACATGACGAACCTCGGCGACATCTTCGACGAGGCCGCCAAGAAGGAATAAGGCTTATCTCCTGAACAAGGATTCTCAGGCGCTCCGCCCTCCGGCGGAGCGCCTTTTTCTTGCCCTTGTTCGAGCAGGCAATGGGGTTGTGGCGGGATTTCCCTGATCCCGTTTACCCCTCATTCCTATGAAAAGATTGCTCTGCCTGATGCTGGGCTTCGTCGCCAGCGCCTATGCCCAGAAATTCGAGGGCCTCGCCCTCACGCCCCCGATGGGCTTCAACACCTGGAACACCTTCGCGAGCAACATCGACGAGTTCATGGTGAAGGAGATTGCCGACACCATGGTGAAGAACGGCATGCGGGACGCCGGCTACAACTACATCGTGCTCGACGACACCTGGTCCGCCATGGAACGCGACGCGCAAGGCAATCTCCAGGCGCACCCCGTCAAGTTTCCCAGCGGTATGAAGGTTGTCGGCGACTACCTCCACGCGCGCGGCTTCAAGTTCGGCATCTACAACTGCGCCGGTACGAAGACCTGCGGCGGCTATCCCGGCGGTTGGGGCCACGAGTTCCAGGATGCGCTTAAATACGCGGAATGGGGCGTGGACTACCTGAAGTACGACTGGTGCAACTCCGGTACCGCCGATCCGAAGGATGCCTACGTGCGCATGCGCGACGCCCTCTATGCGGCCAAGCGTCCCGTGGTGTTCAGCATTTGCGAATGGGGCCACTCCAAGCCTTGGGAATGGGCCAAGGATGTCGGCCACCTCTGGCGCACCACGGGCGACATCATGGACTGCTACGACTGCAAGCAGCGCTGGGAGAATGGCTGGAAAGTCATCCTCGACCTGCAGTTTTCCCAGGTGCAGCCCGCCGACGGCCAAGGCAACGGCATCGGCCAGTATGCCGGTCCCGGCCACTGGAACGATCCCGACATGCTCGAAGTCGGCAAGGAGGGTCTCACTTTCGCCGAGTCCCGGGCGCACTTCAGCCTGTGGTGCATGCTCGCCGCGCCGCTCATCGCCGGCAATGACGTTCGCAAGATGACACCCGAGATCCTTGCGGTGATGATCGACAAGGAGGCCATCGCCATCGACCAGGACCCGCTGGGCAAGGAAGGCTGGCGCTTCCGGGCCGACCCGCGGCACGAGATCTGGGTGCGCGAACTCTCCGGGGGCGACTGGGCCGTGGCGCTGTTGAACACGAGTTCCGTCGAGGCCGACCTCGACATTGATTTCAGCCATGGCTGGTGGTTTCTGGGCGGCGAGCGCGCTATCCGCGACATCTGGGACAAGAAGGATGCCGGCACCACCAAGCAGGTCTTCAAGAAGCACCTGGCCTCGCACGACGTGGCCTTCCTGCGCTTGAAGGCGCTCAAGAAATAAGCCCCCAGGAAATAAAAAACGCGCAACCGGATTGGTTGCGCGTTTGTCGTTATATTAACCCAGGGCTTCGTTCAGGCCGTCGCCGCCTGTTTGGCGACAAAGTCGCGGATGACCTCGGCGCGCTGCTCGGCATAACGCTCCTCCTCGACCTCGTCGGCCGTGCGGATCTTGTTATGGCTCTGCATCTGGCGGCGGATCTTGGCGAGCGCGAGGTACTCGAGCTGGCGGATGCGTTCGCGGGTGACCTTGAACTTCTTGCCGACCTCCTCGAGCGTCAGTTCCTTTTCGCCTTCGAGGCCGAAGCGGAGCTTGATGATGCTCGCTTCGCGCGGGTCGAGGGAATTGACCATCGCGCTCAGGTCTTCCTTGAGGTTCTTGTCGCCCAGGCCCTCGTACGGGCTCACGGCGGCATCGTCACCGACCAGGTCACCGAGGGTGGCCGAGTCGTTGTCTTCGCCGACGGGCGCGTCGAGGGAGGCGGGGCGGACACTCACGGTCTTGAGCAGTGCGACCTTGGCGGTCGGGATCTGCAGCTCCGCGGCGATCTCCTCGTTCTCCGGCTCGCGCCCGAGCTCGTCGGTGAGCTTGGCGATCATCTTCCGCATCTTGGAAATCTTGTCCACGAGGTGGACCGGGAGGCGGATGGTCTTGGACTGGTTGGCGAGGGCGCGCTTCATCGACTGCTTGATCCACCACGCGGCGTAGGTGGAGAGCTTGCCGCCCTTGGCGGGGTCGAACCGCTCGACAGCCTTGATCAGGCCGAGGTTGCCCTCGCTGATCAAATCCATGAGCGGGAGGCCCATCATGTTGTAGTCGTAGGCGATCTTCACAACGAGGCGCAGGTTCGCCTTGATCATGTGGTCGCGGGCCGCCTTGTCGCCGCGCTTGATGCGGGCGGCGAGCTTGATCTCCTCCTCGATGGTGAGCAGGGGAGTCTGGCGGATCTCGTTAAGGTAAAGCTGGAGGTTGGAGCGCTCGTCCCGCCGATCCACCGGCGAAGCTTGGTCGAATTGGGAAGGGGCGGGGGCGGGTGTGATCTCGGGCCGCACGGTCAGGCCTTCCTCGGGAGAGGGAATGGCCACGGTGCTGCTGGCGCGATCGGCCGCCACGGGAGCGACTTCCGGTTTAACACTGCGGGTCTTCTTGCGATGTGTCATTTTGGATGTCCCAGTTTTTGGGTTTCGCCGGATACCTTGCATAATGGATGCCTGAACCGAGACGGCTATTCCCGCCTCTCCGTTACGACCGCCCCTGCACAAAAGTGTGCCGGGAAAAGCTTTCTATGACAAACGATCGGCCAGCGAAATGGCCTTAAAAAGCGCGGAAGCCTTGTTAATGGTCTCTTGGTATTCCGAGGCCGGGACCGAGTCAGCCACCACCCCCGCACCCGCTTGGATATGGACCGCCTTGTCTTTAACCAATGCAGTCCTGAGGGTTATGCACGAATCCAGATTGCCATTATAGCTGAAATAGCCGAGGGCGCCGGCATAACTGCCGCGTTGGGTGCCTTCCATGCTGGCAATCAGCTGCATCGCGCGGATTTTTGGGGCGCCGCTTACCGTGCCGGCCGGAAAAGTGGCGCGCATCAGGTCAAAGGCGGTGCGTTCTGGCGCAAGTTGTCCCTCCACCTGTGACACAATGTGCATCACGTGGGAGTAGCGCTCGATGACCATGAACTCGGGGACTTTGACCGAACCGTAGGCACAGACGCGGCCAATGTCGTTGCGTGCCAAGTCAACGAGCATCAGATGCTCGGCCTTTTCCTTTTCGTCCGCGAGCAGCTCCTGCTCCAGCGCGACGTCTTCCGGGGTGGTCTTGCCGCGGGGGCGGGTGCCGGCGATGGGCCGGATCTCGACCTTTCGGCCGGTCAGGCGCACGTGCACCTCGGGCGACGCGCCAACGAGCGCAAAGTCGCCCGTTTCCAGCAGGAACATATAGGGCGAGGGATTGACCGTGCGGAGCGCGCGATAGAGATCGAGCGGGCTGCGCTGGAATTCGCGGCTGAAACGCTGCGACAGCACGATCTGAAAGATGTCGCCGGCGCGGATGTATTCCTTGGAACCTTCGACCATCTTCTCAAACGCGTCCTTGGTGAAATTGCCCTGCGGGACCTGGACGGGGCCGCTGTCGCTGAGCGTGGCGGAGGCGAGGGGCATGGGCTGGGCCAGCGCCGCCCTCATCCGCTTGAGTTCGTCGCAGGCGGCATCATAGGCCGCGCCGGCATCCGCGCCAATGTGCGCGTTCACGATCAGCCGCATCGTCTGGTGTGCGCGGTCGAAGGCCAGGACGGAATCGCAAAGCATGAACCACATTGCGGGCACATTGAGCTCGTCCTTGGCCGCGAGCGGCACGGACTTCTCCACGCTGTGGATGAATTCATAGCCGAGGTAGCCGACGGCACCGCCCGTGAAGGGGGGCAGGCCGGGCACATCGACCGGCTTGTAGCCGGCCAGCTCGGCCTCCAGGGCCTTGAGCGGATCCGAGTCACCGGCGCGGGCCGCGATGATCTTGCGCGGGTTGCAGCCGATGAAGCTGAAGCGCGAGACGTTCTCGCCGCCTTCCACCGATTCCAGCAGGAACGCCGGCTGGGTGCCGCGCAGCTTCACGAAGGCCGAGACCGGCGTCTCCAAGTCGGCCAGCAGGTCGGTGTAGACCGGGACGACATTGCCCTTCCGGCTCAGTTGCAGGAAGGATTCGCGTGAAGGGGTGACGTGCATGGCTACTCGACGGTCACCGATTTGGCCAGATTGCGGGGCTTGTCGACATCCCGCTTCAGCTCAACGGCGATATAGTAGCTCAGAAGCTGGACCGGCACAGTCGCCACGATTGGCAGCACCGCCTCGTGGCATTCCGGGATTGGGATGATCTCGTCCGCGAGCCCGGCCGGCAGCTCGCACTTCTCGGTGGCGATGGCGATGATCTTGCCCTTGCGCGCCTTGATTTCCTGCATCGAGGAGACGACCTTGTTGAACATCTCGCCCGACGGCACGAAGAACACCGACGGGCACTGCTCGCTGATCAGGGCGATCGGGCCGTGCTTCATCTCCGCCGCAGGGTAGCCCTCCGCGTGGATGTACGAGATTTCCTTGAGCTTGAGCGCGCCCTCGAGTGCGACGGGGAAGAGCGACAGGCGGCCGAGGAAGAGAAAGTCGTGGTAGTGGGCATAGCGCTTGGCGATTTCCTTGATTCGCGGCGCCTGGGCCAGCGCCTTGCGGACGAGGTCAGGCGCGCCCTTCAACGCCTGCACGTATTCGACCCCGTCGCTGAAATTCATGTCGCGCATGCGGCCGACATAGAGCGCGAGCATGGCGCCCAGCAATAGCTGGGACGTGAAGGCCTTGGTCGAGGCCACGCCGACCTCGGGCCCGACGTGCTGGTAGACGCCGCCGTCGGCCTCGCGCGCGATGCTGGACCCGACGACATTGTTCACGGCGAGGACCTTGTAGCCCTTGCGCTTGGCCTCGCGCATGGCCGCGAGCGTGTCGATTGTTTCGCCGGACTGGCTGACCGTGAAGAAAAGCGTGCGGCTGCCGAGCGGCATGTTCCGGTAGCGGAACTCCGAGGCGTAGTCGACGTCCACGGCCACGCGCGCGAAGCGCTCAATCAGGTGTTCGGCCACGAGGCAGGCGTGCCAGGCGCTGCCGCACGCCAGCAGGTGAAAGCGGTCCACCTGGCGCAGGTCCACGGCGGAAATGTTCAGGCCGCCGAACTGGGCGGTGCTGCCGTCCTCGGAGAAACGGCCGCGCATGGTATTCTCGAGCGCCGCCGGTTGTTCGAAGATCTCCTTCTCCATGAAATGCTCGTGGCCGTTCAGCTCGGCATCGGCGACGCTCCACGTCACCTTGTCGATGACCGGCGAGACGTCCTCGGCCTCCAGCGTGCTGATGGAGAAATTCTTCGCGGTGATGTGGACGAGTTCGCCGTCCTTGAGGTACACGACGTTCTGCGTGCGGCTGATGATCGCGGCGACGTCGCTGGCGAGCATGTATTCGCCGTCGCCCACGCCCAGGATGAGCGGCGAGCCCTTGCGCGCCGCGACCATTTCCGCGGGGCAATCGCCGCACATGACGGCGATGCCGTAGGTCCCCTCGACGTGCCGCAGGCTCTTGCGCACCGATTCGACGAAGCGGCTGCCCTCCGCCGGCACCGGTTCCTTCTGGTAATGGTAGGCGATCAGGTTGCAGAGCACTTCGGTGTCGGTCTCCGACTGGAAGGTGTAGCCCTTGCCCGTGAGGAATTTCTTGATGCTGGCGTAGTTCTCGATGACACCGTTGTGGATCAGCGCGATCTTCTGGTCGCTGCTGATGTGGGGATGGGCGTTGGCGTCGGTGACGCCGCCGTGGGTGGCCCAGCGGGTGTGTCCGATGCCCGTCGTGCCGGCAAGTTTCTGCACGGCGGTCGACTTGATCAGGCCATCCACGCGTCCGGTTTTCTTGGCCACTTCGAACCGGGCGCCGCCCTGAGTGGCGACTCCGGCGGAATCGTAGCCGCGGTATTCCAGACGCTTCAGTCCCTCAAGGATGATGGCCGAGGCCCTTTGTTTGCCGATGTATCCGACGATGCCGCACATAAGATGGTTTTAGCTGGAGATTTGTGGGGCGCTTCAAATCATACCGCAAGGAATTAGACTACCTCTTCCATGCCAGATAAAAAACGAGTCCTGTCGGTGATCATGGGCGGCGGCCGCGGCACGCGGCTGTATCCCCTGACGAAGGAGCGCTGCAAGCCGGCCGTCCCCCTGGCGGGCAAGTACCGCCTGGTCGACATTCCGATCAGCAATTGCATCAACTCCGGCTACAACCGGATTTTCCTGCTCACCCAGTTCCTGACCGCCTCGCTGCACCGGCATATCAACAAGAGCTTCCACTTCGATCCGTTCGGCGGCGGGTTCGTCGACCTGCTCTCGGCCGAGCAGACCAACCTCAGCACCTCGTGGTACGAGGGCACCGCCGACGCGGTGCGGCGCAACCTGGTGCATTTCGACGCCCACGCGCACGACCTCATCCTCATCCTGTCCGGCGACCAGCTGTACCGGATGGATTTCCGCAAGATCATCGACCAGCACGTCGCGACCGGCGCCGACGTGACCATCGCGGCGGTGCCTTTCCCGGTTTCCAAGGTGGAGGGCCTGGGCCTGATGCGCGTGAAGGACGACCTTTCGATCACCGAGTTCGTCGAGAAGCCCAAGGACCCCGCCGTCATCAGCGGCCTGACCATCAGCGCGGCCCTCGAGCAGAAGCTCGAGCCCAGCGCGGAGAAGCGCTGCCTGGCCTCGATGGGCATCTATGTCTTCAGCCGCGAGACGCTGCGGCAGTCACTCGACAACAACATGAAGGACTTCGGCCGCGAGGTCATCCCGGCACTGCTCGGCCAGAAGCGCCTCTACAGCTACATCTTCGAGGGCTACTGGGAGGATATCGGCACGGTGCGCGCGTTCTTCGAGGCCAACCTCGCCCTGGCGCAGCCGCTGCCGCCGTTCAATTTCTTCGACCGCAATTCCCCGATCTACACGCACCCGCGCTACCTGCCGGCTTCGAAGGTCAACCGCTGCAACATCGACCACGTGGTCATCGGCGACGGCTGCCTCGTCACGGACTCCACGCTGCGGCACTGCGTCATCGGCATCCGCTCCATCCTCGGCGAGAATTCCAATTTCGAGGACGTCGTGATGATGGGCTCCGACTATTACCAGACGAAGCAGGAGACGACGGCCGACCGGGAGAATGGCCGCCCGTCGATCGGGGTCGGCCGCAACTGCCGGATCAAGCGCGCCATCATCGACAAGAACGCGCGCATCGGCGACAACGTTTCGCTTTCGCCCGAAGGCAAGCCCGACGGCGACTATCCGCACAGCATCGTCATCCGCGACGGTATCCTCTGCGTGACCAAGGACGGCGTGATTCCGTCGGGCTTTTCGCTCTAGGCCTTTTTGCGGCGGGACAGCACGATCACCGCCAGTCCGCCCAGCGCGACGAAGATCGAGAAGAACGTGCCACGGCTCAGCCCGAACAGGAGCGAGGCGTCCGGTTCGCGGAAAACTTCGCAGAGCATGCGCACCCCCGCATAGGCGACCAGGAATTCGCCGGAGAGGCGCCCCGGCTGTTCCAGCGGCGCCTTCGTCCGCCAGAACCGCCACTGGCCGTAGGCCAGCAGCAATGCCCCTTCGAGCGCCGCCTCGTACAGTTGGGAGGGATGCCGCGGCAGCCGTTCGGGGTCGCCGAGGAAAACGATGCCCCAGGTGCCGTCGGTCGCCTTGCCCCAGAGTTCCCCATTGAGATAGTTCGCGAGCCGGCCGAGCAGCAGGCCGGCGGGCGCGGTGGAAGTGACCAGATCCCCCACGTGCAGGAATGATACGCCCCGGGTCCGGGCAAACATCCACAGCGCCAGCACGACGCCGACGAACCCGCCATGGCTGGCCATGCCGCCCTTCCAGACCTTGAAGACGCCCAGGGGATCCTCGCGGAAATGCGTCCAGCCATCGTAGAGGAAATAGGAACCCAGCCGCCCACCGACCAGGACGCCCAAGACCAGGTAAACCATGAGGTCCATGGACTCTTTGGGCCTGAGGGGGGTTCGTCCCGCCTGGTGGTAGCGGCGAAAAATCCACGCCGCGAAGACGAACCCCAGCAGGTACGCCAGGCCGTAGTAGCGAAGGCCCACGTTCTCGCTGAACTGGATCAGGAAGGGATGGGGTTCGTGCACCCAGATGGCGAGGGCAGGAGCAGGAAACAGGGAGCAGGGAGCAGGGAGCACGGGTGAAAGGCGGAAATTTAAGAAGGAGGAAGCAAGGGGCATGCTATCTGACAGGCGACCGCACCCGAAACCGTAAACCGTAAACAGTGAACTGAAGACATAGCACAAGCCATGAACACAAATTCTTTTGCAGTCAGCAAGTCCGCTAACAGGTCGCCACGCCAGCCAGTGTTTCCTTGCGGCAGTTGCGCGCCGGGGGTTTCGTTCCGGGATGAGCGAGCTCCAAGCCACGCCCCTCAATGCGTTCCATCGCCGCCACGGCGGGCGCATGGTGGATTTCGCGGGCTGGGACATGCCGGTCCAGTACAAGAGCATCCTCGAGGAGCACAAGGCGGTGCGCCAGCGTGCCGGCCTCTTCGATGTGAGCCACATGGGCGAGGCCGACGTGAAGGGGCCCGAGGCGCTCAGGTTCCTCCAGCACCTGGTCACGAACGATTGCAGCAAGCTTTTCCCCGGCCGCGTGCTCTACACCGTGATGTGCTACCCGCACGGCGGGGTGGTGGACGACCTGCTCGTCTACATGCGCGGGCCGGATGATTATTTTCTCTGCATCAACGCCGGCAACATCGCGAAGGACATCGCGTGGATGCAGGAACAGGCGAACGGCTTCAATTGCACGGTCACCGACCGCTCGAAGGACTACGGCCAGCTCGCGATCCAGGGGCCGAAGGCGGTGGAGATCGTCCAGGCGCTGACGAAGAGCACGCTCGCCGACATAAAGTACTACCATTTCGCCGACGGTGAGGTGGCCGGCGTGAAATGCCTCATCAGCCGCACCGGCTACACCGGCGAGGATGGCGTGGAGCTCTACTGTGCCGCCGCCGACACGGAGAAACTCGCCGAGGCGGTCCTCGCGGCCGGCGCGCCGCTCGGCCTGGAACTCACCGGTTTGGGCGCGCGCGACTCGCTGCGCCTCGAGGCGGGTTTCCCGCTCTACGGCCACGAAATCACGGACAAGATCAACCCGATTGATGCCGGCCTTGGCTGGGTGGTGAAATTCGACAAGGGTGGGAAGCCCCTGGGAAAGGGCGAGCAGCCCCAATTTGACAGTGGCTCCGATTTCATCGGCCGCGACGCCTTGCTCCTCGCGAAAGTGGATGGATCCCCTTTCAAGGTTGCTTACTTCAAAACCGGCGACCGTCGCATCGTGCGCGCCGCGACGCTGATCTACAATGTAGACGGCCAGAACTGTGGACATGTGCTTTCCGGCACGCTTTCGCCGGTGCTCAACGAAGCGATCGGTTCGGCCTATTTGGTCAAGGCGATGGCCACGGAGCCCCTGCACGTCGACATCCGCGGCACGAAGCTCAATTTGCAACTGGTCAAACCGCCGTTCGTCCCGCTAAAGAAATCCTGACCCGTAGGAGCGTGCTGGCACGCGACCTGAAGGGTCAAATCGCCTGCAAGCAGGCTCCTATCATAAAATTTATGAGCAACGTTCCCGCCGATCTCCGTTACGCGAAATCCCACGAATGGCTGAAGGTTGCCGCCGACGGCACCGCGCTGGTCGGGATCACCGACTATGCCCAAAACAGCCTTGGTGACATCACCTTCATCCAGCTGCCCAAGGTCGGCGCGGCGCTCAAGGCCGGCGAAACCTTCGGCGTCGTCGAATCCGTGAAGGCCGCCTCCGATGTCTATGCTCCCGCCGCGGGCACGGTCCTGGAGGTGAACAAGGCGCTCGATGCGAATCCCGAGAAGGTGAACGCCTCGCCTTACGCCGACGGCTGGATGCTCAAGCTGAAGCTCGCGAATCCGGCGGATGGCGCCGCGCTGATGTCCGCGGCCGACTACAGCAAGAGCATCGGTTGAGCGGTATCGCATGAATCGCGCTGTTTCCCTGCATTCGGTGGTCGCCGTCCTGGCTTGTGCCGTCGTCCTGCCCCTCGGGCTGCTGGCCGCCGATGATCTTGTGTCCGCCCGGACGGATCTCGCGAAATTATTGGAGCGCTACGGCGAGAGACATCCCAAGGTGATCGACCAGCAGGTGCGGATCATCGAATGGGAGCGGCTCCCGGCCGCGGACCCGGCGGCGCTGAATGCGGCGCGCGTGGAGCTGGCCGTGATGCTCACGCATTACGCCGAGAATCACCCGAAGCTCCGCGCCCAGGTGGCGCGGGTGGGCGCGATGGAGGAGCAGGTGAAGCGCAATCCGGCGACGCCGGCGGAAATCCTCGTGGCGCGCGGCGAGCTGGCCGCGCTCAGCCTGCGCTATGGCGACAGGAATCCGCGCGTGGCGGCGGCGCGGACCCACGTGGCGGCGCTGGAGAAATACCTGCTGGCCCCGGGCGATGAATCCCTGGAACTGCGCCTCGCGCGGGCCGAACAGGCGGAGCTTTCCGCCCGCTACGGCGCGGAGAACCCGAAGGTCATCGAGGCCGCCAAAAAAATCGCGGCGCTCGAAGCAGCAAGGTAGGAGGGGCTTTATGTCCAGACTGGTCGTGGCGTAAACCAGGTCCCGCTTCCGCTACCGTCATCCTGAGCCAGGCGAAGGATCCAAGCGATCTTCGTGGCTTGCGCCGTCTCCCTGGGTTCTTCGCACGGCTCAGAATGACCGCAACGGGGAGGTGAGGTATAGGGGCGGCGGTTTCCCTATCGGGGCGTGCCCTCAAAAAAAGACCCGGTCAAAGACCGGGCCTGCGGAAGAGGAATGACCGCACCGCTTACTCAGCCTTGCCCTGCTTCGCCGCCTTCTGGCGGGCGGCATTGTTCAGGATACGCTTGCGCAGGCGCAGGCTCTTCGGCGTGACCTCGAGGAGTTCGTCCGCGGCGATGTACTCGATCGAGCGCTCGAGCGAGAACTTCGTGGCCGGCGTGAGGCCGGCGGCGACGCCTTCGCCCTGGGAGCGGAAGTTCGTGAGCTTCTTCTCGCGGACGGCGTTGATGGCGATGTCCTCATTGCGGGGATTCTCGCCGACGATCATGCCCTCGTACACGAGCTCGCCGGGGTTGACGAACAGCTTGCCGCGCTCCTGGCACATAACCAGGGCGTAGGCGGTGGTCTCGCCGGCCTCGGTCGCGATGAGCGTGCCGGTGATGCGGGTGAGCACTTCGCCGGCATAGGGGCCGTATTCCTTGAAGAGGTGGCTGGTGACGCCGCGGCCGCTGGTGGCGTTGATGACGTCGATCTCCATGCCGATCAGGCCGCGGGTGGTGATGACGGCCTCGATCATTGTGGAATGCTGGAGCTTTTCCATGTTCGTAAGGCGGCCCTTGCGGTTGGCGAGGTTCTGCATGACGGCGCCGACAGACTCGTCGGGCACCTCGACCCACACGGTTTCGTACGGCTCGAGGCGCTCGCCGTTCGGGCCGGTCTTCTCGATCACGGTCGGGCGCGACACGAGGAGCTCGAAGCCCTCGCGGCGCATCGTCTCGACGAGCACGGCCACCTGCATGGCGCCGCGGGCGCGGACGTTGAACACGCCGGCCCGGTCGGAATCCTCGATCTGGATGGAAACATTGAGCTTCAGCTCGCGCATCAGGCGCTCGCGTAGCTGGCGCGAGGTGACG
>CAYZSN010000017.1:0-6349 GCA_964481095.1 uncultured Oleiharenicola sp. | reverse complement strand
GGACCGCATCCTGCCCGACGACCAGCTCATCGACGGCTTCCTCATGAAGCCGATGAACTGCCCGCACCACATCAAGATCTTCGCCTCGCAGCCGCACTCCTACCGCGACCTGCCGGTGCGCCTCGCCGAGTTCGGCACCGTGTACCGCTGGGAGCAGTCCGGCGAGCTCAACGGCATGACCCGGGTCCGCGGCTTCACCCAGGATGACGCCCACCTGTTCTGCACGCAGGAGCAGCTCCACGCCGAGATGCTCGGCTGCCTGTCGCTCGTGAAAACCATCCTCACCACCCTCGGCATGTCCGACTACCGCGTGCGCGTCGGCCTGCGCGACCCCGACGGCAAGAAGTTCGCCGGCGATCCCGCCCAGTGGGACGTCGCCGAGGCCGCCTGCCGCGAGGCCGCCAAGACGCTCGGCGTCTCCTTCACCGAGGAACCCGGCGAGGCCGCGTTCTACGGCCCGAAGATCGACTTCGTCATCAAGGACGTCATCGGCCGCGAGTGGCAGCTCGGCACCGTGCAGGTGGACTACGTCCTGCCCGTGCGCTTCGACCTGAACTACATCGGCGCGGACAACCAGGCCCACCGGCCGGTCATGATCCACCGCGCGCCCTTCGGCTCGATGGAGCGCTTCTGCGGCGTGCTGATCGAGCACTTCGCCGGCGACTTCCCGCTCTGGCTCGCGCCCGAGCAGATCCGCCTCGTGCCCATCTCCGACAAGGTCATGGACTACGCGAAGAGCGTGCTCGGCCAGATGCTGGCCGCCGACCTGCGCGTCACGCTCGACACCCACTCCGACAAGCTCGGCGCCAAGATCCGCCGCGGCGAGATCGACAAGGTGCCCTACGTGCTCGTGCTCGGCCAAAAGGAGGCGGAGACCCTGAGCGCCTCGGTGCGCTCGCGCGCCAAGGGCGACGAGGGCGTCCATGCCATCGCCGGCCTGATCACCCGCTTCAAGTCCGAGGTCGCGACGAAGGCCCTGCCTAGAAAGAAAGAACTCGAAGTGGAAAACGAGAAACTTGGAAAGGAAGTGAAGGCTCTCACCGAGGAGAAAAGGAGCTTGGAAGATATTCCCGGGATCAATCCCGGACAGAACCCGCAAACTTGACCTTGCCGTCATTCTGACGCTTATTCCGTCCATGCATTACCGCGTCACGCTCTTCCAATCCGACGAGGGCTGGGCGGTGAGCTGTCCTGATCTTCCGGGCTGTCACTCCCAAGGCGCGAGCCGCGAGGAGGCTTTGGCCAATATCAAGGAGGCCATCCGTCTCTGGCTGGAGGTCGAGGCTGAGGAAACCGGACTCAAACGTTTCGAACAGGCCGAGGTGGTGGTGTGAGATGCCTCGCATTCCCGGCATTGGTCAGCACGTGGCCGTGCGGGTTTTCGAGAAGCTTGGATACCGCGTTGTGCGCCAGAGCGGCCACATCGTGATGAGCAATGGCAAGACCCGGCTCGTCATTCCGCGGCACAATCCGATCAACGCAATCACGATGGGCTCCATCGCCCGCGATGCCGGCCTGACGCCCGATCAGTTCAGAGGCCTGCTCTGAACCAGAGCCTCCCGAGCCGCTCGCATGACTTCCTCGGGAGTGCGACCCGCGATCTGGCCGGATGACAGTTCTTCGTCCAGACGATCCGCTTCCCGAATCGTCTCATCGGGCAATTTTCTGTTCATGTGCAGGAAATTTCACGGCCCGGCGTTCCAGCCGGGCACTTACTTGGCCGGCTCGCCGGCCGGCGCCGCGGGCGCGGTGAAGGCGAACGGCGGGGCCGTGCGCTCCTCGTCGGGCAGGACCATGCTCGGCGTGGAGCGGTTCGGGTCGTCCATCGCAAGAATGGCCTCGGGCGTGTATTTGTACACGGCCACCGGCTCGGCGATGTTCTTGAGCGGAACCTGCTCCATCTCGCCCGGTGGCAGCTGCAGCTTGCCCTTCACGAGGAAGTGGACCAGCGAGCTGATGCAAATGCCGCCGTTGGGCGCCTTGGACTCGAGGCGGGACGCGATGTTGACGCCGTCGCCGGCGATGCCGCCGTCCTGGAGCAGCGCGACGTCCGCGATGTGGATGCCGAAACGGTGCCGCAGGCTCTCGGCGTCGCTGCCGATGGTGAACGCCCGCTGCATGGCCAGGGAGAACCGGACCGCCTGGATGGCGCTCGGAAAAATCATCAGCATGCCGTCGCCCATGGTGTTGATGAGCATGCCGCCCTGTTCCTTGCCGGCGGCGTGCATGCGCGCGAGGTCGGCGCGGACCTTCTGGATGGTCTTGCCCTCATCGGCCTGCATGAGCGCCGAGTAGCTGACGACATCGGTGAAAACGATCGCCTGGAGCCGGCGGGCCTGCGTCAGCGTCGCCTTCTCGTGCTCGGCGGAAACCCAGGCTTCGCGTTTCTGCAGGTCCTGCTCGCGGGCGGAAAGCTGCTCGTTGAAGCGCTTTTCCATCTGGGCGAAAATCGACTCCTTCTTCTGCAGGGCATCCTCCCGCCCGTCCAATTCGGCGCGCAACGCGATCAGGTCCTCCTGCTCCATCAGCCGGGCGATCTGCTTCTGGTGGAGCGCCCGCTGGTTCTTGAGCAGCAGCTCGCCCTCGACCAAGGCCCGGGTCTTCGTTTCGAGTTCGTTGGACTGCCCTTCCAGCTTTTCCTTTTCCTCCTGCAACCGCTTGCCCAGCTCGGCAAGCTCCTCGGCCTGCTTTTTCAGGGCCGCTTCCCGCTCTTCGAGCAGGGTGATAAGCCCCGACTTGCTGGACAGGGCCAGCGCCGGGCGCTTATCGGTTGGTTTCGGAAAATCCATAAAGGGGGAGTGTCATACCAATGCCGGGAACCGACGCAAGTGGGGAGAATGCCCCGGTTCATCCCCGCGTTAGCGCCTATCTGGCCCAGCTTTGCGGCTCCGGTGCCGGGAAATCGCCTCCCAGCGACAGGGCCCGGCCTTCGCGGGCGGAACGGTGCACGGCTTCCATGATTTCGACGACGTGGGCCGCATGGGCGCCGGTCGTCGGGTGCGGCTGCCCGGTACGCAGGCCGCGCCAGAGCCCGACCACGCCCGCGGCCCAATCCACGAACCACGGGCCCGTGCCCGCGCACTGGCGCAGCGGCGGGATGCGCCGGTAGCTGCCGCCGTTGGGACACAGGCGCACGCGCGCGGTCGCGGCGTACCATTCCGTGTTGATCGATCCGTCGTCGCCATGGAAATCGAGCGTCGCCTGGTTTTGCGTGGCGTTCAGCACATAGAAGTTCGCGGTCAGACGCACCCGCAGGCCGCTTTTGAAATCCAGCACCGCGGCGGTCCAATCCTCGGTCGTGATATGGAACGGCTTGCCGTCCTTCGTCGTGCGGTCGGGCATCAGCACACCACCGCCGGCGATGACCTGCCGCACCGGCCCGAACCAGGCCGTGAGGAGAGAAATCGGATAGACGGCCACGTCGAAGACCGGGCCGGCCGCGTAGAACGGCGCGGGATTCGGGTGCCATTGCTCGATGCGCCCCCAGTCCACCGTGACGTAGGCGACGCGCGGCGTGCCGATTTTCCCGTCGCGGATCAGTTTCCAGGTCGTCTGCTGCGATTCGCCCAGCCACGTGACCGGCGCGCAGCTGAGGCGCAGGTTTTTCGCGACCCCGAGGTCCACCAGCTTCTTCGCCTCGGTGTAGGTCGGTGCCAGCGGCTTCTCCGAATGCACGTGCTTGCCGGCCTCGAGGCAGCGCGTAACCACCTCGACGTGCGCGTTTTGGATCGTGAGATTGACCACGGCCTCGACCTCCGGATCCCGCAACACGTCGTCGAGCGCCGGATAGACTTTGCCGCCGTTCTTTCCGACCCAGTCCTTCGCCCGCGCCGGGTCGAGATCGCTGGCGCCGAGGAGCCTGATTTCCGGATGCCGCCGCAGCGCCTCGCCGTACTGCCCGGCGATGTTGCCGCAGCCCACGACGACCACTTTCAGCGGCGGAGCGGATTCCTTGACGACCATGCCATCCCACCATTGCTCGATGCGCTCGCGGCTCTCGCGGATTTCCGCGCTGGGGTCGAAGGTCTCGGGCTCGTGCTCCACGCCGATCGAACCGCGGAAACCGATGGACCGGAGGTGTTCCACGACGGCGCGCAGCGGCACGATGCCGTCGCCGGCCCGGCAGGTCTCGTGGCCGCGGTCGATGAATTCGAAACCGGTCTTGGGGCCTCCGCGCGGCGCCTTCACGTCCTTGAGGTGGATCGCGAACAGGCGATGGCCGAGATCCTTCACCGCCGAAAGCGCGTCCCAGTTCGCCGTCGCGCACCAGCCGGTGTCGAGCCCGACGCCGACCATGTCCTCGTCCCCCGGCCCGATGAGCGTCAGCACCTCGGCGGCGGATTTCTCGGGATGGTTCTCATAGGCGCAGCCCACGCCGTGCTCGCGCAGGATGGCCACGGCCCGGGCGCGGGCCTTCACCAGCAGCTCGCAATGGCCGGTGAAATACGGGATGTCCAGCGTCGCGCACAGGCGGCAGGCGGCGTGCAGATTCTCCGGGCCGCCCATCACCCACGAGGCATAGCTGCGGGCCATGAGCCCGTGCCGGCCGAGCAGCTTCCGGGCCGTTTCGACGTGGTGCAGCGTCGCCCACTGCCAGTTGAGGTGCGCGCCCCACAGGTCGATCGACGAGAACCCCAGCGCCTTGATCTCGCCGAGCATTTCGTCGAAGCGCGCCTCGAAGGTGGCGAGCGGCGCGAACCACTCGTTGGTTGCCTGGTCCCCCTGCGCCCACCCTTTCTCCATTCGGTACTTCAGTTGGCGCGCGACGAAATTGGCAGTGATGAACGACGGGGTGGGAAGCATGCCCGACGCTAAACCGACGCAAAGGCGTCGGGCAACGTTCAACGTTCAACTTTGAACATCCAACGTTCACTTCCATGAACGTTGAGCGTTGGATGTTGAACGTTCAATGTTCAGGCGCGGTCATTTGACCGCATCCCGTGTCAGCTCGCCGTTCACCAGCCGGTGCAGGCCGAGCGGGTTCGCATTCTGGAGCGAAGGCGGCAGCGCGGCGTCGGTGAAACCCTGGTAGCATACGGCGCGCACGAAACGATACAGGGCGCGCGTGCCGACCGATGTGCTGCGGCCGTCGGCGGTCGCCGGGAACGGCCCGCCGTGCACCATCGCATGGCTGACCTCCACGCCCGTCGGATAACCGTTCATGATCACGCGCCCGACGCGGGTCGCGAGCACCGCCACGAGGTCGGCCACGTTCTCGCCGGCTTCCGAATGGATGGTCGCGGTCAGCTGGCCCTCGCCCGCCCCGGCCACGGCGAGCACCTCGGCGCGGTTGCGGCACAGGATGACGAGCGTGCTGGGCCCGAAGATCTCCTCGGCGAGGCCCGGCGACTTGAGGAAATTGGCGGCGGTCGTGGCGAACAACACGGCGGCGGCGGTGCCGTCGGCGCCGGCGGTCGCGCGGGCGAGGATCGTCACCCCCGAGGACTTCGTGCGCTCGTCGATGCCGTGGCCGTAGGCCTTGCAGATGCCCTTGGTCAGCATGAAGGCCGGCGGGGTCGCCGCGAGCTTGGTGCCGAGCGCCGCGAGGAAGGCGTCGGTCTCCGCGCCCGCCTCGACGATGACCAGCCCGGGATTCGTGCAAAATTGTCCGACGCCGAGCGTGATCGACGCCGCGAGGCCGTCGACCATCGCCGCCGCGCGCGCCTTGATCGCCGCCGGGGTGATAAAGAGCGGGTTCACGCTGCTCATCTCGGCGTAAACCGGGATGGGCTGCGGCCGCGCGGCCGCGACGGCCATGAGGTTGACGCCCGCCTTGCGCGAGCCGGTGAAACCAACGGCCTGGATCGCAGGATGTTTCACCAAGGCCTGGCCGGTCTCGACGCCCGAGCCGAAGATCAGCGAAAACACGCCCTCGGGCAGCCCCGACTCGCGCACGGCCTCGACCAGCAGGCGGCCCACCATTTCGGATGTGCCGAGGTGGCCGGAATGCGCCTTCACGATCACCGGGCAGCCGATGGCCAGGGCGGAGGCGGTGTCGCCGCCGGCCACGGAAAACGCGTACGGGAAATTGCTGGCGCCGAACACGGCGACCGGGCCGAGCGGCTGGTAGAGCGAGCGATGATCCGGCTTCGGGACCGGCTTGCGGTCGGGCTGGGCGGTCTCGATGCGCGCGTCCACCCAGTCGCCCTTCTCCGCCACCGTGGCGAAGAGGCGCAGCTGGCCGATGGTCCGGCCGATTTCCGACTGGCAGCGGGCCAGCGGCAGCGCGGTCTCGAGGTTGCCGCGGGCGGCGAGCTCGGCCGTGGCCGCCTCGAGCTTCACGGCGATCGGTGCGTGGAGCGGTACCAAAGGTACTTCGGGGGTACAGAGCGTCAGCCCGACCGCCACC
>CAYZSN010000016.1:0-3596 GCA_964481095.1 uncultured Oleiharenicola sp. | reverse complement strand
TCGAGCCCGTAGGCCATGGCGGCCGCAGTGGGCTCGTTGATGATCCGCATCACTTCGAGACCGGCGATTTGGCCGGCATCTTTCGTGGCTTGCCGCTGGGCGTCGTTGAAGTACGCCGGCACGGTGATCACGGCCTGCGTGATCTTCTCGCCGAGGTAGGCCTCGGCGTCGGCCTTCAGCTTGCCGAGGACGAACGCGGAAATCTGCTGCGGGGCGAAGGTCTCGGTCTTGTCGCCGGCCTGCACCTCGATGTAGGCGTCGCCGTTTTTGCCTTCGACAACCTTGAACGGCATGTTCGCCGCCTCGGCCTTCACTTCGGAATACTTGCGGCCGATGAAACGCTTGGCGGAAAAGATCGTATTCTTGGGATTGGTCACGGCCTGGCGCTTGGCCGCCTGACCGACGACGCGCTCGCCGGTTTTGGTGAACGCGACAATGGACGGCGTTGTGCGCGCGCCCTCGGCGTTGGGAATGACCACGGGTTCGCCGCCTTCCATGATGGCCATGCACGAGTTGGTCGTGCCTAAATCGATGCCTAGAATCTTGCTCATATACCCGCGCCAAAGCTGGGGCTGTGCCTCATTCCGTGGCCTGATGTTTAATCTCTATCTATAAAGGGATTGGCTTGTTTTTAGCCGACTCCAAGGTCCTGCAAATTTCTCAAATTCGTGCCCGAATGTCTCACCTTTATAGGCTAAGCGTGACCCACCCGCGGAATGGTGTCTCACATGCTTAGCGGCCTAACCATCATTCGATTACGCGGTCGGTGCCGGCGTAGAGATTCATATCCCCTTTCCGCAAAAATCCCACCAAGGTCTGGCCTCCGGCGCGGGCAAAATCCACGGCGAGGCTCGTCGGCGCCGAGATGGCGGCGATGAAGCCGATGCGCGCCGCCAGCGCCTTCTGCACGATCTCGAATGCCACGCGGCCGCTAACGAGCAGGATGACGCTTGCCGGATCGATCCGGTCGCCCAGCAGCAGGTGCCCGATGACCTTGTCCACCGCGTTGTGCCGGCCCACATCCTCGCGCAACACCAACAGGCGTCCGGTCGCGTCGAACAATCCCGCCGCATGCAATCCGCCCGTGCGCTGGAAGGTCGCCTGCGCCGCCGCGAGCGTCGCCGGCATCCGCGCGAGCACCTCCGCGGCCACGCGTGGTCCGGTGTCGGGTTCGATCACCGGACTCCTCGCCTGCACGGCGGCGATCGTCGCCTTGCCGCACAACCCGCAGCTGCTCGCGGTGAAAACATGGCGCGTCAGCCGCGCAAAATCCACCGCGTCGGGCCGCGCCAGGCTGACGTCGATGACATTGGGTTCCACTCCCCCGCCCTTCGCCGCCGCCGGGGCGATCGCGCGGATGTCCGCGCGTCGCGCCACGACGCCCTCGGTCAGCAGGAAGCCGGCGGCGAGTTCGTCGTCGTGGCCCGGCGTGCGCATGGTCACGGCCACCGGACGTCCTTCGACGCGGATTTCCAACGGCTCCTCGACCGCCAGCTCGTCGCGCTCCTCGGCGGCCACGCCCGCGCGCTTGCGCCGCACGGTGCGGGCGGCCTGCGCGGACGTCTGCGCCGGCGTCCTCATGTGGCCGCCACCTCGATCCGCACCAGTGCGTTGTAGTCGGGCACGCCGCCGCCGCGGTCCTCGACGCCGCGCCGGATGAGGTGGTTCCCCTCCGGCCAGTGGATCTGCAGGTTGCCGGCGGCAAGCGGCGCAAGGAAGACGCGGCCGTCGTAACGGCCATTGTCGTTCACCAGCGTGATGCGGTCGCCCTGCTTCAGGTGCCGCGCCGCCGCATCGTCGCTGTTCATCAGCACGGCATCACGCGCGGCGCCGTTGAGCGGGTCGGTCTCCGCGTAGATGAGCGTGTTGAACTGCTTGCCGCGGCGGGTGCTGACGTGAAAGACGCCCTCCGGACGCGCCGCGCGCTCCGGGATTTCCACCGCGACGAAATGCGCGCGTCCGTCCGGCGTCGGACAGACACCCCCGGCGCACAGGTGCGGCCCGCCGTACTGGAAGGCGTCGCCCGTCTTCTGCAGGTGCTGCACGCCGTCGTAGAAGGGCACGACCCGCGCGATCTCCTCGCGCATTTCCCGGCCGCTGCGGCAGCCGAGCTGCGCGGCGCGTTCCGGCCACGCCGCAGCCGCGACCTGGAGGAGGATTTTCCACTCGGCCCGCGCCTCGCCGACGGCGCGCGGGATTTCCGGCGTGAACATCACGCGGCGCTCGGTGCTGGTCTCGGTGCCGCCGTCGTCCTGCTCGTAGCGCGTCTTCGCCGGCAGCAGGATCACCTCGTCGGCCGGGTCGATCAGCATCTGGTCGGTGAGCAGGATGTCCTGGTGGACGCGGAACGGCATGTTGCCCACCGCGCGGATCACATGGTCCGGATCGGGCAGCGTGCGCAGGAAATTGCCGCCGATCTGGTAGAACACATCCAGCTCGCCGCGGTAGCCGGCCTCGACCATCTCGGTCGTCGTGAGGCCCGGCCAGTCGGGCACGGGAAAACCGTAATGCTTCGTCAACTCGGCCGCGTGGGCGGCGTTGACGGTCTTGCCGCCGGGAAAGGCCGTCGCATACGCGCCCATCTCGGCGCCGCCCTGCACGGACGAGTGGCCGCGGATCGGCATGACGCCGCATTTGTCGCGTCCGAGGAAGCCGCGGGCCAGCGCGACGTTGAGGATCATGCGCACGTTGTCCGCGCCCCACCGGTGCTGCGTGATGCCCATGCTCCAGACGAAGACGGCGGTGCGCGCGTTACCGACGAGCTCGGCAAACTCGACGATGCTTTGGCGCGACAGGCCGGCGCCCCGCGCCAGCTCAGCCCAGTCGAGCGAACGGGCCTTGGCCTCGACCCCGGCCCAGTCGGTGGTGTGCGCGTCGACGAAGCGGCGGTCCACCTTGCCGGTTTCGACGAGGTGCTTCAGCACGCCGTACAGGAAGGGAATGTCGCCGCCCTGCCCGACCGGGAACCAGTAGTCGGCGAGATTGGACCCGAAGAGCGCGCTGCTCGCGGTCGACGGCACCCAGTAGCGCTTCATCCCCGGCTCGAGGTATGGGTTCACCAGCACGACCTTCGTGCCCCGCTCCTTCGCGATGTGCAGGTACTTGGTCGAGACCGGCTGGTCGTTGGCCGGGTTGGAACCAAAGAACACCACGAGGTCGGAGCCCATCCAGTCGGTGTAGTTGCAGGTCGTCGCCGCCAGGCCGAGCATGTGCTTCATCGCCGCGGTCGAGGGCGAGTGGCAGAGGCGCGCGGCGTTGTCCACGTTGTTGGTCCCGAGGAAACGCGCCACCTTCTGCGCGGTGTAGTAGATTTCGTTGGTGACGCCACGCGCGGTCACGAAGAACGCCATGCGTCGCACGTCGGCGGCGCGGAGCCGGGCGCCGATCGTCGCGAGCGCATCGTCCCAGCTGACGCGGGTAAAACCCTTCTCCCCTTTGCGGCGGCGCATCGGGTACGCGAGCCGGCCGAGGTCGCGCAGTGCGCGGTTGTCCCGGCCGCGCAGCGCGGCCACGTCGGCGAGGACGGCGGGATCCATCGCCGGCATGGTGTTCAGGCGGAGCAGATTCAGGCGCGTCATGCACAGGTGCACGCCGTC
>CAYZSN010000015.1:0-25524 GCA_964481095.1 uncultured Oleiharenicola sp. | reverse complement strand
GGGCGGGGCCGCGGGCGCGGGTGCCGCCGCGGGTTCGCCGGACCCGGCGGCCACCGCGGGCGCGACCGGCGGCGCGGGCGAGCCAACGGGCGGACCATAGCGGTTGGCCTCCGGTTTTCCCCGCAGGAAGCCGAGGCAGATGATGGAGGTCAGGAAACCGAGGATGGGGACGAAAATGACCAGGGCCATCCAACCGGAAAGCCCGAGATCGTGCCAGCGCTTGACCTGATTTGCCAGCGACACCCACGCCAGCCCAATCACGATGACGGTGAAGAGGCCGTTGCCGGCGACGACCCAGATCCCGCCCAGCCGCGTCAGCAGCGCCGTGGCGATCGCGCTGACGACCAGCGTGAGCAGGACCAAACCGAAAACCGTCCAAAAGGTTTTCCGGCCGTTGCGGCCCCGAAACGACAGGTGTGCGCGACCTGACATCTGCGGAGGTTTTACCCGGCACCCCCGGTCGAGGCAATGCGAATACCGAACCTGACCGGCTTTTCTACACGGTAAACTTGATGCCCTGCGCGAACGGCAGGTCGTTCGAATAATTGATCGTGACGGTCTGGCGCCGCATGCTTGTCAGCCGTAGGCCCGGCGAAGGCTGATAGGCCGCTAGACGTCGAATTTAATGCCCTGGGCGAGCGGCAAACTATCCGAGTAGTTAATCGTCACCGTCTGCCGCCTCATGTACTGTTTCCAGGAATCGGACCCGCTCTCGCGGCCACCGCCGGTCTCCTTCTCGCCGCCGAACGCGCCGCCGATCTCGGCGCCGCTGGTGCCGATGTTGACGTTGGCGATGCCGCAATCGCTGCCGCGCGCGGACAGGAAGCGCTCCGACTCGCGGACATCGGTCGTGAAGATCGCCGAGCTCAGGCCCTGCGGGACGCCGTTCTGCAGCGCGATGGCCTCGTCGAGGGTCTTGTAACCGATGACGTATAGGATGGGCGCGAACGTCTCGTGCTGCACGACCGGCCAGTCGTTCCTCGCCTCGACGATCGCCGGGGCGACGTAGAGCCCGGACTTCCGTTCGCCGCCATGCAGGATTTTGCCCCCGAGTTTCTTCACCTGGGCGAGCGCGTCCTGCATGTGCTCCACCGCCGCCTCGTCGATGAGCGGGCCGACCAGATTGCCGGCCTCAAGCGGATTGCCGATCGGCAGCGACTTGTACGCGGCGACGAGCGATGCGGTGAACTTCCTGCGGATGGATTCATGGACGATCAGGCGGCGCGTCGTCGTGCAGCGCTGGCCGGCGGTGCCGACCGCGCCGAAGAGGATCGCGCGCTTCGCCAGCTCCAGGTCGGCGGAGGGCGTCACGATGATCGCGTTGTTGCCGCCGAGCTCGAGCAGCGAGCGGCCGAAGCGCTGGGCCACCACCTCGCCGACGCGCCGGCCCATGCGGGTCGAGCCGGTGGCGGACACGAGCGGCACGCGCTTGTCGTGCGAGAGCAATTCGCCGATCGCCGGGCCATCGCCGATGACGAGCGAGAAGATCGCGGGATTCACGCCGCACTCGCGGCAGGTTTTCTCCGCGAGCCTGATGCAGGCGATGGCGGTGAGTGGGGTTTTCTCCGACGGCTTCCAGAGCGTCGCGTCGCCGCACACGGCCGCGAGCGCGCTGTTCCAGGCCCAGACCGCCACGGGGAAATTGAAGGCCGAGATGATGCCGACGACGCCGAGCGGCTGCCATTGCTCCAGCATGCGGTGGCCGGGACGCTCCGAGGCGATGGTCAGGCCGTGCAGCTGGCGCGAGAGGCCGGTGGCGAAGTCGCAGATGTCGATCATCTCCTGCACCTCCCCCTGCCCCTCCGCGAGGATCTTGCCCGCCTCGAGCGACACCAGCTGCCCGAGTTCCTTTTTCAGCCCGCGCAGCGCCTCGCCGTAGCGGCGGATGACCTCGCCGCGCTTCGGGGCCGGCAGCTCGCGCCATTCGAGGAAAGCGGCCTGCGCGGCGGCGGATGCCTTTTCGTAATCGGCGGGCGAGGCCTGCCGCACCCGGCCGAGCAACGAACCGTCGATCGGGGAATGCTTCTCGAGCAGCGGGCCTGCGCCGCCCCATGTCCCGGAAAAGACACCGGCATTCGGCGACTGCAATGAAAGGCCGAGCCTGGGGAAGATCGCCTTGGCGACGGCAGAGACGGAAGTGGATTTCGCAGCCATGGTTCAGTCTCCGTATACCTTGCCGCCCCACTTGGTGCCGAGGAAATCCTCGAGCGAGACGGATTCCTGTTTCACGAAACCCGGGCCGAGCTTCTTTTTCGCGAAGAGCTCGAGCACGCCGGTGATGCCGGCGGCGGTCGTGAGCTGGATGGCGTTGAGCTTCCGGCCGTGGATGGTGTCGCCATGCATCTTCTTGATGAAGCTGCGCTGCTTGAGGCCGCCGCCCGACTCGTTGCCGACGACGCTGACGTAGAAGACCACGACGTCGGACTCGGTCAGCGGCACCTCCTGGTCGAAGATCTGCGTCACGAGTTCCTGCCGCGGCGCGAGGTTCAGGTCCTGCAGAAGAAATTTCATGAGGTCGCGATGGCCGGGATACCGCATCGTCTTGTAATTCAGGTCGCCGACCTTGCCGGCGAACGTCTGGCACATCGTGGCAACGCCGCCCGAGGTGTTGAAGGCCTCGTACTCGGTGCCGTCGATCGTGATGCGCTCGACGCCGTCGAGCGGCATCGTCGTCACGAGCTTGCCGCCGTGCAGCGCCTCGCCGACCTGGCAGTATTCGTTGATCAGGCCGGCGGTGCTCCAGCTGAGGTAATACTTCATCTGGTTGCTCGCGTTCAGCGGCAGCGCGCCGACGCGCATCTCGCAGTTGCGCACGTACTGGAGCGACGACGCGAGCGAGCCGCCCACGATGTTGATCGCCCCGGGCGCGAGGCCGCACTGCGGCATGAACGTCGCCTGGGGGGCCTTCTGCGCGAGCTGCTGGATGAAGGCCGTCGTCTCGACGTCCTCGGTCAGGTCGAAGTAGCTCACGCCCGCCTTGGCGCACGCGCCGGCGATGGTCTTGTTGAGGAAGTACGGCGCGGCGCTGACGATGGCGTCCTTGCCCTTGACGAACGCGGCGAGCGCCGCGGCCTGGTTCACGTCCACCTGGACGAACTTCGATTTCTTCAGGCCGCGCAGGTCGATGCCCGCGCGCGCGTCCGCGAGGAAAACCCCGCGGCAGAATCTGCACGACTCGAGGAGCGTGGCGATGGTTCCGCCGACCTTGCCGGCGCCGACAATTCCGATTTTCATGGCGGCTCAGTGCGCGTGCGCGGCTTCCTGGACCTTGCGCGGATCGGTGGCGGCGATGATGACGCTGACGGCCTTCTGGTTGAAGCCCTTGAATCCGCCCTTGCGCTCGAGGTTCTCGAGGTGGCTGCCGATGGCGCCGTCCTGCTTGAAGCCGGCCGCCTGCGCGGCCGTGATCAGGCCCTTCGCCAGCAGCGCGTCCACGCGCCGCGGATCGACCGGCCAGCGCTCGCCCTCGGTGAACGCCTGCTTGAGGAACGGGAAATCCGAGAACGGCTTCATCGTCACGATGCCCTCGGCGGCGAGCTGCTCCCGGAGCAGCGGGTGGTTGAAGCGCGCCTCGAGGTGGTGCATGCCCGACTGGAGGAAGCTGTCGCCGTGCAGGCCGCACCAGAGGCCGACCGTGCGCACCTCGGGGATCTCCGGCAGGCGCCTGGCGGCGTAGTCCTCGTTCACCTCGTCCGGCAGCAGGTCGACGTCGGCGAAGACCACGATGCCCACCGCCGGCGTCTCCATCACCTGCGCGCCCCAGCCCGCCTCGGCGCCGGCGTAGAAGCGCTCGCGCTTCTCGAGGCCGAGCTGCTCCATGAACTTCACGAGGTCGGGGAAATGGCGGCGCGAGCAGCGGAAGGTGTGGTGGTCGTGGTTGGCCCAGCCGAGGCCGAGCTGGTCCTGGCGCCGCTTCTGCACGCGGCCGGCGCGGTTGCGGAACATCCAGTAGTCGCGCTCCTCGGCGAAATACAGCTCGCACGCCACGTCGCGCCCGACGAGCGCGAGGCATTGTTCCAGCACCGCGAAGGCGTGCGCCGCGCCGTCGTCGTCGTTGGCGAAGTCGCGCTTCCGCGTGCGCCAGAGCTCGCGCACCTTCAGCACCGCGGCGGCGAAGCCGGGCGCCGGCTCGGTCACGAGGAAGCCGCGGTAGCCGAGCCGCTCGACCGCCTGGAGCAGCGTGCCGTTCTCGGCGTGCACGTTGAGCAGGCGGTAGCGCGAGCAGGGCCGCCCGGTCGGCTCGCCGGCGAGGCCGTGGCGCGCCATGAAGTCGGCGAGGAATTCCGGGCGCACGGCGAGCGAGAGCGGCGCGGGCGACGGGTCGGCCTTCAGGCTGACCAGCACGCGCGGGAGCATGGCGTGCGGGTGCGCCAGCACGGTGAACATCACCGGCGCGTCCGCGGCCTCGGTCACGAAACCGGCGGCGCGGAACGCCTTCTCGTGGGCGGCGGAGACGACGAAATGGTCGGTCCACTCGAAGAACTCGGTGCCGGTCTCGGCGTGCATGCGTTCCGCGAGGCGGCGCGCGAAGGAATTCTTCCCGAGGAAGGCGTTGATGTGGGCCGAAAGCAGCGCCTCGGCCTCGTAGGCCAGCGGCCAGTTGAAGTTGGCGGGAGTTTGCAGGGAAGACATGGGAGTTTTTGCCCATGTCATAAATGCCGCGAACGATTAACCAAGCTTGTTCTGGCCGGGCGCGCCCACCCCGGCATCGGCCGTGACGGGCCACGGCCGGCCCGTGACCGGACCATGACTTTCTTCCTATATCGCCAAGGCCGCCCGGCATGGTAGGCTGCGGACCATGCCGGAGCCCAGCCACCGTGACCAGCCCAAGCGCAGCTTCTACGGCGCGTTCGCGTATGCGAGCGTCATCCTGTCGTGCTTCGCCGGTTTTCTCTATCCCGCCTCCCGGCTCTACGGGTCGGAATGGATGGTGGTGCTGACTTTTGCGCTGGGGGCGGTCTACGCCGCATTCGGAATCCTCGGCAGCGACTGGGCGGATGGCGGCGGGACCATCCGCCATGGGATTTATTTCACGATCCAATGCGTCATCTGCACCGTCCTGCTGTGGTTCAGCCCGGTGCGCGGGTTTTTCGGGATCATCGTGCTCCCGCTCGTGAGCCAGGCGATCATCGATCTTCGCCTGCGGAATGCCATGCTCGTGAGCGTCTACCTCTACGCCCTCAACATCGCCATCTGGGCGGTGCCGAACGGCTGGCAGGGCGCGTGGGAGGCTTTTATCAGCTATGCCACGGCGTTCGTCTTCACGGTGGTTTTCACCCTGATCACGCGGCAGGCCGTGGTTTCCCGCCGCCGGGAGGAAAAGCTCCGCCGCGAACTCGAGGTGGCGAACGAGCAGCTCCGCCTCCACGCCGCGCAGGCGGAGGAGCTCGCCACCACGCGCGAGCGCAACCGCGTCGCCCGCGAGATCCACGACGGCGTGGGCCATTACCTGACCGTGGTGAAGACCCAGCTCGATGCCGCCGCCGCGCTCATCCCCAGCCAGCCCGACCGCGGCCGCGCGGCCGTGGCGAAGGCCGCGAAGCTCACCGCCGAGGCGCTCGACGACGTGCGCCGGTCCGTCGGCGCGCTGCGCACCGACGCCGCCCGGCCGCCGCTGCCCGACGTCCTGCGGGAGCTGGCCGGCCACGGCGAGCCCGTGCCCACCCTCGCCATCGAGGGCACGCCGCGCCCGCTCGCGCCCGGCGTCGAACATGCGCTGTACCGCGCCGCCCAGGAGGGCCTGACCAACATCCGCAAGCACGCCCGCGCCACCCAGTCCCTCGTGCGCCTCGATTTCCGCGCCCCCGCCCGCATCGTGCTCGAATTGTCCGACAACGGTGTCGGCGCCCCCGCCGCCGACGGCCCGGGCTTCGGCCTGCGCGGCCTGCGCGAGCGCATCGAGGTCATCGGCGGCACGGTCGACGCCGCCAACCGGCTCGAGGGCGGCTTCGCGCTCCGCGTGGAGGTGCCGGCGTGACTGCTCCGCAGCCACGCATGGGCCATTAACCATTGGTCAATCGCCATGGGCCATTTCGATCGATAGGGCCCATGACTGGTGACCGCTGACCAATGACCAATAAACTTCGGATCCTCCTCGTCGACGACCAGTCGCTCTTTCGCGAGGCGCTGCGCACCCTCCTCGGCCTGCAGCCCGACCTCGACATTGTCGCCGAGGCCGAGAACGGCGAGCGCGCCGTGGCGCTGGCGAAGGTCCACCGCCCGGACGTCATCCTCATGGACCTGCGCATGCCGGTGCTCGGCGGCGTCGAGGCCACGCGCCGGCTCACCGCCGCCGTGCCGGCGTCGCGGGTCGTCGTGCTCACCACGTTCGACGAGGACGAGGAGGTCTACGAGGCGCTCCGCGCCGGCGCGGTAGGCTACCTGCTGAAGGCCTGCTCGGCCGACAAGCTCTTCGAGTCGGTGCGTGCGGCGGCCAGGGGCGCGGCGGTGCTCGAACCGTCCGTCGCCGCCCAGATGATGGCCGAGCTCAACCGGCTGTCCGCCCGCCAGGGCCGGAAGGTCGCGCCAACGCTGGCCGATCCCCTTTCGGAGCGCGAACTCGGCGTGCTGCGCCTCCTCGCGGAGGGCTGCAGCAACAAGGAGATCGGCTCCCGCCTCAGCATCACCGAGGGCACGGTGAAAAACCACATGACCAACGTGCTCGGGAAACTCGGCGTCCTCGACCGCACCCAAGCCGCGCTGCGCGCGCGGGAGCTGGGGCTGCTGTGACGCGGGAAATCGTGGAATCGAAAATCGGGCATTTGGAAGCCGCAAAGCTCAGAGGTCTGAAATTTTCGATTTTAGATGCCCGATTGATGATTTCACGATTCCTGGGTTCCGCTCTGTCGTCTTTCCTTTTCGCCGGATTTCGTGTCTTTTCGGCGACAACGCTCCCGCCATGTCCTTCGATTACCCCGCCCGGCGACTGCGCGTCGCGCGCGCCCTGCAGCTGAATGACGAGGTGCTTCTGGTCGGCGCCGGCTTCCCGATCCCGAAGCCCGAGATCAGCGACGCCCTCCTGCCCTTCATCGCCCACCAGGAATATTATTACCTGACCGGGCACGCCGACGCGCCCGGCGCCATCCTCGCCTTCGACCCGGCCACCGGGGAGTGGATCTCCTTCGTGCCGGAGGTCACCGAGCTCGACCGCATCTGGGAGGGCCGCGAACAGCTGCCGGGCGAGTTGCTGGAAAAATTCCCCGCCTGGCTCGCCTCCCGCCACGGCCGCCCGCTCGTGATGCTCGGCGCGCCGCTCGCCGGCTTCGTCGCGGACGAGACGCGCACCGCCGCCGTGCGCGAACGTTACAAGCACGTCCGCCGGCCGAAGGAATTCGCCGAGGTCGAGCTGATGAAGCGCTGCGCCGCGATCACGGCCGCCGGCTACGCGGCGATCCAGCCGCTGCTCAAGCCGGGCGTGAGCGAGCGCGCGCTGCAGATCGAGCTCGAGGCCGAATATTTCCGCCGCGGCGCGCAGACGACCGGTTACGACAGCATCGTCGGCATCGGCCTGCAGAGCGCGGTCTTCCACGGGTCGCCCTCGCCCGACCGGATCGCGCGGCCCGGCGACTTCATCCTGATCGACTCGGGCGCGCAGCTGGACCGTTACGTGATCGATGTCACCCGCACCTACGTCGCGGGGACCCCCGACCCGTTCCAGCGCGACCTCCACCAGGCCGTGCTCCAGGCGCAGATCCGCGCCTGCGAAAAATGCCGCCCGGGCGTCGAGTGGAAGGACCTCCACCTCGCCACCGCCGTGGACCTGATGGCCGGCCTCGCCGCGATGGACGTCGTGCGCGGCAACCCGCAGTCGCTCGTCGAGCAGGAGGTGCACACGCTGTTCTTTCCCCACGGCCTCGGCCACATGCTCGGCCTCGGCGTGCGGGACGCCGGCGGCCTCGAGCCCGGCCGGAAGAAGGACCCGCGGCCCAGCCTGCGCTCGCTGCGCATGGACCTCGTGCTGCGCGAGGGGTACATCGTGACCGTCGAGCCCGGCCTTTATTTCATCCCCGCCCTGCTCCGCGACCACGCGCGGCGCGTGCGCTACGGCGACCGCGTGAACTGGGACCTGATCGACCGCCACCGCGGCATCGGCGGCGTGCGGATCGAGGACAACATCCTCGTCACGGCCGGCGAACCGGTGAACCTCACCGCCGCGATCCCGAAGGCGCTGTAGGCGCGCTCAGCTCCCGGCCCGCGGGTTGCCGCCGCCCGGCAGGCGCCGGCCCCAGCCGAATTCCGGCGTGAAGATCGTCACCAGCAGCGTGACGATGAGCAGGGAAAGCACGAGCACCGCGATGCCGGCGGCGATGACGGGCCAGCCCGCGAACGCGAGCAGCAGCCCGCCGAAGAAGCGCGAGTCCTGCGTGTAGCGGTCGCGCAGGTTGTTGCCCTGGTCCTCGACGAAATCGGCCGCCGCATCGAGCTTGAGCTGGAAGGCGTCGTAGGCCGGGCGCAGGGTCTCCATGTTGTAGCGGTTCGCCTCGCTGAGCTTGCCGGCATGCACCAGCTTGAGAAAGGCATCAACCTTGCCGTCGTATTCGCGGCCCATCGTGGCGATGGCGTCGGCATGGGGGGTGGCTTTGAAGAGCTCCGCGTTGCTGATTTCCACCGCGTGGAGCCGGGCCTTGTCGCTCAGGTCGTCCATCTGCGGGACCAGTTCGCCCCACTTCGGCTCGTTCTGCGGGTCGACCACGCGGCGGGCAAAGCGCTGGACGCCGCCCAGCTCCCGGGTCAGCGTGCGCAGGTTGTTCACCACCGGGATGCTGCGCTCGAAGAGGACCGCATAGCGCTGGTTGACGGAGCGCAGGAAAAAGAGGCTCAGGATACCGACGGCGAGATTCGAAACGAGCAGGCCGACAATGAGCCAGAAACGAACGCGACGGGTAAACATAAGGTTGATGCCCTAAATTCTTTGTAGGGCGGCGTCCTACATACCAGTCCCGGGCCGCTTTGCAGTAATTAATTTTCATTTATGGACGAGCGACCGGCGCATGCCGCCCCCGACGAGGGCAAGCGACACCAGGGAGCTGGCCGGCATCAGGACCGCGGCGAGCAGCGGATTCATGTGGCCGGCCACCGCGAGGCCGATCGCCAGCGCGTTGTAGGAAACGGAAAACGCCAGCAGCCACGCCTGCGTGCGGCGGCGCGCGGCATTGACGGCAAACAGCCGGCGCAGCCCGTCGAGCCCGCGCCCGAGGTAATAGAAATCGGCGCGACCCTCGAGCAGGCCGCGGTGCACCACCGGCGTGCCCCGCGCGAACGCCGCGGCAAACGCGAGGCTGTCGTTGGCGCCGTCGCCGAGCATCAGCGTGTCCCGCCGGTCGTGCGCCTTGATCCAGGCCGCCTTCGCCTGCGGCGTCGCGCCGCCGAGGGCGCGGTCCGCCGGCAAGCCGAGCGCCGCCGCCATCGCCGCGACCTTGGCGGGATGATCGCCGCTGAGGATGTGCACGGTGAAACCCTGCGCCTGCAGGGCCGCCACTTCCTCCCGCGCACCCGGCCGGACTTCGTCGGCGAAGGCAAAGCGCGCGAGCACGACGCCGTCGCGGCGGAATTCCGTGACCGCTTCTTCCTCCAGTTTGTCATATATTATATGACAAACTGCGGAGGGCCGGCAGCGCCAGCCGGGGCGGCCGAGAGTCCAGCGACCGGCGCGCGTGTCCAGGTATACGCCGAAACCGGGCTCTTCCGTGACCTCGCCGGAGGCCGGAGCGGCCGCCCCGCCGGCGAGCAATTGCTCGAGCAGGCTCTGGCTGACCGGATGAAGGCTGTCCCGCACCAGCGCGAGCAACGCCGCGCGCGCCGGTTCGTCGAGCGCCGCCAGCGCCTGGGGGTTCCGCAACCGCGGCGTCTCGAGCGTGAGCGTGCCGGTCTTGTCGAAGACGATGCGCCGGATGCGCCCGAGCCGCGGCCACAGATCGGCCTCGCGCACGAACACGCCGCGTCGGCGCAACGCCACCGCCGCCAGCTCGTCGGCCAGCGGGAACGCCAGGCCGATGGCGCAGGGACACGACACCACCAGCACCGCCGTCACCACCGCGCCGGTCCGCAGGGCGTCGTGGGTCGACAGCCACCACGCCACCGCGGACAGCACCGCGACGCCGAGGATCACCGCCAGGTAGCCGCCGATGATCCGCTCGAGCGCGCGGTGGCGGTGGACATCCCGTGACGCCGGACGCAGCAGTTGCGCGAGCAGGGAGTCCGCCCACGGCTGCGTGGCCCGCAGGCGCACGGGTTCACGCGCGAGCGAGAGCGCGCCAGCCGGGATGCGCGCCCCGGCGACGTGGTCGCGCGGCTCCGCTTCGCCGGAAATCCACGCCAGGCCGAATGACGCGGCCGGCGACTCCAGCCGCGCTTCGACCGGCACCGGGTGGCCCGGCCGCACCGTGAAGACATCGCCCGTGCGCAGGTTTTCCGCCGGTTGCGACGTCACCCGGCCGGCGGCGTCGGTCACGTCGACGACGGGCGTGTCCGTGCCCGCGCCGAGCAGGCGCCGGCGGTTGCGCTCGACCGCCGCGACCTGGGCCCAGCGGCCGACGAGCATCAGGGTGATGAACGCGCCGACGAAATCGAAGTAGAGGTATTGCGCGCGCCCGGCGGCCCAGCCGAACACCGAGCCCGCATAGGCGCCGGCGATGCCGAGCGCGATCGGCAGGTCGATGTGCAGCGCCGCGTGGCGCAGGGCCCGGAGCGCCCGGCCGCCGAAATAACTCCCGCCCACCAGCACGCTCAGCGTGGCGAAGGCCAGGGCGAGCGTGTCGAACAAGCCGGCGTAGGCGAAATTCTCCTCCATGCCGAGGTAGCGCGGCAGCGAGAAGAGCATGAGGTTCATCGCGAAGGCCGCGCACAGCCCCACCCGGCGCACCAGCTGCCGGCTCTCCGGCTCGCCCGTCTCCGCGCCCGGCGGGCCCAGCAGGTAATTGAACGACTGCAGCGTGCGCGCGAAGGCCGCCGCGTCGAAGCGTCCCGCCGCCCAGCGCAGCCGCAGGCGCCCGCCGCCGGCATCGGTCTCGATCGCCAGCGCCCCGGGCTGTTCGTGGAAAAGTTTCTCGATCAGCCACACGCAGCCCGCGCACGAAATGCCCTGCACGGCCAGCAGCAGCCCGGGGGTGCCACCCGCGGCCTCGGCCGCCCGGACGCGCTCCGCCAGCCATGCGAAATCGCGCGGCTGGAAGACCGCCGCGTCCACCGGCGCCACGACCGCGTCGCGAATCCGGTAGTAACCTTCCAGCCCGTGCTCGTGCACCAGCCGGAAGACATAGGCGCAGCCCGCGCAACAGAAGCCCGGCTCGTTGCCCTGCGCCAGCGGCACGCCGCAATGCCGGCAAAGGTGAACGGAGGCGGCTTGCGGGGCGCGCAGTCCACGCACTCGCACCGTCGGGCTCACACCCCCGTCCACCAAGTCGTTTGCCGGGAAGCTCATCTTAGAAACAGGCGAAGTCGTTCAGGCCGGGCCCGCCGAGGCCGAGCGTCCCGCGCAGCCGCCACGCGATGACGACGGCGACGGCGCAGGCCAGGACGGTCCGCGCGCGCCCGAGCCCCACCGGGCCGAGTCGCGCCCGCAGCCAGTGGAAGTTCAGCTGCGCGAGCCACAGCAGCGGCACCGTGCCGAGGCCGAACGCCAGCAGCGTCTCCGCGCCCCTCGCCGCCGAGCCGGACAGCAGCGCGAGCGACAGCAGGAAATACAGCGGGCCGCACGGCAGCAGCGGCGTCGCCAGCCCCAGCCAGGCCGCGGCCCGCACGCGCGAACCGCCGCGCAGGCGCGCCGCCATATGCCCGTAGATCCGCCCCAGCACCGGCCAGCGCGGCAGGCGCTGGTCGAAGCGCAGGGCCACGGCGACAAAGAACAGCACCAGGAGCCACGGCAGGTAGCGCAAGGCCGCCGCGTCGAGCAGCGCGAGCGGCCAGCGTCCGGCCGCGCCGGCCGCCGCACCGAGCAACGTGTAGCCGGCGAGACGCGTCACATGGTAGACCGTGCCGACCGTTTGCGCATCCGCCCCCCCCGGCCGGCGGCCAGCCGGCATCAGCGCACAGGCCAGCGGCCCGCACATGCCGGCGCAATGCAGGCTGGTAACCAGTCCCGCGATGAGCGCGGTGCCGGGACCCGTGATGCCGGCAAGCTCGCCGTTCATGGCCGGCCTCCCGGCTTCGCCAGTGGCACGTCCTTGATCTGCGCCGTGTGCGCCGCGCTGAAGGCAAAATAATAGGCGACGACGATCGCCAGGATGCTGGCCAGGGCGCAGAGCCAGATCCCGGTTTTCCCGCGGTCATTGCGCGGAGCGGAGCGACGAAGCAATCCAGCTGGATCGCCACGACCGGCGTTGTCGGCCTCGCGATGACAATCAGCGCTTGATGCCTTTTTCACGGTCTTCGTCCTCCAGCAGTTTCGGGTCGGGGCCCATGAACTCCACGGTCCGGGCCAGCACGTAGCCCCGGCCCTCGTCCCGCACGGACACGGTCAAGAAAAACGAGCCCGTGTAGTCGCGCCGCTTCATCACCAGCACGAGCGGGCCCACCTGCTCGCCGAGCGCCGGCACGGTCACCGGCGCGGTGAATCCGGTCCGGGCCAGCGCGGCCGGCCCGCCCGTGAGCTCCACGGTGAAGGTCGCCGGCACCGAGCGCTTGTTGACCAGCCGCACGAGGAACTGGTCGCGCACGTCGTCGCGGTCCACGTAATAGGCCGCGCCGGTCATGCGGTAGACGAGGAAGCTCGCGGGCTTCACGGTGGAGAACGCAAACGTCGCCACGGCCGCGCCGGCGAGCAGCAGCAGCCCGTAAAGCAGCGTGCGCGGACGGATCCAGCGCGTGACCCCGCCCGTCAGGCCCGCCAGGGAATCGTAGCGGATCAGCCCGGTCGGGCGCTTCACCTTCGTCATCACCTCGTCACAGGCGTCGATGCACGCCGCGCACCCGATGCACTCCAGCTGCAGGCCCTGCCGGATGTCGATGCCCGTCGGGCAGACCTGCACGCAGCGGTTGCAAGCGACGCAGTCGCCCGGGAAAGCTTGGGGCAGGGAGCTTGGAGCAGGGAGGGACAACCCGGCGGGAGAAGTTTGCGCTCCTTGCTCCGTGCTCCCGGCTCCCAGCTCGCGGCGCAGCCGCGAACGCGGTTCCCCGCGCTTCGCGTCGTAGCCGATCACGAGCGAGTGGTCGTCGGTCAGCGCCGACTGCAGGCGGCCGTAGGGGCAGATGACAATGCAGAGCTGCTCGCGGAACCAGGCGAAGTTGAAATACAGGAGGCCCGCCGCGAGGAAGACGAAGACGAAGGCCGCCCAGTGCTCCTCCGGCGCCTCCTGCATCATCCGCCACACCTCCGGCAGGCTCACGAAATAGCTGAGGAAAATATGCGTCACCCCGAGCGAAACGGCGAGGTAGAGCGCGTGCTTGGCGAGGCGCTTCCCCGCCTTGCGCGCGGTGAGCGGCGCGGCCCGCAGCGCGCGGCGGGCCGGGGCGTCGCCGTCGATCCAGCGCTCGATCACGCGGTAGACGTGCTCGAGGTAGACGGTCTGCGGGCAGGCCCACCCGCACCACAGCCGGCCGAAGAGCGCGGTCAGGAAGAAGAGCGCGAACCCCAGGCCCGAGACCCCAAAAAACAGCAGCCACACGTCCTGCGCGGCGAGCGTGTAGCCGAGGAAGTGGAAGCGGCGCTCCGCGATGTCGAGGAACACGGCCGGGTAGCCGCCCACCCGGATGCAGGGCAGGACGATGAAGAAGACGATCAGGCCGCAGCCGCTCCAGCGGCGGGCCGATTTGAAGCGCCCGTGGACATCCGCGGGATGAAGGTCGGGGCGCGAGCCGTCGGCGGCGATCGTCGTGACGGAGTCGATCGTCGGCGCGGCGCGGCGTCCAATGGCGGACGGCGGATGGCTTGGGTCTTCGGCACTCATGCGTGGAATGAGGGAGGATCAGCGCCAGTGTCAGCCCGAGCGCGGCGAAGGATCCAAGCGCGAGTGATAGCGCCAATGTGGATCCTGCGCTGCGCTCCGGCTGACCGGGAGGTGTGGGTGAAAGGTCATTCCGCAATCCGCGCTCCGCATTGCGCAATTCTTCACGGGGTTTCCACCGTGACGGCTTCGCCCTTTTCGTGGTGGGACAGGATGTAGGCGACGACCTCGGCGGCCTTCTTCTGGCCGAGCACGGGCTCCCAGGCGGGCATGCCCCTGGCCAGGACGCCGGTCGCGACGGTGTGGTAGATTTCCCTCGGCGTGCCGCCGTGGAGCCAGGCCTGGTCCACGAGGTTCGGGCCGACGGCGCCGGGGTTCTCCGCCTTGCCCTTCAGGCTCGGCAGGTGGCAGGGCACGCACAGCGACTGGTAGGTCTGCTTGCCGGCGTCGACGAACACCGGGTTGCGGCTCATGTCCCAGAACAACGCGTCGTTGGTGACGTCGAGGGACGAGGCCATCTTCACTGCGGCGAGGCGCGCCAGGGCGGCGTCGACCTTCGCGCCGTCCGTCGGCGCGACGTGCGCGATGATCTGCACGAACCAGTACACGATCCAGAAGCCGATCGCGCCATAGAGCGTGTAGAGCCACCAGTTGGGCAGGCGCTGGTCGTACTCCTGGATGCCGTCGAAGGCGTGCTCGCGGAGCTTGGGTGCCTTGGGGTCGGAGGGAGGCTGGGATTTGTCGGAATTCATGTGGGAAGGGATAAGGTGGGCGCCGGCTTCCACACCGGCGTCGTCGCCGCGCGGAGCGCGACGACCACCCTGGTCAATCGTGTTCCAGCGGCTGGCGGGCGAGCCGTTCAAGCTCGGCGGGTTTCATGCGCGCGGCGCGCCAGGCGGCGGCCACGTAGATGCACGAGGCGACCGTGAAGGCCACGACGGGGAAAATGAGCTGCCAGTCTTCGTAGATGATGCGGCGGAACATGGGGGTGTGGGATTTGAAATTTGAGATCTGAGATTACCGCGACGAAGCCGCGGTGGCGGCGGCCGCCGGCTCCCACTTCTTGCCGAGCGCCTGCAGGTAGGCGGTGAGCGCGACGACTTCCTTGTCGGGATCGGTGTAGCGGCCCTGGTCGCGCAGCTCCTTCGCGATCTGCTTCGCCTGGTCGTGCGCCAGCCGGTCGATGTCGGCCGGCGACCAGTTGGGGAACGGGACGCCGAGCGTGCGCTGCGCGCGGATCTTCGCGGAGAGCGAGGCGTAGTCGGTGTTGTCGTCGAACAGCCACGTGTAGGCCGGCATGTTGGAACCGGTCGAGATCGAGCGCGGGTCGCGCAGGTGGTCGTAGTGCCAGGCGTGGTTGTACTTGCCGCCGACGCGGGCGAGGTCCGGGCCGGTGCGCTTGGAGCCCCACTGGTAGGGGTGGTCCCAGATGGACTCACCGAGGCGGGAGTACTCGCCGTAACGCATGACGTCGGGGACGAGGGTGCGGATCATCTGCGAGTGGCAGTTGTAGCAGCCCTCGCGCACGTAGAGATCGCGGCCCGCGAGCTCGAGCGGCGTGTAGACCTGGGCCACGCGGTCCTCGGTCTGCAGCGTGCGGTCGATCGTGATCATCGGGATGATCTGGATCAGGCCGCCGATCGCGACGGCGAGGAAGGTCAGCACGGTGAACGGCAGCGCGTTGACCAGCAGGCGGTCGTACCAGTCGGCCCAGGCCTGGCCCCGGCTCTCGAAGTGGGCGACGGCCAGCAGCGCCGTGAACACCATGGCCACCATGCCCAGCAGGTTCAGCCAGCCGTCGGTGAACATCCACCAGCAGGCCGTGAGCACGGCGAGGGCGCTGTAGGCGACCGGCGCGCTGAGCATCGTGCCGCCGACGCCGAGCGCGGGGGCGGGCGGCTCGACGAAGACCTCGATCGTGCCGTTGACCGCCGTCGCGCCGCGGAGGCTGCGCCCGACGTTGTACGCCATGAGGATGAAGCCCGCGAGGTAGAGCGTGCCGCCCACCACGCGCAGCAGCATGAGCGGGCGGATGGCGTTCAGCGTCTCGATGAAGTTCGGGTACCGGAGGATCGTGCCGCCCTCGGCGGTGGCGTTGAGCATGAGGCCCTGCGTGATGCCCGAGGCCCACATCGCGGACACGTAGAGCAGGATGCCCACGAGCCCGATCCAGAAGTGGAGGTTGGCAAGCGCGACCGAGTGCAGCGGGCGGTTCCAGAGGCGCGGCACCAGCCAGTAGAACATGCCGGCCGCCATGAAGCCGTTCCAGCCGAGCGCGCCGGCGTGGACGTGGGCAATGATCCAGTCGGTGTAGTGCGCGAGCGCGTTGACCGACTTGATCGAGAGCAGCGGACCCTCGAAGGTGGCCATGCCGTAGAAGGTGACACCGGCGGCGAAGAACTTGATCACCGGGTCGGTGCGGAGCCTGCCCCACGCGCCGCGCAGGGTGAGCAGGCCGTTGAGCATGCCGCCCCACGACGGCGCCCAGAGCATGAGCGAGAAGGTCATGCCGAGCAGCTGGAGCCAGTTGGGCAGCGCGGTGTTGAGCAGGTGGTGCGGGCCGGCCCAGATGTAGAGGAACACGAGCGACCAGAAGTGGATCACCGACAGCCGGTACGAATACACCGGCCGCTCCGCCGCCTTCGGCAGGAAATAGTACATGATGCCCAGGATCGGGGTGGTGAGGAAGAACGCCACGGCGTTGTGCCCGTACCACCACTGCACCAGGCCGTCCTGCACGCCGCCGAAGACCGGGTAGCTGTGCGTGAGCGACGTCGGCAGCGAGAGGTGGTTGACGAGGTAGAGCATCGCCACGGTGATGATCGTCGCGATGTAGAACCAGAGCGCGACGTAGAGCGTGCGCTCGTTGCGGCGCGCGAGCGTCCAGAAGAAGTTCGCCGCGAACACGACCCAGATCACGGCGACCGCGATGTTGATCGGCCAGATGAGCTCGGCGTATTCCTTGCCGCGCGTGAGGCCGAGCGGGAGCGTGACGGCGGCCGCGACGATGATCGCCTGCCAGCCCCAGAAGTGGAGAGACGAAAGAAAGTCGCTCGCGAGGCGGGCCTTCACGAGGCGCTGCGTCGAGTAGTAGACGCCGGCGAACATCATGTTGCCGACGAAGGCGAAGATGACGGCGTTGGTGTGCAACGGCCGCAGGCGGCCGAAGCTCAGCCAGGCCTGGCCGAAGTTGGCCTGCCAGTAGGTGAGCTGGGTGGCGATGAGGACGCCGACGAGCATGCCGACGATGCCCCAGAGGATCGCGGCCAGAAGAAACTGGCGCACGACGCGGTCGTTGAACTCGATGGTGGTCTTTTGTGCGGTCATGGCGTGGAAAATCAGGCGGTGAGGGAAGGTTCGCGGCGGCGCCGGCAGCCGCCTTCGCCACGGTTTTCGCGGCACCGACAGGCGTGGGGAGCATTGCCACGGCGCCCCAGGCCCGCGCAGGGCGGGCGGGAGCCGTCGCGCTCCTCCTTCGCCGGGCCCACCGCGGACAGGCAGCCGCATCGGCCGCCTTCGCGGGCGTGATCGTGGTCGTCGTCTTCCGCGGTCGCGGCGCGGGGTTGCTCGTCCGCCAGCGGCAGGAGCGAGTCGCGCTCGGCGCTGGCGAAGCGCCGGCGCCGGTGCTCGCGCGCGAAGAGCACGACGAAGGTGCCCGCGAGGAGCAGACTGAAGAAAAGGGTGATCGGGATGACGGACATGCGTGGAATGTCGTTCAGCCCATTATCGGCTTTTCCGGCCGGGCGGCTCCGCATTCCTTGCCAAAGTCGCCGCAGCGCTTGGCCGGGGCGGCGCGCGGTCCCGCATGTGCGCCGAGTGCACCAGGCGTGCCCGGGCCGCCAGCCAGATTTCCCGGTCGCGGCCCGCGGGCCGGCCCTCCTGCTCCCAGAGGAAATACGCCGCGTGCTGGATCTCCTCCTCGGTGGGTTCGGGCGGCAGGCGGTCCGGCTTTTTCATGCTCCCAGCCTAGCCGGGAACGCCGCACGACGCTGCGCAATGCTTGGCTTTCGCTGTGCAGGGCTTGTCCAAGGAATGCGCAGCTTCCCGCAAGCGATGCGACGCCGGAGGGCTGCGCTTCCACCATACTCGGCCGCGTGCAACCCGACTCCTGCGAACGTTTCCGCGCGCACTGGCCGGCGGTCCGGACCGAGTGGCTGGAGCTGCTGCGCGGCGAGCCCGTGCTGTCGCCGCTCGGGCGGCCCGATACGCTGGTTTTTCTGATGGATGCCACCCTGCTCCAGCTGCTGACCGGCCTGCGCACTGCGGAAACCGCGCCCTGGCTGCGCCACTGCCTGCCGCTGGGCGGCTCGGTCTACCGGCACTGCGCATGCGGCCTCAATCCGCTGCTGAAGTATTTCACGACCGGCGAGCTCGCGTTGCGCGCCGTGTGCGGACAAACGCTGGCCAAGGAGACCGAGGAGATCCTCGCGCTGTTCCGCCTCCTGGCGCAGCACGACCTTGATTCACTCTGCTCGCTGTGCCAGCATCCCGAATGGATCGGCTGCGCACTGCGCCCGCGGCGCGCGCCGGCCCAGTCCCCGCCATGAGCCTCAGCCTCCGCGAAGCCGCCCGCCAGACCGGCCGCGTCATCTACCTCGAGTTCCTGGTCCTGCTGCTCTCGCTCTATTCCCTCGGCGCGCTGACGACGGAACTGCTGGTGCCCCTGGGGCCGGACACCGCCGCCCTGCTCGATCGCGTCGACGACGTGGTCTGCGGCGTCTTCCTCATGGACTTCGCGGTGCACCTGTGGCTCGCGCCCGCCCGGGCGAAATTCCTGCGGTGGGGCTGGATCGACCTGCTGTCCAGCATCCCGACGATCGGGTGGTTGCGCTGGGGCCGGGTGTTCCGCGTGCTGCGCATCCTGCGCGCGCTCCGCTCGTTCCAGGCGGTGGGGGAACACCTGCGCGCGGACCGGGCCCGGGGCACCTTCGTCACGGTCGGGCTGCTGTCCATGATCGCGGTGCTCTTCGCCACCATCGCGGTGTTCAACCTCGAGCGGAACGCGCCCGGGGCCAACATCCATTCGGGTGGCGACGCATTGTGGTGGGCCTTCGCGACGATTACCACGATCGGCTACGGCGACCATTTCCCCGTCACCTTCGCGGGGCGCGTCGTCGCCGTCGTACTGGTCGTTTTCGGGCTGAGCTTCTTCGGTACCTTCACCGCGTATGTCGCGAGCTTCTTCCTCGAGAAGGCGCAGCTGAAGGAGGAGTCGGAGATCCACCAGCTGATCCGCGAGGTGAAGCACCTGCGCGAGAAGATCGAGCGGCTGGAGACCCCGCCACCGCCACCGGCCAACCCGCCCGCGCCGCCACCGCCCTGAGCGCGCGGACAATCCGTGCGCAGCGAAGGCCAAGCCATGCCCAGCGGGCGGGGCCCAGGTGTGCGATCATGGGACCGTCCCCCCGCCCCCATGCACCGGCTCGCAAACAAAACCGTCCTCGTCACCGGCGGCGCCCTCGGCCTCGGCCGCGCCACCTGCCTCCTGCTCGCGCGCGAAGGCGCGCGGGTCGCCATCACCGACGTCCGCGACATCGAGGGCCAGGAGCTGGCCGGGGAAATCACCCGGACCGGCGGCATCGCGCGTTACTGGCATCTCGACGTGGCGCGCGAGGACCAGGTCCGCGGCGTCATGGCGGCCGCCGCCGAGGCGCTGGGGTCCGTGACCGTGCTGGTGAACAACGCCGGCATCGCCGGCGCCAACAAGCCCACGCACGAGCTGACCGAGGCGGAGTGGGACGCCGTGCAGGCCGTCAACGTCAAGGGCGTCTTCCTGTGCACCAAGCATGCGATCCCCGGCATGCAGCGTGCGGGCGGCGGCAGCATCATCAACCTTTCCTCGATCTACGGCCTGGTCGGCGCACGCGACGTGCCACCCTACCATGCGTCCAAGGGCGCGGTGCGGCTGATGACGAAGACCGACGCCCTGCTCTACGCGAAGGACAACATCCGCGTGAACTCGGTGCACCCGGGCTACATCTGGACGCCGATGGTCGAGGGCGTGGGCCGGAATTCCGGCAGCGACCTCGAAACATTCCGCCGCGACGTCGGCGCGCTCCACCCGCTGGGCCACCTGGGCGAGGCGGACGACGTCGCCTACGGCATCCTCTATCTCGCATCCGACGAGGCGAAGTTCGTCACCGGCAGCGAGCTCGTGATCGACGGCGGTTATACCGCGCGCTGAACGCCCGGGTGCGGCTGGCCCGGCAACCTGGCCCGCCAGCGCACCGGCGCCTCGCCGGTCACGCGGCGGAACACGCGGTTGAACTGCGAGAGCGACTGGAAGCCGGCCTCGTAGGCGGCCTCGCTGATGCGCTTGTGCGGGTTGAGCAGGAGGTTCTTCACCTTCTCGATGCGGACGCGCGCGAGGTAGTCGGTGAACGTCAGGCCCGTCGCCTGCTTGAACATCTTGCAGAAATAAAACGCGCTGGTGTTCACGGCGCCGGCGACCTGGCCGAGGGAAAGCTCCTCGTGCTGGTGGTCGGTGATGTAGAGCTTGGCGCGCGAGACCAGCGGGGACTCGACCCGTTCCGCCGCCACCATCAGTTGGTTGCTGAACGACGACAGGTGCTGGGCGAAGATCGTCAGCAGGCGCAGGACGGCCTCGTACTGGCGCTTCTCCAGCACGCGCGTCTGGAAATACGCCTCCTCAATCCGCTTCAGGTCGGCGTCGACGCCCCAGTTGATGAGCTCGCGCGTCAGCTTGTTGAATTCGCGCCGGTCCGGCCGGTGCAGGAGGATCTGGCCGGTCTGGAGGAAGGCGACGAGGTTCTCGCCCACCCGCACCGGCACGGCGGAGTCGCAGAGGCCGGCGAAGCACTTGAGGGTCTTGGGCTCGAGGCGGGCCTCCTGCTCGACCTTGCGCTGGAGCTGCAGGCAGGCCGCGCAGGACTGGTTGGTCTTCGCCATCAGCGCGCAGAACGGGTTCTGGTTGGGATCCTTGGCGTGCGGCAGGTCGAAGGCCTCGATCGGCCGCAGGTTGATCGGCAGGCCGGTCGTCTCGCGGAACGCCCGCTCATAGTCGCGGTACAGCTCGGAGGACTTGAGCTGGGCGACGACGGCGCGGCTGCGCTTGGCGCGGGCTTCGGGCGTGGGCACGATGCCCGGAAAATGTCCGCCTCGCGGCCGTCCCGCAACGCCGAATTCCCGCGGCGGGTCAGCGGGCGCGGCGGGCGGGCGGCACGACCAGCACGGGGCACGGGGCCTTCTTCAGCACGCCGTGGGCGGTGCTGCCGACGAGCAGGTCGTACATCGCGCCGTGCCCGTGCGAGCCCAGCACGATGAGGTGCGCGCCGCGCGCGCGCGCCAGGATTTCGGACACGGGGTTCCCCAGGAGCTGCAGCGTGCGCACCTTCACGCCGTTTTTGGCGCAGCGGGCGGCGAGGTCGGCGAGGCGCTTCCTGGCGGCCTCCTCGGCCGCCGCCAGCATTTCGTCCGCCTGGGCCGCGCCCAGGGCGTAGAGGTCGCTCACCATCAGCTGCGGCGGCTGGACCACATGGAGCAGGAGCAGGCCGGCACCGGTGCGGCGGGCCAGGTCGCAGGCCGCCGCGCACACCGGGGCGGCCGCGGCCGAAAGATCAACGGGCACAAGGATGGTTTTCATGACGCCCCAATAATAAGCGCGCGGCGCCGCACTGGCTGCGCATGGCTTGCCGGATGCTGGGCGCAACTTGCCATCCGGCCTTCCGCAATAAGTAGTTTAATAGACTACTTGTTGCCGCGAGCGGCCAAGTTTCGGTTGGACAAAGGCGGGCGGCCTTCTTGAGTGGCGGGCATGTCCGAGCAAAAGCCTTTTTCCGTCCTCACGCTCCTCATCGACCTCGCGCTGACCGCGATCGCGTTCGCCATCTTCTACACGCTGGTCCACACCCACGTGCCGTCCACCGACCCGAAGATGATCATGCTCTGGGGCGGACTCGCCGCGGGCTGCATGTCCGGCGTGTTCTGGCTCGCCTGGCAGATGCTGAAGGTCGTGTTCGCCTTCCAGCGCGATTCGCGGAAGTAAGCAAAGCGACCATCACTCCTGCAGGGCGCACCGCGGTGCGCCCTTTTTATTTCCGCCCGACAGGACCTCGCGCCAAGGTCGCAAAGTGCGCCAAGGAACCGTGGCGGACTTTGTGTCCTTGGCGTGAGGCCAGCCCCATCCGTCAACCCCACGCCAACCGATCCATGATTGATGATTAACGATTGGCCCGATCGTCAATCATGCGTCTTTGATCCGATCCCGCCGCTTGCCCAGGACGGCCGACACCCAGATCGCGAGTTCGTAGAGCAGGATCAGCGGCAGGGCAAAGAGCGTCATGTTGAGCGGGTCGGTGGTCGGCGTGACCATCGCCGCGATGACGAACATCACCACGATGGCGTGGCGCCGGTACTGCCGGAGGGTCGCCACCTCGATCAGGCCCATGTACACGGCCAGGATCACGAGCAGCGGGAATTCGAACGCCGCGCCCAGCCCCAGCACCAGCCACAGCAGGAGGTCGTAATACTTGTCCGCCGTCCACATCACCTGGTAGCCGAGCGCCTCGTTGAGCTCGAAGGCCACCCGGATGCTGCTGGCGGTAAGGATGAAGTAGCCGAAGGCCGCGCCGCACAGGAACAGGAAGATGGCCGCCAGACCCGTCGGCAGGATGACCTTGATCTCCTTCTTCGTCAGGGCCGGCGCCACGAACTGCCCGATGAAAAAAAGCCAGAACGGCAGCGACAGGATCACGCCGCCCATGAGGCAGATGTCGATGATCACCGAAAAGATGCTCATCGGGCTGTTGGTCACCAGGTCCTGCTTCAGCTTCGGGAAATCGGCCTGCACCTGCGCCAGCGGCCAGTTGAGGATGGCGGCGGCATTTTCCAGCCGGTAGGCGATGATCGTCACGAAAATCGCGAAGACCACCGCGCACTTGATGAGCGTCCAGCGGAGCTCCTCCAGGTGGCCGAGGAACCCCATGGTCTTGCCCGCGCCCTTCTTCGGGGCGTTCTCATCGTCTTCCACCACTGGCAGTTGCTCGCTCAAGGAACGGACCAAAAAACACCTTTGCCGCCGTCCCGCAACTCCCGTGTTGCGGGGGCCGGAAAAAAGCTGCGTCAGCTCCCGCCTCCGCCGTTGACACCCCCTGCCGCGCCCGCTCGGATGGCCGCTCATTTTCTTTCATAACCATGGCCAAAAAATCCCCCGCTAAGAAGTCCGCCAAAAAGGCATCCAAAAAACCCGCCGCCAAGGCCCTCAAGTACGTCTACACGTGGGGCAACGGCAAAGCCGACGGCAACGGCGGCATGAAGGCCCTCCTCGGCGGCAAGGGCGCCAACCTTGCCGAGATGACGCGCATCGGCCTCCCGGTGCCCCCGGGCTTCACGATCACCACCGAGGTCTGCACCTATTTCTACGCGAACAAGAAGACCTACCCGGCTTCGCTCCAGGCCCAGATGGAGGCCGGCATCGCCAACATGGAAAAGATCATGGGCACGAAGTTCGGCGCCACCGACGGCATGCCGCTCCTCGTCGCCGTCCGCTCCGGCGCCCGCGACTCGATGCCGGGCATGATGGACACCATCCTCAACCTCGGCCTCAACGACCAGACCGTCGTCGCCCTCGAGAAGGCCACCGGCAATGCGCGGTTCGCCTGGGACTGCTACCGCCGCTTCATCCAGATGTACGGCGACGTCGTGCTCGGCGTGCAGAAGCGCGAGGGCGAGGACCACGAGCCGTTCGAGACGGTCATCCACGAGTTCAAGCACGAGAAGTACCACAAGGACATCGAGGACTCGAAGCTGACGGCGCAGGACCAGCAGGAACTCGTCATTCGTTTCAAGGCCCTCGTGCAGGAGCGCACCGGCAAGGTGTTCCCGAACGACCCGTGGGACCAGCTCCGCGGCGCCGCCGGCGCCGTCTTCGGCTCCTGGATGAACGACCGGGCCATCGTCTACCGCCGCAAGTACAACATTCCCTCCGAGTGGGGCACCGCCGTCAACGTCCAGGCCATGGTGTTCGGCAACACCGGCGAGACCTCCGGCTCCGGCGTCGCGTTCACCCGCAACCCGGCCAACGGCGCCAACGAATTCTACGGCGAGTTCCTGATCAACGCGCAGGGTGAGGACGTCGTCGCCGGCGTCCGCACGCCCGAGCCCGTCGCCGAGCTCAAGAAGCAGATGCCGCAGTCGTACGCCGAGCTCATCAAGGTCCGCGCCATCCTCGAGAAGCACTTCAAGGACGTCCAGGACATCGAGTTCACCATCCAGGACGGCAAGCTGTTCATGCTGCAGACCCGCAACGGCAAGCGCACCGCCGCCGCCGCGCTGAAGTTCTCCATGGACATGGTCAAGGAGGGCCTCATCGACTGGCGCACCGCGATCACGCGCAACCCGGCCGACCAGCTCGAGCAGCTCCTCGCCCCGATCTTCGACCTCGCCGAGGTGAAGAAGGCCAAGGTCATCGCCACCGGCCTCCCCGCCGGCCCCGGCGCCGCCACCGGCCGCATCTACTTCAACGCCGACCGCGCCGTGCAGGCCGCCGAGAAGGGCGACAAGGTCCTCCTCGTCCGCGTCGAGACCTCCCCCGAGGATCTCCGCGGCATGATCGCCGCCGAGGGCATCCTCACCGCCCGCGGCGGGGTCTCCTCGCACGCCGCGCTCGTCGCCCGCCAGATGGGCAAGGTCTGCGTCTGCGGCGCCTCCGCCGTCAACATCGACTACGACAAGAAGACCGCGACCATCGCCGGCCAGAGCTTCGGCGAAGGCGACTTCCTCTCCATCGATGGCACGTCCGGCACCGTCTACGCCGGCCAGATCAAGACCGCGCCGTCCGAGATCATCGCCGGCCTCGTCCACGGCGACGCCGCCGCGCAGAAGACCGAGAAGTTCAGGAGCTACAACCAGCTCATGAAATGGTGCGCGCTCGCGACCAAGCTCTCCGTTCGCACCAACGCCGACACGCCCGAGCAGACCCGCATCGCGGTGGCGTTCGGCGCCGTCGGCATCGGCCTCACCCGCACCGAGCACATGTTCTTCGAGGGGGACCGCATCGACGCGATGCGCGAGATGATCCTTGCCGACTCGCTCGCCGGCCGCGAGGCCGCGCTGGCGAAGCTCCTCCCCTACCAGCGCGACGACTTCTACGGAATCTTCAAGGCGCTCAAGGGCTTCCCGGCGACCATCCGCTTCCTCGACCCGCCGCTGCACGAGTTCCTGCCGAACACGAAGGACTCGCAGGCCGACCTCGCGAAGAAGCTCGGCATCGCCGTCGACAAGATCGAGCACCGCGTACACGAGCTCCACGAGTTCAACCCGATGCTCGGCTTCCGCGGCTGCCGCCTCGGCATCAAATACCCGGAAATCACGGCCATGCAGGCCCGCGCCGTCCTCGAGGCGGCGGCCGACGCCAACAAGGCCGGCTTCAAGGCCAAGCCCGAGATCATGATCCCGCTGGTCGGCTTCAAGAAGGAGCTCGATCTGCAGGTCGCCATCGTCCACGAGGTCGCCGCCAAGGTGCAGGCCGAGCGGAAGACCCGGATCGCCTACTCCGTCGGCACCATGATCGAGATCCCGCGCGGCGCGCTCACGGCCGACGAGGTCGCCCAGACCGCCGAGTTCTTCAGCTTCGGCACGAACGACCTCACGCAGACCTGCCTGGGCATGTCCCGCGACGACTCGG
>CAYZSN010000014.1:0-7196 GCA_964481095.1 uncultured Oleiharenicola sp. | reverse complement strand
CACCTGCCGGCGCACGATCGCGAAGGCCCGGCTCCATTGCTCCGGCGTGCCGGTCGCCTCGATGTCCATCGGACCCGAGTAGCCGCCGCGCGCGAGCGCCGCGAAATACGGGCGGAAGTCGTCGCCGGCCACGCCCGGCGGCGTGCGCTTTTCCTTTTCGGCCAGCTCGATGACGCCCAGCAGCGGCGCCACGCGGGTGAGCTCCCCCGGCGCGTCACCCATCCACATCATGTGGAAGATGTCGCCCAGCAGCCGCACCGAGGGATGGTGGGCGGCGGCCACCACCGCCGCCGCTTCGCCGAGGTGGTTGAGGTAATTGCACTCGCTCGCGCGCTGCGCCTCGACCGCCACCAGGATGCCGTGCCGCGCCGCCAGCGGGCCCAGCGCGCGCAACAGCGCGATGAACTGCTCGTCGCCCTGCGCCTTCGTCCAGCCGGGCGGCAGCTGGCGCGCGCCGCCGCTGCCGAAGACAATGTAGTCGCCACCCACCTCGCGCAGGCGCCGGAACGCCACCTCGGCGAAGGCCAGCACCCGCGGATGATCGGCGTCGGGTCCGGTGCAGCGCAGCTTCGGGTCGCGCAGGAAAACATTGGTCGCGCGCAGCGGGATCGGCGAGGCCGCCGCCTGGGCGCGCTGCGGGGCGAAGGCGGCGTCCGGCTGGTCCGGCACCAGGAAGCGCGCGGTGGCCTCGACGATGAAATCAGCACCGTACGACTTGAACTCGGCCGCGCGGTCCACTCCGGCCGTGACGCCGATCGCGGTGAACAGCGGGCGCCGCGGCGGGGCCACGCAGCCCGTGATTGGCGCGAGGCAGGTGCCGGCCGCAGCCAGCGCCCCGCGGCGGATGAATTCCCGCCGGTCATGGACCGCGCCTGGGGGTCGAGGCTGCATGTTTCGCCAGCAGGCCGCAAACGGCGCGGCGCCGCCAGTCTTATTGTCGCAAGCGACTCTGGCTTGCCCTGTCCCGGGTCGTGGCTACTGGTTGCCTCACCCCTGCCCTTGAATCGCCGCGGCCTCACCCGCCCGGCCGTCGTGGGCCTGCTTGGATCACTCACCCTTCCCTCCTGGCTCATGGCCGCCCATTCCCCCGCCAAACGCTACCTGCCCGCGATCGGCCTGCAGGTCTGGACCGTGCGGAATGAACTGGAGCAGGATCTCCCCGGCACGCTGCGCGCCATCAAGGCCGCGGGCTACGCGCAGATCGAGCTGGCCCAGACGCTCAACGCCCGTGAGTTTCTCCCGCACACCCGCGCACTCGGCCTCGGCCTCACCTCCGCCTTCATCGACTGGGAGGCGCTGGCGAAGCCGGGCGCGACCAGCGCCGCGGCCCTCGACGCCCACCTGCGCCTGGCGCGCGAACTCGGCCTGAAATACCTCGTCTTCGGTTACATTGGCAAGGGCGCCCGCGAGACCATCGCGCACATGAAGGCCCACGCCGCCAACGCCAACGCCTTCGGCCGCCGGTGCCGTGACGCCGGCATCCAGCTTTGCTACCACCACCACTCGTTCGAGTTCGCCCCGCTCGAGGACGGCCGCACCACCGGGTGGGAAATCCTCGTCCACGACTTCGACCCGCAGCTGGTGAAGTTCGAGCTCGACGTGTTCTGGGCCGCCATCGGCGGGCTCGACCCGGTCAAGGCCCTCACCGACCTGCGCGGCCGCGTCGCCCAGGTGCATCTCAAGGACCTGCTCGCCGGCACCCCGCGGAACTGGGATGAGGGCACGGTGCCCGCCGGGGCCTACCGGGAACTCGGCGGCGGCGGCCTTGACCTGCCGCGCATCCTGCAGGCGTGCGTGGACACGGGCGTGGACCAGTGCCATGTTGAACAGGACCAGTCACCCGACATCCTGCGCGACATCGCCGCCAGCGTGGACTACCTGCGCCGCGCCTGAATTTTCCTCCAACCCCCACCCGAATAACATGCATCCTCCATCGTCCTCCCGTTCCCTCTTGTTGACTCTCGCCGCGGCCGCCGCGCTCGGTTGCGCCGCGCTGGCCGGCGCCGCCGATCCCATCCGCATCCGCATGGGCACCACCGCCAAGACGACGGATGAAAAGGGCGTCGTCTGGCTCGCCGACACCGGTTTTGCCGATGGCGAGACCATCGACCGCGGCGGCATCAAGGTCGCCAACACGCCGACGCCCTCGGTCTACACCGCCGAGCGCTACAGCATGTCGTCGTTCTCCTACGCGGTGCCCAATGGCAAATACACCGTGAAGCTGCATTTCGCCGAGACCTACGAGGGGATCAGCGCCGTCGGCGAGCGCGTGTTCTCCTTCAACGTCGAGGGCCATGACTTCAAGGACTTCGACGTCACGGCCAGGGCCGGCGGCGTCCTGCGCGCCTACGTCGAGACCGTCGCGGTCGAGATCAAGGACGGCAAGCTGGACATCAAGTTCACCAGCCAGGTCGAGAATCCCGAGATCAACGCGATCGAGATCATCCCGGCCGGCTGAAGCCGGCCAAGGATTCGAGTGTCAGGTAACAAAAGGGGCGCCGCGGCGCCCCTTTTTCGCGTCCACCCTCCTGTCACCTGATCCCTGGCACTTGTTACTTGTCCGGCAAGAGCCGGACAATTAGGAATTTTCGCGCACACCCCACCCCATGAAACCCCGGTTATTCCTCGCCCTCATCCTCGCCCTGATCCCAATTCTGTCCCGCGCCGATGGCGTGGCCGACTTCGCCCGCGCGCAGCTCATGTTCGCCCAGGCCATGAACGCCGTGCAGCAATACAAGCAGGTGGCCGGCCCCACCGCCGCCGCGGCCGCCCCGGCGGAGGAACCCGTCGCGCCCGCGCCGCTGACCGACCGGTCGGGCAAATTCTTTTCGCCCTACGATGAGGACGGCCATCTCGTGCCGTGGGCGAACAAGGCGATCGGCGCCCAGGTCGGCGCCGCTGTCGGCTCCAAGGTGGGCGAAAAGGCCGGCGGGGCCGTGCTCGCCAAGATTCCCTTCGGCGGGCTGCTTTCCGGCGCGGCCAAGAAGAAGGGAAAGGAACTCGGCGCGCTGGCCGCGGTGGGCGGCCCGGATTTCGTGAAGAGCAGCTCGACGCTTTCCTTCAACAGCCTCGAGGAACTCTCGCTCTACATGCACCTCCGCTTCGCCGCCGACCCGGAATACGTCAAGGGCCTCGCCGCGGCCCTCGCGATCTATCCCGACCTCGAGAAGACCTACCAGGCGGCCATCAAGAAAGCCTACGCCGCCAAGTGAGCGGCACCGCCGCGGCGCGCGGCGGCCGGGTTCATTTCGGGGTCCCGACGACGCCCAGCACCTTCAGCTCGCCCATTTCCACGCGGCCCGTGGGATTGAGCACGCGCTTGAGCCCGCCGCTGTCCCGCCCGAAGTAGCGCGCGGCGAAGCGCGTCATGTAGGGCAGCGCCACGGCGAAATTGTTGCCGGCGGCCGGAATGCTATATTGGGCCGACCAGAGCGGCTTCAGCTTCTTCTCCTTCCACGCGGTTTTGAAATCCACGGCCATGAGGATCACGTAGTAGCGGGACCGGTCGAGTTCCTGCGTCAGGTCGTCGAACAGCTGCGCCCGCGGATTCAGGTATCGGAGGTTGTAGTTGTTCGCCAGCAGCTCGTGGTAGCCCAGGAGCCGCGCCTTCGAGAAATTCTCCATGTCGCGCACGTTGTTGAAGTGGGCGTTCAGCATCAGGGCCGTCTCGTCCGCCAGGCTCGTGCGCGCGGCGCCCGCCGCGATCGGCGGCCCGGGTGTGATCACCGCGACGTTGTCGTCGCCGAGCGCGTCGAGGCCGAGCTGCAGGTTGTTTTCGACGAAGCTGTCGCGCGGGTCGTTGCCTTCGCTGGTCGCCCCCCAGTACACGAGGATCATCAGGTCCGTATTCTTCGGGTCGCTGGCCGCCACATAGTTCTGCGCCTGCAAGGGGCCGGCCATCATCTTCAGGATTTCCCCGAACGGCAGGTCGTCGATCGACGGGTCGGGCCCTCCCCCGGGGATCCGCCCGCCTTCGGCGAAGATGAAGGTCTCCGCCCGGTAGGCGCCGCCGTTCTCCCGCGTGCGCTCGTAACCGTTGTAACGCCGGGCCAGCAACGCCGTGGGCTGGTCCTTTTCCACGATGGCCGACACCGGGAGGGCGGACAGGGCGGCGGCGGCCAGCAGGACAAGACAGGGGTTCCTCATGGGCAGCGGGTGGTCGGGAAACCTTGGCCAGGTGCGCCCGGAATTCAAGCTGGCGAATTCGCCGGGGCCACGCCGGCCACCAGCCAGCACACCCCGGCCAGCGCCAGCGCCTCGCACACGCCCGCAAGCTCGAAGGCGCTTTTCATTTCCATGCTGCGCGGAATGTGCAGCAGCACGACCCAGAGGAAAATCATCACGCCCGCCCACAATCCGGCCAGCCGGCGCGTGCGCGGAAGCAGGACGCCGATCCCGCCGGCCAGCAACGCGACGGCGCTGAAGAGGGTCCAGAACCGCGGCATGGGCGGAATCCACGCCGGCACCAGCGTGTCCACGAACCCGGCGTACACGAAATGCTGCGCACCGCAGACCAGGAGGAAGATCCCGAGCAGGCCCGGCGCGAGCCACGGCCATCTTTCCGCGCGCCGGCCCAGCACCATCGCCCCGCCGAACAGCGCCAGCATCTTGGCCGGGTTGGTCCACACGAAGCCGGCCCGCGGGTTCGCCAGGATGTCCGGGATGCCTTTCACGAGGAACAGCGCAAGCAGCAGCGCGCCGAAAAGCAATGCCGCCGCCCCCGCCCGGTGGCCGCTGAGGATCGCGACTCCGATCAGCAGCAGCAGGACGCCGGTCGCCGCGGCCCACGCGCCGGACGTGCCCAGCCATGGCGGCAGCGGCGCGGCCAGGCGCACGAGGCCGCCGTTGATCAATTGCATGAGGCCGGACACCGCCACCGCGGCGCCGAAACAGGCGCGGCCGGCCGATGACGGGGAGATCATGCGGAGCTTAACCCCGCGCATCAGACAAACCCTGCAGAAAAATGCAGGCGGTCCCGCGCCGGCAGGGATCACCCAGCAAAATCCCGCCCCGCTTCCCCGCAAACAAGTAGTCTATTAAACTACTTGTTTGCTCGGATTCTTCATGCGCGCGAGGACACTCCGCATAACGGACCGAGGCGAGTAAGTAGTTTAATAGACTACTTACCGGCTGATGAATGGTCGCTCTGCTCCCCCGGGGTGAGGCCGCAGGCGCGGGCCGCCTCCACCAGCCAATCATTTCCGCGGTTTCACCGCGGCCACGAACACCGTGCTGCCGGCCGGCAGCGGCAGGCCGCGGCCGGTCCAGGCCTGCTCGAGCCGGGCCAGGGCGGAAAACACCGCCTCGACCGGCGCCGGGTAAAGCTTCACGTCGCTGGTCGGGTTCACCGGCGGGAAAAATTTCCGCCGCAGCACCACGAGCGGCAGCATGGGCAGGTTCGCATAGCTGGCGAAAACCACCTCGAGCCCCGCGGCACGGAACAGCGCAACCAGTTCCGGCCGCGTGAAACGGTGCTTCGATTCGACCGCGTCGTCATGGTACGACCACAGCCAGCGGTAGGCCGGCTCGTTCGCGATCACCACGCCGCCGGGTCTCACGCACCGCGCGAACTCGCGCAGCGCCAGCCCGACGTCTTCAACATGGTAGAGCACGTCGCCCGTGGTGATCCCGTCGAACGACGCGTCCGGAAAGGGCAGCGCGGTGACGGAACCTTCGTGAATCTCGGCGCCCGACCGCTCGCGGGCCAGCGACACCGCCAGCGGCGACACGTCCACGCCGGCCAATTGCCAGCCATGCCCGCGCACCGCCGGCGAGCGCAGGAATCCGCCCGTGCCGCAACCGGCATCGAGCACCCGGGCCGCACCCGGTGGCAGGAGGCGCACGAGCCAGTGCGCCCGCCGCCGGTACAGCGCCCGGAAATACCACAGGCGGTCCTCGGTCTCGGCGAGCTTGCGGTATTCGTCGGCCTGCATGGTTCGCGCAGTGTCCGCATCCGGGTCGGCGAGGCGACGCCAAAGTTGGCGTGGCTCGTCGTGGGAGGGGCTTTGCGCCCCGACTTTTGCCGCACGTCCCTGTCGGGGCGCAAAGCCCCTCCCGCTTTTCACGAAGCACTCAAGCTTGCCAACGGCGCGACCCGCCATCCCACTCAGTCACCCCATGGAGATGAACGCCCCGTCATCGCCGGCCCCGGCCGCCGCGCCCCCCACGCGGGTCCGCTACAAGGTCGTCGGCATCGTGATCCTGCTCGGCATGATCACGTACGTCGACCGCGCCTGCATTTCCAACGTCACGGCCTACATCATGCGGGACCTCAACCTGACCCAGGTGCAGATGGGCTGGGTGTTCAGCGCCTTCGCGCTCGCCTACGCCTTCTTCGAGGTGCCCACCGGCTGCCTGGCGGACCGCAACGGCACGCGCGCGGTCTTCACCCGCATCGTGCTGTGGTGGTCGGCCTTCACCATGGCCACCGCGGCGGCGGTGAACTACGGGATGCTCCTCGCGGTGCGCTTCCTCTTCGGCGCCGGCGAGGCCGGCGCGTGGCCGTGCATGGCCCGCACCTTCTCCCGCTGGATCCCGCGCCGCGAACGCGACACGGTGCAGGGCGTCTTTTTTTCCGGCGCCCACCTCGGCGCCGCCCTGACGCCGTTCGTCGTGACCTGGCTGCTGGGCTTCCTGCCGTGGCGCCTGGTCTTCGTGTGCTTCGGCGCGGTGGGCGTGGTCTGGGCCCTGGTGTGGCACCACTGGTTCCGGGACGAGCCGGCGGATCACCCCGGGGTGAATGCGGCGGAACGCGAGCTGATCGAGGCGGGGCGCGAGCCCCTGCAGCGGCATGAATTCAATTCCCGCTACTGGCGCACGCTGTTCACGAACCGGAACGTCCTGGCGCTCTGCCTGATGTACATCCCGAACAGCATGGTGTTTTATTTCTGCATCACGTGGCTGCCGACCTACCTGAAGCAGGTCCACCATTTCGAGCGCAGCGAGGCCGACTTCTACGCGGGCCTGCCGTTCTTCCTCGCGGTTTTCGCCGATCTCTTCGGCGGCATGGTCACCAACGCCATGGTCCGGCGCTTCGGCGCGCGGGCGGGCCGCACCGGCATTGGCGCGGTCACGTACCTCATCGTCGCAGCCGCGCTCGTGTCCGTGCCCCTGTGCGCGAGCCACCCCCGCGTGGCCGCCAGCCTCATCGCGATCGCGGTCGCCGTGACGATGTTCTCGCTCGCCGCGGCCTGGAG
>CAYZSN010000013.1:0-9847 GCA_964481095.1 uncultured Oleiharenicola sp. | reverse complement strand
CCGCGCCGCCTCTTCCGCCGCTACGGGACCGACCTGCGCTGCTTTGGCGTCGCCCTGCTCGGGCAGTGGTGGGCGCTCGGCCGCAAGGCCCGCCCCGCCGCGGGCGGCGCGCTGAAAATCAGCTCGCCCTCCCCCGAATGGCAGCACGTGCAGGTGAGCGGCGCGCTGGACCGCGGCGCGCTCGACCGCGCCGCCGAGGTCTGCCGCCGGGTGGGGGAGGACGAGACCCGCGACTGCCGGGTGGAGCTGGCGGAGGTCGAATCGCTCGACAGCACCGGCGTGGCGGCGCTCACGGTGTGGCAGCGCAAGCTGCGCCGCGCGGGCCGGCGCCTCGTGCTGTTCCGGCCCAACGGCCGCGTCCGGCGCCTGCTGCGCCAGGCGGGCCTCCTGCACCTCGAAACCAGTGACGGCTACGGGCCGGGCCGCGCATGAACATCGGCTTTTCCACCTCCGTGGTCCAGCGCGGCCGCAGCGGCGTCGCGCAATACGTCTTCGCGCTGCTGCGCGCCTTCCGGGCGCACGCCGCCGAGCACCGCTTCACGCTGTTCGTGCTCGAGCAGGACCGGCCGCTGTTCGAGTTCGCGGCGGACAAGATGGACCTCGTCGGCGTGCCCGAGCGCTACCGCCCGCCGGTGGCCGACATCGCCTGGCACCAGGCGCAGCTGCCCGCGCTGGCGAGCCGCCTCAGGCTCGACGTGCTGCACGTGCCGAGCTACCGCCGCATGCTGTGGCGCGCGCCGTGCGCGCGCGTGACGACGATCCACGACCTCGCCGCGTTCCACGTCGCGGGCAAATACGACTGGGCCCGCATGTTCTACGGCCGTGTCGTCGCGCGGCAGCTGGCGCGGCAGCAGGACGAGGTCATCGCGGTGAGCCGGACGACGGCGCGCGACCTCGGGCGCTTTTTCCAGCTCGCGCCGGAAAAGATCACGGTGATCCCGAACGGCCTCGACCACGCGCGCTTTCAACCCGCGCCGCCGGCGGAGGTCCGGGCGTGGGCGCAGGCCCGCGGCCTGGAGCGCCCGTTCTTCCTCTACGTTTCCCGCCTGGAGCATCCGGGCAAGAACCACGTCCGCCTGATCGAGGCGTTCAACCGCTTCAAGGCCCGCACGGGTTCGGACTGGCAGCTGGTGCTCGGCGGCTCGGACTGGCACGGGGCCGGGGTCATCCACCAGGCCGCGGAGGCCTCGCCGTACGCGGCCGACATCCGGCGCCTGGGTTTTGTGCCCGACGCCGACCTGCCGCGCTGGTACCAGGCGGCGGGCGCGCTCGTCTATCCCTCGCTCTTCGAGGGCTTCGGGCTGCCCCCGCTCGAGGCGATGGCCTGCGGCTGCCCGGTCGCCTGCTCGGCGCGCGGCGCGCTCGCCGAGACGGTCGGCGAGGCCGCGGCCATCGTGGACCCCGAGGACATCGAGGGCCTGCAGTGGGAGCTCACGCGCCTGGCCACCGACGGGGCGTGGCGCGCGACGCTCCGCGCCGTGGGCCTGAAGCACGCCGCGAACTACCGCTGGGACAAGACCGCCGCCGCCACGCTCGCGACCTACGCGCGCGCCGTGGAACCCGCCGCCGCCGTCACCCGCACCTGAAGTGGGTTATCCGCCACGCCACATGCAGGTGCTCACCTCCCTTACGGAAAACGCCCGGTACGCTATCTTCCACCGCAACCAAAGCCGCCATGAACAACCACCATTTATTCCTGATTCGCCCGGATTATGTGACGCAGCTCCTCGGCCACCTCGTGGCCGGGATGATCGCGCTCGTCCTGGTTTTCTGTGCCTTCGCGCCGAAGGAAAACTTCCGGCCGGACACCGCGCCGGCCGCCCCCGCGGCCCGGATCGCGCTGCCGGCCGGAACCACGGTGCTGGCCTCCAGCCAGGCGGATTTGCGCTGAGCGTTCCTTCACATCGTCCCTTTATGAATTCATCCTGTCTTCCCCCCTGCGGGCCGACGTGCGCACGCACGGGCCCTTTTCGCCCTGCCAAGTTTCTCCTCGGTCTCGGCTTTGCCGCGCTGCTGTCCGCCGTGATGGCCGCGCCCGCCGCGGCCCCCGTCCCGTCCTTCGCCCGCGGCAGCGCGCTGCCGGCGCGGGCCGCCGACACCGACGGCGACCGCATCATCATCCGCCTCAAAGCCGGCAGGGACGCCACCTCGCTCCACCGCCAGCTCGGCACGAGGTCCCGCAAGCTGGCGAAGCACGCCCGCGAGCGCGGCCTCGACCTCGAGCTCGTGGACGTGCCGAAAGGCGGCCGCGCCCGGATGCTCGAGGCCTACCGCAAGAGCGGCATGGTCGAGTACGCCGAGCCGGACTACGTCATGAACGTGCAGGACACCGAGCCGAATGACTTCCGCTTCTGGGACCATTCGGAGTGGCAGCTCCAGAACAACGGCATCTACGGCGGCACCCCGGGCGCGGACATCTCGGCCACGACCGCGTGGGACACCCGCACGGACGCCAGCAGCGTGATCGTGGCCGACGTCGACACCGGCGTCCGCTACACGCACGAGGACCTCGTCGGCAACCTGTGGATCAACGCCGGCGAGACCGGCCTCGACGCCAACGGCCATGACAAGCGGACGAACGGCCTCGACGACGACGGCGACGGCTACGTCGACGACGTCTACGGCATCAGCGCGCTCGACCACAGCGGCGACCCGTGGGACACGCACGGGCACGGCACGCACGTGGCCGGCATCATCGGCGCCACGGGCAACAACGGCCTCGGCACCGTCGGCGTGGCCTGGAAGGCGAAGATCATGTGCCTCAAGTTCCTCGACCAGCACGGCCAGGGCACGATCTCCGGCGCGATCGAGTGCCTCGACTACGCCCGCGCGCACGGCGCGAAGGTCATCAACGCGAGCTGGGGCGGCTACGGCTTCTCCTCGCAGGCGCTGCAGGACGCCATCACCAACCTGAACATCGCGGGCATCATCTTCGTCGCCGCGGCCGGCAACAGCTCGGGCGACAACGACGCCAACCCCCTTTACCCGGCGAGCTACAATTTCGACAACATCATCTCGGTGGCCGCGACCACGCGCACCGACGCGCCCGCGAGCTTCACCAACTGGGGCGCGACCTCGGTCGACCTCGCGGCGCCCGGCGCGCCGATCTTCTCGACGTGGAACGGCTCCGACAGCGACTACCGCTACCTCGACGGCACCTCGCAGTCCTCGCCGCAGGTGGCGGGCGCCGCCGCGCTCATCTGGGCGCAGAATCCCGCGCTGACCTATCGGCAGGTGATCCAGGCGATCGTCGGCAACACCGATCCCATCCCGGCGTTTGCGGGCTACAGCGTGAGCGGCGGCCGGCTGAACCTCGCCAAGGCGCTCGCCGCCGCGGGCTCCGCGCCCTCCGGCCCGCCGCCGACGCGCAGCGACGTGATCTGGGTCGAGGACAACATCCCGATCGGCGCGTGGACCGGCACCTCGGGCGGCGACGCCTGGACCTGGGTGACCGCCAACCCGGCGCCGGCCTCCGGCACGAAGTCCCACCAATCCAACATCGTCGCGGGCTATCACGACCACACTTTCCAGGCCGCGACGGTCACGATGCAGCCGGTCACGGGCGACATCCTCTTCTTCTACGTGTACGTCGACCCGGCGAACCCGCCGCGCGAGATCATGGTCTCGTGGAACGACGGTTCGTGGGAGCATCGCGCCTATTGGGGCGAGAACCTGATCGGCTACGGCACCAACGGCACCGCTTCGCGGCGCTACGTGGGCGCCATTCCGGCCGCCGGCGGCTGGCAGCGGCTCGAAGTCGCGGCCGCCGACGTGGGCCTCGCCGGCTCGACCGTCCGCTCGATGAGCTTCAGCCTCTACGACGGGCGCGTCACCTGGGACAAGGCGGGTCGCAACACGCTGACGCACTGACCTTCCGCGCGGAACTCCGCGCGTTTCATTTCCGGCCAGCAGGTGGTTGCCCATCCCCGGGGTGGGTAAACACCTACTGGGCCGTGCCGTCACGGTCGGGTAGGCTCAGGTCCGCCCTACCGTGCGCAACACTTACTACATCATCGTGGTGGAAAAGGATGAGGTCGTTTACCAAAAGATCGTGCGCGCGCTGGCCAAGCTCGGCTGCGACCATGATGTCCGCCGGGTCGGCACCCAGGACGAACTCGACGAGGAACTGTTCCGGCTCGCGCCGGATTTCGTGATCTGCGACCACTCCCGCGAGGAGTGGAACAGCTTTGCGATCCTGGAACAGGTGCGCGCCTTCCAGGCCACCATGCCCTTCGCCGTGATCGGCGGCCGCGAGGAAGGCGTCCACGCCACGCTGCTCGCGAACGGGGCGGACGCCTGCGTGGACCATGACCGCCTCGGGGAGCTCGCCCCCACGGTGCAGGAGATGCTGCGGCGGCGCGCCCGCCAGCAGTCGCTGCAGGTCGAGGAAATCCGGCGCAGCCTGCCGCGCCCCGGCGGCGCGTGCCTGCAGGCCCGGGCCGGTTGACACCCCACGCGGCCGGGGCGAAAAGCGCGGATTCCGCGCGGGCTGGGGCGGGACGGGCGCGCGTTGGGGGTGTTCACCCCCTGAGGCAAAGCCCGCCGGATGGCTATGGTGGCGGGAGCGCGGGGACGACGTAGGCCACGCCGTCCGCCCGCGCCTATGAAAAGGGAACTAAAGATCCTAGTCGTGGAAGACATGCCCGCGGACGTCGTGCTCATCAACCGGGAGCTGCGCAAGGGCGGGCTGGCCTTTCGCGTGAACATCGCGACGACCGAGCGGGAATTCATGCGCAGCCTCCGCGACGGCGCGCCGGACCTGATCCTCTCCGACCACGACCTGCCGGCCTTCAACGGCTTTTCCGCGCTGGAGCTCGCCAAGAAACACTGTCCGGACGTGCCGTTCCTCTTCGTGACCGGCTCCATGGGCGAGCAGGTGGCGATCGAAAGCCTCCGGAGCGGTGCGACCGACTACGTGCTCAAGGACCGCCTCGAGGGCCTCGTGCCGGCGGTGCTGCGCGCGCTGCGCCTGGTGGACGAGCGCCGCCTCCGCCGCGAGGCCGAGAAGGCGCTGACGGAAAGCGAGGACCATTTCCGCACGCTGGTCGAGAGTGTGAAGGACTATGCGATTTTCCGGCTCGATGCCGACGGCCACGTCGCCACCTGGAACCCCGGCGTGGAGTTCATCATCGGCTACCGGGCGGAGGACATCCTCGGCCGCGCCTACAGCTGCCTGTTCCCGCCGGCGGAGGCGGAGCAGCGCCTCGCGCAGCGCGCCCTGCAGACCGCGACCAAGCAGGGCCGCGCCGAGCAGGAGGGCTGGCGGGTCCGCCGCGACGGCTCCCGCTTTTTCGCCAGCACGACGCTGACCGCCCTGCCGCAGACCGGGGGCCCGCTGCGCGGCTTCGCCGTCATCATGCGCGACGAGACCGAGCGCCGGCGCGCCGCCGAGGAGCTGCGCCGCAGCGCGGCCCAGCACACGGCGATCGTCGAGTCCGCCATCGACGCGATCGTCTCCATGGACCACGAGGGCATCGTGCGCGAATGGAACTCCGCCGCCGTGCGGCTCTTCCAGTATTCGCGCGAGGACGCCGTCGGCCGCAAGATCGACACCCTGATCGCGGCGCCCGCGCTGCTGCAGGTCTACCAGCAGGGCCTCGCCCAATACCTGGTGACCGGGGCGGGCAGCCTCATCGGGCGGCCCGTCGAGATGACGGCCCGCCGCGCCGACGGCACGGAATTCCCGATCGAGATGGGCATCGCGCGCATCGCCGGCTCCCAGCCCGTGCGCTACTCGGCGGTCATCCGCGACATCACCGCGCACAAGGCCGCGGCCGCCGAGGTGAACCGCCTGAACGCCGAGCTCGAACAGCGCGTGAAGGACCGCACCGCCGAGCTCGAGACGGCGAACAGCGAGCTGGAGTCCTTCAGCTACTCGGTCTCGCACGACCTTCGCGCGCCGCTGCGCCACATCACCGGCTTCGTCGGCATGCTGCAGGGCCGCACCGGCGCGAAGCTCGACGCGGAATCGCGCGAGCTGCTCGGCAGCATCGCGACCGCCGCCGGGCGCATGACGCGGCTGATCGAGGCCCTCCTGACCTTCTCGCGCACGGGGCGGGCGGACCTGCACAAGCAGCGCGTGTCGCTCGACGAACTGGTGCACTCGGTGCAGGCGGAGCTGAAGCCGGAGGCCAAGGGCCGGAGGGTGGACTGGCGGATCGAGCCGCTGCCCGACGTCGAGGGCGATCCGGACCTGCTGCGGCAGGTGCTGGGCAACCTGCTGGGCAACGCGCTCAAATACACCCGGCCGCGCCCGGTCACGCGCATCGAGGTCGGCGCCCGCCGCGAGGGCGAAAACATCATCTGCCACGTCCGGGACAACGGCGTCGGCTTCGACCCGCGCTACACCGAGAAGCTATTCGGCGTGTTCCAGCGCCTGCACCGCGCCACCGAGTTCGAGGGCACGGGCATCGGCCTCGCGACCGTCCGCCTCATCGTCCAGCGCCACGGCGGCCGCGCCTGGGCCGAGGGCGAGGCGGGGAAGGGCGCGACCTTTTATTTTTCCCTGCCCGCGGCGGAGGAGGTTTCGGCGCCATGAAATCGAGCATCCTGGTGGCCGATGACGACGAGAACGACCTGCGCATGATCGAAATGGCGCTGAAGGACGACGGCCGTTCCCCGCTCGTGCGCTATGTGCACGACGGGCACGAGGCCCTCGACTACCTCCGCGCCCGCGGCAATTTCAACCGCGGCGAGAACCTCGCGCTCATCCTCCTCGACCTGCACATGCCGCGGGTCGACGGCTGGGAGGTGCTGCGGCAGGTGCGGGCCGACGAGCGGCTCAAGCGCATCCCGATCGTGATCTTTTCCTCCTCGGCGCGCGAGGTCGACGTCCGCAACTGCTACGACCTCGGGGCCAACGCCTACGTGGTGAAGCCCATCGAGTTCGACCGGTTCCAGGAAACGGTCGGCGCGATCAAGGCGTTCTGGGCCGGCTGCAACCTCAACGTGCGCACCAGCTCGCGGCATTTCTCCCCTTCAACCCCGCCCTTCGCGTGAAGCCCAACCTCCGCATCCTGCTCCTCGAGGACGACGTCGCCGACGCCGAACTCATCAAATACGCGCTCAGCCAGTCCGGCCTGCCGCACCTGCTCGAACGCGTGGACGGGCGCGAGGATTACCTCCAGAGCCTGGAGAAGGACAAACCCGACCTGATTTTGTCCGACTACCACCTCCCGGGCTTCGACGGGCTGGAGGCGCTCGACCTCGCCCGCACGCTCGTCCCGGACACGCCCTTCATCTTCGTCACGGGCACGCTCGGCGAGGAGCGCGCGATCGAGACCCTCAAGCGCGGGGCCAGCGACTACGTGCTGAAGAACAGCCTGCCGCAATTGGTGCCGGCGGTGCACCGCGCGCTGCGCGAGGCGGAGTCGCGGGCCGAGCGCCGCCGCGCCGAGGAGCGCCTGCGCGAGTCACACGAGCAGCTGCGCGCCCTCTCGATCTACCTGCAGTATGTCCGCGAGGAGGAACGCACCCGCATCGCCCGCGAGGTGCACGACGAGCTCGGCCAGGCGCTCACCGGGCTGAAGCTCGACCTCGCCTGGATTTCCGGCCGCCTCCCGCGCAGCCAGCGGCCGCTGCTGGACAAGCTCGAGACCATGGCCGGGCACGTGGACGAGACGATCCAGTCGGTCCGGCGCATCGCCACCGAGCTCCGGCCCGGCATCCTCGACGACCTCGGGCTGGTCGCCGCGCTGGAGTGGCAGGCCAACGAATTCCAGAGCCGCACCGGCATCGAGTGCCACGTGTCCAGCACGCTGCACGACACGCTGCTCGACGCGGACCTCAACACCGCCTTCTTCCGCATCTTCCAGGAGACGCTGACCAACATCATGCGCCACGCCGGCGCCACGCGCGTCGACGTCCAGTCCACCCTCGAGCACGGCGTGCTCATCCTGACCGTGCGCGACAACGGGCGCGGCATCCTGGCCGGCGAGGTCAAGGACCGCCGCTCGATCGGCCTGCTCGGGATGGAGGAGCGGGCCGCGCTCCTGGGCGGCGAATTCAAAATTACCGGCGAACCGGGGCGGGGGACCCTTGTCACGGTAAAGATCCCGCTGTCCCGCCGCCGCCAAACCGCATCGCCATTCCATGAAAATCCTGATCGCAGACGACCACGCCGTGGTGAGGCAGGGCTTGAAGCAAATCCTGGCCGATGAATACCGGCGCGCCACCTTTGGCGAGGCGGCCAACGCGCAGGAAGTCATCGACCAGGTGTGGAACGGCGAATGGGACGTCGTGATCCTCGACGTCACCATGCCCGGCCGCAGCGGCCTGGAGGCGCTGCGCGAGATCCGGAAGTCCAAGCCGCGCCTGCCGATCCTCGTGCTCAGCATGCACCCCGAGGACCAGTTCGCCATGCGCGTGCTCAAGAGCGGCGCGTCGGGGTACATGACGAAGGAAAGCGCGCCGGACGCGCTCGTCGGCGCGGTGAAAAAGATCATCAACGGCGGCCGCTACGTCAGCCCGGGGCTGGCGGAGAAGATGGCCGCGCACCTCACCACGGATTTCCAGGTCACCCCGCACGAGCGCCTCTCGAACCGCGAGTTCCTCGTGCTCCGCCTGATCGCCTCGGGCAAGACCGTGAGCCAGATCGCCGACGAGCTCGCGCTGAGCGTCAAGACCATCAGCACGTACCGCAGCCGCATCCTGGAAAAGATGGTGATGCAGAACAACGCCGAGCTCACCCACTACGCGATCCAGAACAAGCTGGTGGAAGGCGCCGCGATGGGGTGAGGGAGGGCGGAAATCGTGAAAGCGGTCGTCTGGAATCTGAAATTGAAAATCTCGGCCCAGCGCCCGCACAGGCTCGGCGGTGCTGCCCTGTTTTGTCCTGTCATCGCGAGGTCGACGAGGTCGACCGTGGCGATCCATCCAGATGGATTGCTTCGTCGTCGCTTGCGCACCTCCTCGCAATGACAAATCGGGACACTACGGGCTCGGCGGCGAAATTGCGGATTTTCGATTTTAGCTGCCCGATGAAGGATTTCTGCCGGACGGGCGCGGCGATGGGGTGACGGCGCCTCCCATAGGAGGTCTTCACCCACTCACTCCTCTGGGAGTATCCCGGTAGGGTCCTTACGTGCAGGACAGCAATACCGGACAGTGCGCAGCCGATCTTCCGCCCGCGACGGGCGCGATTTTCCCGCGCATCCGGCGCGGCCATTCCCCTGCGACCTCAGCTGCATGAAATCCCAAGTTGACTCAAATCCGGTTCCCCCCGTTGCCTCCACCGCCGTGGTGCCGAGGGAGCCCTTCGCGGGTGCGCCGATCGGCCGCACCGCCCGTCTTCGGAAAGCCCCGGCCGTCCCGGCCGATGAAACCCCGCCATGGTGGCAGCTGGCCACCGCCGCCCGCCGCCACTGGCTGTGGCTGGTCGTCGCGTTGATCCTTGGCGCCGCGCTCGGCGCCGGCCTCGGCCGCCGGATCTGGCACAGCTCCTATGTCGCCACCGCGCAGCTCGTGCGCTACGACACGCCCGACCCCCAGATTTTCCAGCCGCGGTCGATCAATCCCGCCACCCTGGTGGGCATGGTCAACTCGGCGGAGGTCCGCACCCGCGTCGGCGCGAAGCTGAGCCCGGCGCAATCCGCCGAGGACGTCGGCGCCGTCACCCGCGTGACGCCCGTGCCGAACACCGACCTCGTCAACGTCGCCATCACCGCACCGTCCCCGGACGTGGCCGTGAGCCAGGCCAACCTCTACGCCGAGGAGGCCGTGCAGTTCACCAAGGAAATGCAGACCCGCGACGCCCGCGATGCCGCCAGCTACCTCAAGCACCAGCTCGGCGAGCTGGACAAGGAAAGCGCCGGCCTGGCTCCGCGCCTGACCGACCCCGGTGCCCCGG
>CAYZSN010000012.1:0-2736 GCA_964481095.1 uncultured Oleiharenicola sp. | reverse complement strand
CTTCAAGATCAAGCTCCCGCTCACCATGGCCATCATCGACGGCCTCGTCGTGCGCGTCGGCGCGGACAAGTTCATCCTGCCCGCCACGTCGGTGCAGATGGCGCTGCGGCCGACGCGGGAATCCATCACCACCATCCACGGCTCGGGCGAGGTCCTGGAGCTGCGCGGCCGCATCATGCCGCTGCACCGCCTGCACCGCCGCTTCGGCATCCCGGCCGACACCGAGCAGCCGTGGGAGGGCATCGTCGTCATCCTCGAGCATTCCGGCAAGACGTCCGCGCTGCTCGTGGACGAGATGGTCAGCAAGCAGGAGGTCGTGATCAAGAACCTCGGCTCCTTCATGCAGGGCCTGCCCGGCGTCGCCGGCGGCGCCATCCTCGGCGACGGCAACATCGCGCTCATCCTCGACCCCGCGTCCATCCTCCAGGCCGCCTGAGCAAACCTTCTCCCATGAACACAAATTCACGCGAATTGCCGGGTAGGGGCCGCGCTTGCGCGGTCCTCGTCCTTCGCGCGGGTGCGGGTCCTTTCGTGCGCCCTGTCTGAGCCCCTGATCATGCCCCACCCGCATCCCCCGAGCCTCGAACAGGTCTGCGACGCCGCGCTCAAGCTGCCGTGCGCGCCCTCGCTGCTGCCGCGGCTGGCGCAGGCGCTGCAAAGCGACTCCTCCTCCGCGCAGCAGATCGAGCGCCTCATCACGCTGGATCCCTCGCTCGCCGCCTCGACGCTGCGCCTGGCCAACTCCGCCGCGCTGGGCCGCGGCAAGGTGGAGACCGTCGAGGAGGCCGTGTTCCGCCTCGGCGCCCGCGAGATCTACCGGCTGGCCGCGCTCGCGCTGGTCGGCCGCTGGGAAACGACGCTCGGCGCCGGCCTGCGCTGGGGCCCGGGCGATTTCAGCCGCCACGCGCTGTGCACGGCCATCGCCGCCGAGGTGCTCGCCGGCACGACGGAGCGGCTCGACCCGCAGGTCGCGTACACCGCCGGGCTCGTGTGCGACCTTGGCAAGCTGACCCTCGCGCACAACTGCCGCGATTTTTATCCCGCCGTCCGCACCTGCCTCGAGCAGACCCAGTGCTCCTGGGAGCAGGGCGAGCGCACCGTGCTGGGCTACCACCATGCCGACGCCGGCGCGCGCCTGCTGCGGGCCTGGAGCTTCCCGGCGCTCTTCATCAAGGCCGTGGAGCACCAGTTCCAGCCCGCGCAGGCGCCGGCCGACGCGCTCCCGCTGCTCGCGCACCTGCACGCCGCCCGCTACCTCGCCACGTCGATGGGCCCCGGCATGCTGGAGGAAGGCTTCCAGACCGCCGTCCACGGCGCGTTCCTGCGGGAGTGGGGCTTCGCCGCCGAGACGCTCGAGGCCGCGATGCCGATCGTGCTCGAGCGCGCGCAGGCCCGCCTCGGCGAGCGCCTCACCGAGGGCGCGCTGACGATCTGAGCGGCGCAGGCCGGTCGGAATAGTTATGACTCATTGGCCAATCGGCCTTGGCTGTCTCGAGCCAGGTGCGACGGTCTTACCGGGTCGCTCGCTGCCAAGTCAGCACGTAGGTAACCGGACCGCCGGCGCGCATCGCGTGGGCCGTGAGGACCAGCGTGTCCCCTTGGAAGGCGAAAGCCCGCTCGATCTCTCCGGACTCTGAGGCGCGGAGGGACACCGCGACCCGGTGCGTGACGATCCTCTTCTTTGGGTCGAGAACGTAGGTTCCGTAGTAACCTGCAACTTCACGCTGCAACTCCTCCGGCACCGGCTGTCCGCCGGCTTGATTCCGCGCTTTTGGCATCAGCAGGGTGAACATTCGTCCCTGATCGTCGTAAACCAACCGCCCTACGGGATCCGCGCCCCAAACCGCAGTGACGCGTCCGTCCGGGGCATGCATGTCGACGGAACGAAGCTCCCACGTTCCAACGAAGCTCGCCCGTGTTTTGCCGGCCGTTTCCGAACCGTGCATCACACGCGGCAACGAAGTGGCCAGCAAGAGCAGCAGCACGGCATGCTGGAAACCGAAAAACCATGGACGCGGGTGTGCCTTCATCGGACGGATTGTTGCATTAGGGATCGGGGACGTCACCGAACGATTGAGGTCAGACACGGAGGGGCGCAGCCCCGGAGTTGTCTGTGCCGACTGGATGGGCCTCCACCCACTTGCGGAAAAAGTCTTTGAACTCGTCGCGCTCTGCCTGGGACCACTTCGTGACATGCACCCCGACCGCAATGCCGCCATCTTTCTTCAGGATGCTGAGCCAGTAAGTGGTGCCGATGCGGCTGACCGCGAAACCGAGAGAAAGCAGCGCACTCAACACGAAGAAATATCCAATGTAACGCCACGGCGCAGGCAGCAGCCCAAAGGAGAACACGGAGAGCGTGACAAACACGCCTGCTCGGATGAGGGGCGATGACATATACGCACCCACGGCATTGCCCTCGGAGAGATGAGGCGACAGCGCATCGCGCATGATGACCGTCCGTGTCTTCTCAACGCCCATACCCCACTTGTCCCACACGTATTCGATGCGGTCGGGAAAGAACTCTAGCCGGCATTGCCACTTGTGATTCTTGAAGCTGACTTCGCGCAGGGGTTTCATTCTTTCTTTGCCCATCGTTTAAGATGAGCCACTCGGCCCGAAGGGCCGAGTTGGCTCTGGCGGCTGGTTAGGCTCATTTTCGTCGGCGTTCGTCGCACCCCAATCTCTCAGAGCGTCATCAATCTCTTCGAGAGATGAGATCTTTTCTTCGCTGGG
>CAYZSN010000011.1:0-6922 GCA_964481095.1 uncultured Oleiharenicola sp. | reverse complement strand
GGCGCACCAGGCGCCGCAGCACCGGCCGGATGTGTCGGGCCAGCGCCGGGTTGGCATATCCCGCCCAGGCCACGGGGGAAGTCGTGTCGAGCGGAACCTTGAGCGCGCCCCCGAGCGGGGACTCGATCACGCAGCCGGCCTCCTGCGCGATCATCGCCGGGCAGATGTCGTAAGGGTGACAGACCAGCGCGGATTTGAGGCCGAGCCGGCGAAACACCAGGGGCCGCAGGTCGGCCAGGAACCGGTCGCGCCCGACGATCAGCTCGGCGAGCTGGCCGCCGGTGCAGATGTACTGGTCGTCGAACACCAGCGGCCCCGCCTGCCGCCCGAGGCCGTAGAGTTCGTCCCAGAGGCGTTCCTCGATCCGCGCCAGCAGTTCCTTGCCCTCCGGGAAAAAACGGCTGATCGCGGCAAACCCGCCGCGGCAGTCGCGCGCCTGGCTCGGGCCGACCTTGAGCGGGGCGCGCCGGCCCGTGGTCACGTCCACGGATTGCGCCCGCACGCCGCGGCCTTTCACCGCGCTGAACTGGTCGGCGCGCCACTGCTTGGTGGTGGGGATTTCCGTCATCGCCGCGACCACGATGTCGCCGAGCTGGGTCCGGGCCCCGCGCTGCGGGGCGAGTGCGCCGAGGATCCACGCGCTGCGCTTGTCGTACATGATGTTCCTGGTGCCGTCGATGGGATCGAGGATGCACTTGAACGCGGTGCGCCCGGCCGGCGTGCCCGCCGGGAAGATCGCGGCGCCGCGGTCCTCGAGGCCCTCCATCACCACCTCGACCGGCCAGGCCTTGGGCCAGTGCGCGGCGAACCACGCGAGGATGGCGTGCTCGCTCAGGCGGTCGATGTGGTAGATCGTGTCGGCTGCGGTGACCGCGGCGACCTGCGCGAAGCGGTGTGCCTGCCGGCGGCGGGCGGCGAGCAGGAGGTCGCGGATGTGGTCCTGCAGGGCGCAGAGCAGACGCCGGGCGCGGTCGCGGTCGCGGAGGGTCATGGGCGGGCGAGACGGTAATGGGTGGACGGGACGGCGCGCAACTCCGCAGCTTTCCCGTCGGGATCGGATTCGTTCGTCATGGAGCCGCCGCCGATCTCGGGGCCGGCGAGGTATTTCAACGTGTCGGGCTTGCGCAGTGGCGGGTGGAACTCGAGGTGGAAGGGATAGGCGCGGTGGTCGCCGCCGTCGGTCGGGGCCTGGTGGATGGCCATGACGTAGGGCATGGGCTGGCGCCAGAGGTTGTCGTAGCGGGTGGCGACTTCGCGGATCATGAGCGCCAGCGCCCGGCGCTCCGCGGGCGTGAGGTCGGCGAGCGAGGCGACCGGCCGTTTGGGCAAAATGAAGATTTCGTAGGCGTAGCGGGCGAACCACGGCACGCAGGCCAGGAAGGAATCGTTCTGCGCCACGACGCGCGGGCCGGCCGCCTCACGGGCGAGAATGTCCGGGCCGATCGGCCGGCCGCTTTGCGCGAAATGCCGGCGCGCGACCTCCGCCTCGCGGGCGATCGTGCCGTAGACCAGGTTGCCCGCGTAGATCTGGCAGTGCGGATGCGGGTTGGACGTGCCGACCAGCTCGCCCTTGTTCTCGAAGATCAGCACGTGGTCCACCTCGGGGCGGGCGCCGAGCTCGCGGTAGCGCGCCGTCCACAGGTCCACCACGGCGGCGGCCTCGGCGTCGCTGAGATCCACGAAGGTCTTGCCGTGATCCGGGTGGTAGCACACGACCTCGGCGGTGCCGAGGGCCGGGCGCACCCGGTAGAAGTCGTCGCCCGTCACCCCGGTCTCGCCGCCGAAACACGGCAGGTCGTTGGTGAACCACCAGGCGCCGGTGTAGCGCGGGTTCTCGACGCCGCCCAGCCGCTTCGCGCCCGGGCAGAGCGCGCAGCCCGGGTCGTGGCCCGGCGGACGCTGCTCCTGCGGGACGTGCGTGGCGCCGACCCACGGCCGGCCGCCGCGGTGCGAGGTGAAAAGCACCCATTCCTCCCGCAGCGGGTGCCAGCGTTGTTCCCAGACGCGTTTCATCGGTGCGGCATGCAAGCGCAGCGGCCGGGCCGAGTCATGCCCGAAGTGTGGGGAAAATAAGCCCGGTCGGCCCGGGGGCGAAGGCTGCTTCCATTGTCCTGCCGTCACTTGAGCGGGATCTCGAACACCGAGGCGCTGAGCGCGGGCACCCTGAGCGCGCCGGCGGAGGCCTCGCTGCGGCGGAGATCGATGGCGCGCGGCTGGCCGGGCGCGTTGCGCGCGGCGGGATCGCTGCCCGCCACGGTCCAGCGCACGGCCGGGCCGGCGGGCGTCAGGCCCGCGACGTCGAGGTTCACGGGCAGATCCTCGTTCGTGGGGTTCACCACGCCGACGGTGAGCGTCTTCTTGTCCGCCGTGAGCGCGGCCGCGACATCGAGCGGGCCGCCGTTCCAGCTCGCGACGAACGGGATCTGGCCGTAGTGGGCGCGGTACATCTGCAGCACGAGGCCCGTCGTCTCGATCTCGGCCGCCGTCTTGGTGGTCTTGATCGCGCCGATGACGTTCACCGTCTGGGCGTAGTGCGCCATGTGGATCAGGTCGCTCTGGCGGAAATACTCGTGCAGGCCGGCGGCGACGCCGAGGCCGTCGGCCAGGTCGTACGGGCAGCCGAGCTCGCCGTAGGTGTATTCGCGGTGCCAGTAATTCCATTCGTCCATCGTGATGGGCATCAGCCTGCCCTTCAGGTTGGGCAGGCTCGCCTGCAGCTTGCGGTGGCCGTCGGCCTTCTTGCGGATCGAGTCGCGCAGCTCGCCGACGTGCGTGAGCAGGTCGACCGGGCCGTCCTTGCCTTCCGCGGTCCACGGCAGGCGGCCGCGGTAGAAATGCTCCGAGAGGATCGACATGTGGTCGGCGCACTCCTCGAGCATGATGCGCGAGCAGGTCTTGCCCGACTTCGCCTGCTCCGGGTCGGTCGCCTTGTTGATCTGCTCGAGGTCGCCGACGGCGGTGAGCGAGAGCGTCGGGTCGACCTTCCACATGTACTCGGCAAATTGGTTATGTTTCAGCGTGTAGTGGTGCATCTGCATGTACCCGAGCTGCCACGCGCCGAACATCTCGTTGCCCACGCACCAGAACTTCACGCCGTAGGGCTTTTCGTGGCCGTTCTTGATGCGCCAGCCGCCGCCGATCGTGTCGGCGCCGCGGTTGCAGTACTCCACCCATTGCGCCGCCGAGTAGGCGTCGCCGAAGCCGGTGTTCGCCGCGATCATGGGCTCGGTGCCGACCTCGCGGCAGAAGGCGAGGAATTCGTCGGTGCCGAAATCGTTGTGCTCGACGCCGGTCCACGCCGGGTTCTTGCGCGGCGGGCGCCGGTCGCGGTCGCCGATGCCGTCGCGCCAGTCGTAGCCGCTGGCGAAGTTGCCGCCCGGCCAGCGGTAGACCGTGCCGTTGAGCTGCTTCAGGAGCGCGACCGTGTCGGCGCGCATGCCCTTGATGTTGTCGCCCGGCATGAGCGACGGCGGCCCGAGCAGGACGTCGCCACTGAGCACGCGGATCTCGAGCGCGGCGCCCTGCTCCGTCCCGGCCTTCGGCATGAATGAAACCGCCTGCCTGGAAAAATCCTTGCCGGCAAATGACACCTTGCGGGTTTCGTGATCGGCCGCGCCGTCGCCCCACACAAGCGTCACCTCGAGCTCGGCCTGGCCGGCAAGCGGCTTGGCCCAGACATAGCCCACGTACTTCTTGCCGGCGACGACACCGAGGTCGCGCTGGCGGAGGCCGGCGCCGGCGTTCACGCGCGGCGAGTGTTTCCCGACGAAGGCGCCGTCCGACACCATCGTGACGCCGGCCGGGTCGCCGATGACCTGCCAGGGCGAGGCGCCGACGACCGGGTAGGCGGTGTCCTTGAGTGCGCGGTACGGCGCGTAGTCCGCGGTGATGTCGAAATAGAACTTCCGGTCCTCCAGCATCTCGGCCCAGATGCCGCCGTAGATGCAGCGCCCGAGGTGCTCGATGAACTGGCCGTAGATGTAGGGGCTGATCGGCGCGCCGGTCCTGGCGGAGTCGATCTTCACCTCGACGGGCGCGGCGCGCAGGCCGGCGGACAGGAACAACACGGCAAGGAACACGGACAATCTCGGGGTTTTCATGGGGGAGAAAGCGCCCAACCTTACAACGATTGTCCGTCTGATTCACAGAAAGAAACGAAGCCAACGAAGGATTTGACCTTCGTTGCCTTTGTCACCTTCCGTGAGTCACCCGTCGAAAAGTCACCGCCCGCGCAGGGCGCGGAACTGGATCCACGCAAGGCCCGCCCAGCCGGTGCGGCCGGACGGCTTGGCCGGCGGGCCAGCCCGGGCGGCCGCCGGCTTCCGGCCGGCGGTTTTCTTCGTGCTAAATCGAATCACTTTTCGGTCGGACATAGTGCTTACCGCTTATCGCCGCGCCTGGCGCGCTAGCTCTTTTGCGCGAACCAGCCCTGCACGGTGTCGGCGAAGCGGTGCAGCAGCACGGGAAGCTGCAGCATCCACTCGTGGAATTCCGGCACATGCCGGTCCAGCGTCCAGATCCCGAAGCCGAGGAAAAACAAACCGGCCAGCGGGCCGATCAACCCCCACAACGGGCCGCCGTGCCCGTGGTATTGCCCGGGATAGTAGCAGGAGTAGCGCATCGCCTTGAGCGGCCAGGCGGCGAGCTGGAAGCCGATGAAAACGATCAGGATTCCCACCCATATGGGCATGGTTGCCGGCAGCGCGAAGCCGAACACCGCATGCGCGGTGACAACCGAGTAGATCGCCCAGACCATCAGGATCACGAGCGCGAAGAGCAGGATGGAAAGCAGCGGCGCGATGAACACCGGCCCGAAAACCGGCGGATGCCCGCCGGCCCACGGGGCCTGCGCCTGCTCGTGCATCTGGCGGCGGAAATCGTATTTCCAGTTCCGCATGTCCTGCCGGAACCGGCGCTTCCAGGCCCGGCGCTCGTGCTTGTCATGGAACGAGCGCATGCCCGTGTAGTAGCCTTCGCGGGCGCGCTTGATGAATTCCTGCGTCGTCGCGGCCATGCCGGCGGCCGCGGCCCGCTGCGCCGGCGTCTCCGCGCGCGGGATCACGATCGCCATGATCGCGTAGGCCAGCGCGCCGGCGCCCCACAGGAAGGCCAGCAATACGAACGCGAGGCGGAAGAGCGTGGGATCGACGCCGAAGTACGCCCCGAGCCCGTTGCACACGCCGGCGAGCATCGCGCCCTCCGGGTGGATCCGGTAAAGCCGCCGCACGCCGCCCGTCTCCGTCCCATCCGCGGGCTCCGCGGCGGCGGCCGGCTTCGCACCGGCGGCGCCCGTGGCACCGGCCGAGTCGTCCTGCACCGGGCCCATCTCCTCGAGCACGGCGGCGACCTCCTTCGCGTTCACGACGGTCTTGTGCGCGCCGAGCACCGCGCGAAACTTGTCGGCGATCGCCTGCTCGATGTCGGTGATGATCTCGTCCTTGTCGGGATTCCCTTCAAGGCGGCGCGCGGCGTTGTCCAGGTAGGCGCGCAGGGCATCGTAGCCGCCCTCCTCCAGCTGGTAGGCGACGCCGTTCAGGTTGATCGTGATTACTTTGTTCATGGTTCGCGGGGGTTTAGGTCAAGGGGGGGCGTCATTTCTGGCCGAGGTTCTTCACGGTGCCGCTGATCTTCTGCCAGTAATCGTGGGTCTCGCGCAGGTGCTCGCGGCCTTTGGCGGTGAGCTTGTAGTATTTGCGCGGCGGGCCGGCCTCGGACTCCTTCCATTCGTAGTCCACCAGCTCCTCGCGGCGCATCTTGCTCAGCAGCGGGTACAGCGTGCCCTCCTGCGTCGCGAACTCCGTCGCGTTGAGTTCCTGCAGGATGTCCGCGGCGTACACCGGGTTGCCCGAGATGATCTTCAGCACGAGGAATTCGAGCAGTCCCTTTCGGATGGCGGTGAATTTCTCTTCGAGGCTCATGGTTGGTTTGGAAGCAAGGTACCTTTTTTAGACAAGGTAGTGTGGCAGGAAAAGGCCATCGTCAAGCGCCTTTTCCTAGCTGTCAGCTATGAGCTCTCAGCAATCAGCCAAACACCTCGAATATTTGCCATCTTCCCCGCCTGACCGCCTCAGCGAACTCTCTGGCTGAAAGCTGACCGCTGAACGCTGACAGCTTCCCCAATCACTTCCCCTTCGGCTGGTTCGTCCGGGCCGGGTTGGCCTGCGGGTGATCTTGGAATGATTGCTGCACCGCGATCAGCCATCGGCCAGGCACAAGCCTGGGAGTTAATTACGAACAACCTTTTCATCTTTGGGTCTCTGTGCCTCAGTGGTTCACCCTGCTGACCGCCGGTCGCTGACCCGCTTCCCTCATGAAAAAACTCCTCGTTCCCGCCGCCCTCCTCCTCGCCACCGCCCGCCTGGGCGCGCAGTCGTCGTTCATCGTCTACGCCAAGGGCGATTACTCGCTCGTGACGGCCACCGTGCCGGCGGCCAAGCCCACCGATCCCGCCCGCGCGGCCTTCCTGGCGGACGTCCAGGCCGAGCTGGCCAAGGCGCCGGCTTACGAGACGCACCTGACGCTCATTCCCGCGCCCGCCCCGAAGTGGGGCAAGGTCATCGCCGGCGCGCGGGGCACCCTCGATTTCCACGATTTCTTCAAGGGCGGCTTCTTCGTGCACGTGAAACTCGAGGGGCTCGCCGCCGGGCACACCTACCGCCTCTGCCTCAACGGCAATCCCGCGCTGCCGGGCAACGATCTCCTCATCGACCCGGTCAAGGGCAACCCGAAGGAACGCTACATGGATTTCTTCACCGCGACGGCCGACGCCGCGGGCCGCTATGACGCCACCTTCGCCATCGCGCTCGCCCCGGCCCTCTACGACCTGCGGTTCTACGTGAAGGACACGGCCGACCACACGATCTTCCTCTATCATGAGTATTTCCGGTTCACGGTGGAGTGAGGGGCAAACACGAAGCGGCCA
>CAYZSN010000010.1:0-7126 GCA_964481095.1 uncultured Oleiharenicola sp. | reverse complement strand
CTCACGCTCGACGTGGTCGCCCCCGCCGCCGTCCGCGCCTGGAAGACGCAGACGTTGCCCGCCGTCAGCAGCATGGCGGCGTTCGGCGCGTTGGGCTCCAGCGACGCGCGGATCATCACGCCCGCCTTGGCCCAGGGGTGGGTGTTCGTCATCGACTGCACAAAGGCCACCACTGTCGTGTCGCCGTTCGCCGTGCGGCTCATGAAGTGAAACGCGTCGGCGTTGTCGAAGATGTCGCCGCCCCCGGCGTTCATCGTCAGGGCCGGCGGCCGGCCGCTCTCGGAGCCCGCCGAGCCGGTGGCGCCGATGTCGCGCCCGGTCCAGTCGGATGGCGGCGGCGGCGCGGATCCGCCGGTGGTCGCGGCGACGGCCACGTTGGAGTAATCCGAACTGAAGTCATTATAGGCCTGCAGCCGGTACGAATAGGTCGTGCCCGGCGCCAGGCCCGTGTCGGTGTAACTGGTCGCGTTGGCCGGCAGGTTGACCGGCGGGCCGAAATCGCCGCCGGCGGCGGCGCGGGTCAGCGCGAAGCCGGTCTCGTTGCCGCTGTTGTCCGTCCAGGTCAGGTGCAGGGTCGTGGTGGTGGCGCCGTCCGCCGCCAGGTTGGTCGGCGCGGCCGGCGCCAGCACCGGGTGTTCCGTGACGGGCTGGGTATACAACGAGTCGCCGTACGGGTTCACGGCGCGCACGCGGTAGGTGTAGTTCACGCCGGCGACGAGGCCGGGGTCGAGATACACCGTGGTGTTCGCGGCCAGGGAAAACATCGTGTAGCTGTTGCCGGTGGTGCGCTCGAGCTCGAAGCCGGACTCGTTTGCGCTCGTGTCATTCCAGCGCACCTCGAGCGCGTCCGATCCCTTGCGCGTCACCGTGAGATTCTCCGGCGCGGACGGAATCTGATCGCTCGCCTGCCCCGTGTGGATGTCGGTGTAGACAGGCAGCCAGCTGTCGCCGCCCCGCATCGCCGCCACCCAGATCTTGTAACTCGTGTCGCTGCCCAGGCCGGTCAGGTCGAAGCTGGTGACATTCGCCGCGGTGGTGCCGACCGGGTTCATGGCCGCATCGCGGTAATACCCCTGGACGTAAACGCGGAAGCCGTCCTCGTCGCTGCTGTTGTCCGTCCACGTGAGGTGGCCGCCGTGGCCGGTGAGGTTGTCGACGTGGAGATTGCTGGGCACGGCGGGCGCCCCGTAGGCGTCGACGCGGGAGAATGAGATCGCGGTCTGCGCTGCGGCGTTGTGCGCGGAGCCCGCGACCCCGACATAGACCTGGTTGGGCAGCGTGATGTCATCCACGCCGACCAGGCGCCAGTTCGCGCCGTCCGGCGAAATATAGCCGTAGAACAGGCTGCCGAGCCGCACGAGCTTCACCCAGTAAGGCGCGTTGAACCAACCGCCGGACCAGCTCTTGGTTTCCTCAGCCCCTTCCTCCCGGGCTTGAAAGACGCAAACGTTGCCCGCGGTCAGCAGCATCGCGACGTCGGCCGAATCCGGCTTGAGCGACGCGCGGATCATCACGCCCGCCTTGGCCCAGGGATGGGTGTTCGTCATCGAGTCCACCCGCGCCACCACCGCAAAGTCCCCCGTCATCGTCCTGAACACCCCGTGAAAGGCATCGGCCGTGCCGAAGATGTCCCCGCCGCCGGCATTCATCGCCAGTGTCGGCGGAGTGCCGCTGTCCGCGCCCGCCGCGCCGGTGTTGCCGACGTCCGCGCCGGCCCAGCCCGACGGCGACGGCGTCTGGAACGTCGTGCGCCCCGACGCCACGAAGCTGTAACTGGAATAGTTCCCGTCCTGCACCGAGCGGATGCGATACCAATAGGTGGTGTCCTCGGCGAGGCCGGTGTCGGTGAAGTTGGGGGTGCGGGCGGCCAGGGTGGCCCGCACGGCGAACGTGATCCCGTCGGTCGAGCGCTGCAGCTCGAGGCCGGTTTCATCGCTGTTCGTGTCCATCCAGCTCAGGTACAGCGAGGTCGTGGTCGGATTTCTGACTTCGAGGTAATTGGGCGCGGCCGGCTGCGCGGCGAGGCGGGGCGTCAGGCAAAGCGATCCGACCACGATCGCCCCAAGGCCGCAGGTGCGCATCAGGACCGGGGGTAAGAAGAGGGAAAGCGCGCGTTTCATCGCTTCATTCTACCGGTGGCGCGCCGCCGGGGCGCAGGCGGACAAAACCCCATAATCGCGCGGGAGCCCAACCCTCCGGCCGAACTCCTGGGAGCGCCGCCCGGAGCACGGGTCGGTGAACCGCCTGAGGTCTCCTCGGCTTTTTCGGTGCCTCGCGCTTTTCGCCCGATGAGATGCGCGTGGACTCCGGCCGCCGTTTGCGCCGGGCTCGCGCGATGAAAGCCTGCGTCCTCCACGGCGCCCGTGACCTGCGCGTCACCGACCGGCCCGAACCGGCCCCGGGGCCCGGCGAGGCGCTGGTCCGCCTCGGCGCCGGCGGCATCTGCGGCTCCGACCTGCATTATTTCGCGGAGGGCGGCGCCGGCGATTTCATGCTGCGCGAGCCCATGGTCCTCGGCCACGAGGGCGCCGGCAGGTGGCCGCGGTCGGCGCAGGCGTGACGGCCGTCAAGCCCGGCGACCGCGTGGCCGTGAATCCCAACCATCCCTGCGGCCAGTGCCGCCCGGGCCGCGCCGGCCGCCGCCAGCTCCGCCCGGCGGGCGCTTCCTCGGCAGCGCCGCGCGCTTCCCGCACGTGCAGGGCCTCTTCGCGCGAAACTATTTCGCGTCCCGCAACACGCGCAACCGGATGCGCTTGATCTGGATTTTGAAATTTGCCTCCGGCGGCATCCCCGCCGGCACCAAAGTCAACTTATAGGATTCGTCCGCACGGGCCATTTTGTAGAACGGGCCGCTGGACTCTCCCAGGATGATCTGGAACGTATGGGTGATCTCCGAGTCGGTCTCGCCGCGCCGCGCCTCCGAATCAAGCCCGGCGATCCGGCCCAGATAATGCGGATCGCGGGTTGACGTCCTGGCATTTGCGTCGGGCGCATTGATGAAAACACGGATCAGGAACTTGCCGGTAAACGGAATGGGGCCGGTCGTTATTTCCAGCAGCGAGATCCCGCCCTTCCCCACGTTCATTCCCTCGATAAGCAGCGAATGCGCCGCCGGTTTCCGCTCGCTTTCCAGGACAAGCGGACCCGCCGTCAGAGTCGCCGGACTTGAGACGATTACTTCACTCTGTTCCGCCGGTGCCGGGGCTGGCTTGGACGCCGCCTCCACGAGCTGCGGTGGAGGCGACGCGCTTCCCGCGGAATATTCGAACGTGGTCATGGATTTCACGATATCCTTCACCGAAACGGTGACCGGGCTGCCGTCGACATCGAGAAAGGTATAGATCTGGGCGCCCCAGGGCGAGGTGTCAGGATCCGGCTGCGGGAGCCGATAGAGGCTCCAGATCCGGTCGATATTGGCGTGGTGCAGGAAAAATATCGGATCGAGGGCCGCATAGCGCAATGTCCCCATATTGCGATTCCGTCCGTATCGGGAGCCCACCCAGTCATGGCCGTTGTTGTGCGGATTTTGTTCGAGCACCCCCTGCCCGTTGGCGGCGTCGATTTTCTCGGCGCCCGCAAAATCCGCAAAGGGCAGCCGCAACATCAATTTGATGTATTCGACGCTCATGTAACTCACGGTTTCCGCAATATGGTCCCGGGAGGCGGCGCTTTTTTCATACTGCGGATTCATCTCCGGCCGGGCGATGGTCGGGGTGCGATTGCCTTCCCACAGCGCCTGGTTGTCGAATGATTTGCCATTCAGCACGAGGCCGTCGTCTTCCACCATTGATTCCCGGGTGAGATCGTAGCCAAAGAACGGACTGGCCAGTCCCCGGCTTTCCCTGTCGGCGGTGTTGGGAATGCCCTTCTGGGCTGTCCAGTCCCAATACGGCAGGGCGAACTTCGAGCCATCGACGCCATAGATGGTCGTCAGGATGTTGGCCAGAATCCGTTCGAGAAAGAAAAGGTATCCCCGATGCCAGGGGAGGAAAAACCAGCTCCAGTGCACCTGGTCATAGCCGGCTTCGGTACAATGCTGCTCGTGCATCACGGCAAAACGATCCCACTGCAGGGGATTGTCCATCGACAGTGGTTTGCTCCTTGAGCCATGCCGCATGTAACTGATGGCGGCGCAAAGCTGTTTCACCTCGTCGTCGGTAAGGTCATGGAAATTTTTCCGGACCCGGTGCGGCTCCGCACCGAACTTGAACGGCACCGCGGCGACGCCCGCCGCAGGCTGGTGCTGGTGCTCCTCGGCCCGCGCCAAGGGGGCCATGGTGGTGGCCGCCGCCGAACAGGCCAGCAGGCCGGTATTGCGCATGAATTCGCGACGCGACAGCCCGCTTGGGGGCGTTTGCTCTCCTGGCAGCTTGGAAGTTTTCATGGCGTGTCAGTCTTGGCGGACCGCGACGAACGATGCGACCTTGCCGGCCTTGGCTTGCCCATTGCTGTGGGCGACAGTCCTGATGACCGTACCGACAATGGCTGGCCGCTGATCGACGCCGTTGGGCCAGGCAGGTATGTACCACCCCAAGTAATCGTAAACCCATCCTTCCGACTGGCTGCCCGGGTCTTTGCCAACGCCCTGGATCCTGATGGAAAAGGGCGCGCCAAATCCCGTCGAACCGAACATCGTCAGGGTGCCGTAACTGCCCATGTTCAGCTTCCCTCTTATTTCCCCCAGGGTGCCGGTTTCTTCGAGCACCAGTTCCGCCTCGGCAAAAAGCAGCTTGTCCAACCGCTCGGCTTTAACCGCCGGCGGATCCACTTCCACTGGTTCGGGATTGTTGATCCAGCTGCGATAAGTCCATTTGCCGACAAATGGGTTTGAACTGCCGGCGGCCACGGCCCTGACCAGCAAAGCTTGCATGAGGAAAAGTCCCAAGACGCAGCGAAGGAACGCAGGAAATAAATAACGACGGTACATGGAAACGGGTGACACCGGCTGTCGTTTGTCACGAATGCCGGATGTCGGTTGAAGCGGAACCAAGGGTTGAAACGTGTGGGGAAACGGCTCCAAGAGTGCATGGGCACACCCTGAACGCGTGAATAAGAACCCGGCCCGTTGAGAAGAGAGTGCCGCGGTGCGGCTGCTTCACATAACAAAAAGAGCGCCTGAATTCAGGAGCGTGCTGTTTTCGAACTGCACCGGCGCGTTACAGTGTGGTGACGAACAATTCACTCGCGGGTGTGAACAAGTTTTGACGGCAAATTCATGTTCTGCGTTGCCTCGTCACCTCGCGGTCGCAATCGGTTAAACCATGAGCGTGAACCAGAAGTCGATCGTCGTCACCTCCCGGCCGCAGGATGAAACGTTTCACCGCGAGAGCCTCCGCCAGCATGTCAGGGCAATGCCATCCGCCTCCTGAAGGGCCATCCCGTCGCCTGTCATGCGATCGCGATCGTGGAGACGGACGAGGAAGCCGACAAGGCCGTCGCCCTTTTCTGCAAGATGCAGCGCGTCGCGCAGGGGCGCGACGAGACCGCGCTCCGCGCGATCTGAGCGCGGCGGCCCGCGGGCTTTGTCGCTTCGTGTTTTTCCGTCTCACTTCGCCACCGGCAGCTCCGGCGCGAATTCCATCTCGTCGAACGTGAACATGCCGCGGATTTTCCAGTCCTGCCCCGGCCGCTTGGTGAAGATGAACAGATGCTTCACCACGCGCCGCGCCTGGACGGCGGGGCCCGGCTCGCGGCCGTAGTCGTTGAACGTCGAGTCCTGGAACGAATAGGCGATGTCGCCCTCGATCTTCGCCGAGGTTTCGACGGAGTGGGTGTCGCGGAAGCGCTGCACGTTGCGAAACACGTTCGCCTGGATCGCCTCGCGCCCGAGCCGGGTCTGGAACGGCGAGCGGAACACGCACTCCGGGTCCAGCATCGCCACCATCGCCGGGATGTCGCCGCGGTCCCACGCCGCGTCATACTCGTGCGTCATCCGGATCATGAAACTCTCCGGCGCGGGCTCCGCGGCGCGCGCCGTCGCGGCGGCCAGCAAGCCGGCGAGCAGGACGAAGAGGTGGCGGAGACGCGGCATGGCGCTTCGGTGGGACGCCGGCATCAAGCCCGCTTCACGGCCGACTTTCAACGCCAGAAGCGGGCCGGCGCCGCCCCCGCGGCCGGTTGACGACGCCCGCTTCCCGGATATTCGTCCGGCATGCGCAAGTTTGCTCCCTTGCCGCCCCAAAACAAAGCCCCCGACAAACAGAAATAAATCCCTCGTTCCTCAATTCTCAGCTTCCGGCTTTCAACATTCAACTTTCCAAACCCCCATGCCCGTCACCGAATTCAAAAGCGAAACCCTCACCGCGGGCACGGGCGCCGCGCCGAAAAAAGGCGACCTCGTCACCGTCCACTACACCGGCACGTTCGAAAACGGGCAGAAGTTCGACAGCTCCGTCGACCGCAACGAGCCCTTCACGTTCATCCTGGGCGCACGCCAGGTGATCGAAGGCTGGGAGCTCGGCGTGGCGAAGATGAAGGTCGGCGACAAGGTGAAATTCACCCTCCCGCCGCACCTTGCTTACGGCGACGAGGGTTACCCCGGCGCGATCCCGCCCAACGCCACGCTCGTCTTCGTCGTCGAACTGCTCGCCATCGGCGGGAAGTGACTCCGGAACGCGGCGCCGCGCGGAGCGCCTCGGGCTCCATGACGTGCTGGTCGGCGACGTCCGACATCCCGCCACCGGTGGCCGTGCGCTGCGCGTGGCAGGCCAACCCGCGCCATGCCCTCCAACGGCGCCGGCCTTTCCGCCGTGCCGTTCCGCACCGGCGACCGGCCTCGGTGGAGAAGTGAGGCTGCTCCATTCCGTCAAATCCCGGTAAGAGCCGCCGGAACGGCCCGGCCGCGGGCCTCCCGGGCTAAAAACTCGTTGCCCCGGGAAACGGCGCACCTAAGCACATGGCCGCGGGCCCTCCTCCCATGGATCTCAAAGAATGCTACAAGACGCTCCAGCTCGACGTGGGCGCCTCACGCGAAGCGGTCGAGGCCGCCTATTCCCGCCTGCTCGAGCAGTGGAATCCGGACCGCGTCAAGCCGCCGGGGGACATCGAAGGCATCGCGCAGGCCCGGCGCATGATCGAGATCATCAATGAGGCCTACCGGACGCTCGGCCGCGTTGCGCCCGCCGCG
>CAYZSN010000009.1:0-14442 GCA_964481095.1 uncultured Oleiharenicola sp. | reverse complement strand
TGCCTTTGGGGACGGACGTCTTTATGGCCTGGGTGCTCTCTGGCAGGGACTCGGGCTACCGTGGGGTGGCGGGCGCGCCGGCGTCCGTGGGCATGCTGGCGCTGGGGGCGACCGTCGGTTTCGCGCGCTTGCTGGGTTTGGGCCGCGTTCCCGCACTGGGCGCCGCCTGCCTCGTGCTCGGCCTGCCCAATGTTGCCCCGCAGTTCACCGCGGCGTACACGGATTTGTTCACCACCGGCGTGCTGGCCGCGGGATTTTATCTCTGGCTGGTGGCGCTGCGCCGCGGCGCGGGCTCGCGTTTCGGCGGCGCAGCGGCGGGCCTCGCGCTCGGCTCCAAGGGCACGGTCCTGTATTTTGCGCCGGGGCTGCTGCTCGCGGCCGGCTGGCTGGCGTGGCGGCACCGCGCCGCACGCCCCGCCTGGCGGCGGACCCTGGGCGCCGCGATCCTGGCGACGATCGTGTTGGTGGGGCCTTCGGTCTGGCGCAACTGGCGGGCCTATGGCGGCGCGCTCGGACCGCGCGAATTTGTCGTGCTGCACCACGGCGAGAATCCGGGCCTCGCCGGGTCGCTGGCGAAACTGCGGCTCAATCTCACGTCGTCCTTCGTCCAGTTGCTCGAGCCCAATTCGCAGCTGACCGGCTGGCGGAACATGACCCGCGCGCTCGGCGAAAGCGTCATGGCCGGCCTGCCGGAACACGATCCCTACGCTTTCCAGGGCTTGGACCGACGCGCCAATCTCCAGAAGATCTATGCGGTCGGGGCGCCGGACGCGGATGTGACGAGCACGGGGGTTTTGTTGCCGATGCTCGGGCTCCTCGCCGCGGTTCGTGCGTGGTTCAGGCGCAAATCCCCTGATGGCGGACTCGCGTTGGTCTGGGCGCTGGCCCTCGCCGCCTTCGGGTTGTTCCTCCACTGGCGCGTGCAATGGCATCCCTATCTGTTCCGTTTCCTCGGCCTCGCCGCGCCGTGGCTCGCCGCGCTGGTCGCCTGGTGGATCCAGCTGCTGCCGTGGCGCAGCCGCGCGGTCGCATGGATTGTCACTGGTGCGGCAACCATCACCGGCTTCGGCAACGCGCTGTTCAACACGTACCAGTCGGGCTGGCCCGCGATCACCCGTCCCGCGCAATCGACGGGTTTCTATGTTTATGAGGGCTGGCGGCGCTGGGCCGCCGCGCTCAATCCCGGCGGGGAGCCGCTGCGCCCGGCCCTGGCCGTGAACTCGCCGCTGGCGGCTTTCTATCGTCAGCCGAACGGCAGCCTCGTCGTCCCGGAAAAATTATCGGCGTTGCCCGCCGCGCGCGCCGAGGATGCCGTGCGCCCGGGTGACGGCTGGCTCATCGTCCCGGTCGCGCAGTTCCTCGGCAAGGAGGGGCGGGTCATGGGGCGCACCTGGCTCTTCGACGGCGACGAGCGTCATCCCTACAGCATCGCGGCGTTCCGCGCCTTGCAGCCCGGCGAACAGCCGGTGCCGCTGGTCTACCGCGACCGGGTGGCGGAAAAGGAGGGCGGGGTGCAGCACGAGTTCCTCGTCCGGACATGGGCGCCGGCGCCGCAGCGGCTGGAACTGTCGAATCCCGGTCCCGCCGCCTGCCGCTATGTCGTCTATTCGCCCGCCGGCGACACCCAGGGCGAACTCCCACCCGGCGCAAGATTGCTGCTGGAAATTCCCCTGCCGCCCGATCGGATCTCGGCCTTCGCCGTGAAATATCCCGCTCCCGGCCCCGGCAGCGGCCGGGTGCAGGCGCGGCTGGTCCCCTGATGTCCGGCTCCGTTTGGTTTCCCGGGTGATCGCGCTAACGGCGGTCCGCCGGCCGGCCCAGGGCGGCCTCGAGCTCCGGCGCCGAGAGGCGGTAGATCAGGATGGAATATCCGGCCGACGCATCGGGTTCCCGCGAGCGGAGGTAGGAACAGAGCCGCGCGAAACGCAGCTCCTCATACCGGCTCCACCGCTCGGCCCAGTAAAGTTTCGGCTGGCCCTGCAGGAGCTCGGGCGAGGGATCGTCCGCCGCCTTCAGCAGCCGGAACTGCCCGTCGCTTTCCTGCAGCTGCCGGTATTCGCGTTCCAATGCGACGGTCCAGACGGCCTGGCCCGGCATGTAGACATGCTGGAGCATGGTGGCGCTGATCGCATAGACGCCGGGTTCGCACCAATACCACGGCCGCGCGCGGCCGAAGGACGGCAGGCGGGGCAGCAACACGGGCGCGAAGCCGAAACGGGCCGGCTCGTCGGTCCCGAAATAGGAAAGATAAACCGGCTCGGCCGGCCGGCGGTTGGCCGCCAGCCAGCGCCGCAGCGCCGGCAGGTCCTGGCCCCAGTCGAGCGAGCTGTCGACGAGATGGCGGTAACCCTGCGCCGGGCCGCCGGCGACCGGGCTGAAATAGGCGAGATAATGCGGGTGGATTTGCGCCGCGGTGGCCCCGTGCCAGAGCAGCAGGCCCGCGACCGCCGCGGCCGCCGTCAGGCCGCCGGCGCGCGAAAACGTGCGGGCCCGCGCCGCCATCCAGCCCAGCACGCCGCAGAAGATATAAAGCACCGGGTAGGTGGGCAGGATGTGACGGTGGCCGATGTTCAGATGGCTTGTCAGCGAAAACAGCCAGTAAACGGCGAAGAGCACGGCGAGCGGGGCGATGCCATGGCACCGCTCGACGAGCCGGGCGCGCGGCAGTTTGCGCAGGTGCAGGGCCAGCAGCAGCCCGCCCGCGCCGAGGCTCACGATCAGCGAGGGCGGGGTTTTGTAGAGGAACGCCTTGGGAAAAAAATCCGCCCAGCCGAAGATGCTGTAGTCGCCATCGAGGAAGGCGGCGCGCGCCCGGGCGTGTTCGAGCACGAAACTGAACCCGTAGAGCCACGCCTCGGGCAGGAGCTTCCCCGCGAGGCAGAACCTGATCACCGCCGCCTTCCACCCGCCGAAGGCGAGGACGACGTCCCAGGACAGGTTGTAGTCGCCGGGCGGCAGCGCGGGATTGAAGGTGCTGTAGCGGAAGCCGAAGAAGGCCCAGATGACGGCCACCGCGACCAGGCCCTGGCCGAGGGTGGAGAGGCCGATGCCGGCCAGGCGCGCCGGCAGCGAACGAAACGGGCGGCCGAACAACATCACCGGTTCCGCGCGCAGCACACGCAGCAGCGCCAGCGCCGCCAGCATGGGCAGCAGCAGCACCGCGGTGTACTTGGCGACCGCGGCCAGGCCGAGCAGCCCGGCGCTGAGCCACCACGCCCGCCACCGCCCGTCATGCAGGTGCCGCCAGTAGGCCGCAGGCACGGCGAGGAAGAAAAAAGCCATGCACATGTCCGACGTCGCGAGCCCGCTGTGGGCGAGCATCGTCGGGCACAGCGCCGCGAACAGCGCGGACACCACGGCGCCGGCCCCGCCCCAGAGCCGGTGCGACCAGAAAAAGACCAACAGCACCGTGGCCGCGCCGAAGAGCGAGTTCATCGCGCGCGCGCCGAACAGCAGGCGGTCGGGATCGTTGCGGCTTTGATAGAAGAAGTCGTAGCCGACGAGCCACACGACCGATTTGCGCCACGCCAGCGTCGTGAGCGGGGGATAATCCGTCGCGGAAAAAGTGGCGGGCAGCGCCTGCCAGCGCTGGGGCAGGTTGCCGTTCTCGGGCTGCAGGCGGTAGTCGTTCCAATGGTTGAACGTGTAGCCGCCGGTCACGTGGGCGAGTTCATCGGCGGTCGTGGATTTTTCGCGCATGGCCAGCACGGCCAGCAGGGCGTGGCCCAGGGCCAGGAACAGGGCCACGACGATCAGGGGGCGGGACGGGAAAGGTGGGGGCGTCGAGGACAAGCGGGGCCGGGAAATTGACGAGTAGTATGGACAGGTTCCCGTGCGGCACACAACCTCCCCGTGCTTTTCGCATGAACGCCGAGGAATATGCCAACCTGGACCGGATGGAGGCCACGCACTGGTATTATGCGGGCAAGCGCGTCATCGCCCGGCGGTGGCTCGAGTTGGCGGGACCGCCGCGCGCGGACCAGGTGCTCCTGGATTGTGGGGCCGGGACGGGGCGTTTCGCGCAGGAAATGGAATCCGCCTGCCGTGTGATGGTGCTCGACGACCACGAGGAATCGTTGCGCATCCTCCGGACGCGCTTTCGCCCCGAGCAGATCCTCAGCCTCGCGGGCGACCAGGTGCCGCTGCCCGCGGGTTCGCTCGATTACGTCACCGCGCTCGACGTGCTGGAACACACGCCCGATGACCGTGCCGTGGTGGCGGGTTTTTCCCGCCTGCTGAGGCCGGGTGGCGTCGCGCTCGTGACCGTGCCCGCCGGCATGGCGCTGTGGAGCGACTGGGATGTCGCCCTGCATCATTACCGCCGCTATTCGCGCGCGCAGTTGCAGGCGCTGTTCCCGGCGGCGGAGTGGGAGCTGGTGCATGTCAACTATACGAACGTCATCGTCTATCCCGGCGTCTGGATCGTGCGGAAATGGCGCAAGGTCTTTCCTTCCCTCGGGCGCACCGAGGATGCCGAGCCGCCGCGCTGGCTGAACGGCCTCCTGCAGCGCCTGTTCGTGGGCATGGCGCTGTGGCGGATCCCGCTGCCGTTTGGCGTGAGCCTGCTGCTCGTCGCGCGCCGGCGGGACACGGCTCAGAAGTAGGCGGATTCGCTGAGGAGGCGGCCGTCGGCGGCGCGCACGACGAGCGCGCACTCCTGCCACGGCAGGCTGGCTGGCAGCAGCGGCGCGAGGATCGTCAGCCGGTACAGGCCGCGCAGCGGCTGGGTGGCGGGCAACGCGAGGGGCCCGCCGAGCGTGCGGCCTTCGCGGTCGATGGGCTCGGCCACGGCCGGGAATTTCCCGGTAAGCAGCTCCGGCCCCGGCGCGGCGCCGGCTTCGAGCGCCTCGAGCCGGATGTGCGCGGGCCGGCCGTCGAGCACGACATTGGTGCGGAACAGGAGCGGGGGCGTCGCGGGATCGCTGCGGTCCGCGCGCTGCAGCTCGTAGCGGCCAAACGTCACCCCCGCCATGCCCGCCGGCAGTTCGAAGGAGAAGTCACCGTAGCGGAACAGCTCCCGGTAATGCTGTTCAAGGAACGCGTTCATCGGGCCGCTGCCGGTGAGGTGGCGTTCGACGAGGAAGTCGGTCAGCGAATGCGAGAGAATGAGCGCGGTGCGCGGCGTCGCGGCCAGCCGGTCGATGCGTTCCTGCTGAAGCCCGTCGGAGAGCAGCCACATCCAGTGGGTGGCGTTCTGGGCCGTGGGCGCGGGCACGCCGCTCCAGAGGTTGTGGCTGTACATGCCGGGGCAGGTGACCAGGAGGTCGGCGTGGATGCTGGCGTTCAGCGCCAGCAGGCGGAAAGCCTGGCGCGAGCGGCCGTCGAGGCGCAGGTCCTCCGCGCCGGCCAGCCCGAGCGGGCGCGAGGCGGTGTAGCGCTGCCAGCCCGTCTGGGCCATGAGCGCGAGCACCAGCACGCTGGCGCCGGCCAGCAGGCCGCCGCCGAGCCGGGTGAGCCGCCGGCCCGCGGCCAGGCGCGGGGGCAGCACCTCGCGCAGCTCCCACAGCCCCGCAACCAGCAGGGGCAGGAAGAGGAAGGAACCCCAGCCGGCCTGGCTGCCCGCGACGGGAAAGACATGGAGCAGCTGCGGCAACGCGATGCAGGCCGCGCCCCAGCGCGCGAGTTGTTCCGCCGGGGAACGCGGGGCCAGCGGCACCAGGAAGACCGGCAGCAGCGGCAGGCAGTCGACGACGAAGTGGAAGATGCCAAAGTAGCTCGGCCATGCGCTGGCATGCAGGAGGAAAAGCGCGAAGGCCGCGCCCCGCAGCGCGATCACGGCCCAAAAGGTGGCGGGGCGGAGCGCACCGCGGTGCCGCAGCTCCCAGCCGGCCCGGGCCACGAGGAGCGCGCCGCAGGCGGCGAACACCCACGCCTCGGGGAACCACGCCAGCTTCATCAGGAATTTCCCCGGCATCTGTGTCGGATCGAGGATCACGGTCCGGATCATCGCCCGGAGCGTCGTGCCGCGCAGCAGCACCCAGCCCGTAATCGCGATGATTGTCAGCAGCGTTCCGGCTGGCGCCACCAGCCAGGGGCGGAGCGGAAGGCGCCCGGCCCCGGGCCGCGGCCACGCGAGCCAGAGCAGGCCGGCGGCCGCGAGCGTGAACTGGGCCGCGAGGCCGAAGGCCCAGGGATGGTGCAGCTGCCGCCCGATCAGCACCCACGGGAGCGCGAGCAGGCCGGCCGGGCCGGCCCACGCGAGCCAGCGCCAGGCCGGCGGCCAGTCGAGGAAGACGAGCAGCAGGCAGCCGGTGCCGGCGGCGAGCAGCAGGCCGACGTTGACCTTCGTCATCAACAGCAGGCCGGCGCCCACCCCGAGCGCCGCGTAATGGAGCGCGGGGCGGCGCGCCTCCGGCAGCGCGGCCGCTACCAGCGCGACCGCCGCCACCGTCACCGCGATCAGGCTGCCCGGGTGCGACGGCTCGGAGATCATCTGCCACGTGAGGCCGAAGGCGAGGAGCGCCGTCGTCCCGGCCGCGAGCTGGCTGCGCGTCAGCCGCCACGCCAGCCCGCCGCAGAGCAGCGCGGCGCCGACCCAGTGCAGCAGCGTGAGCGCGCGGCCGAGCGTGTGCGTGACGGGGGCGTGGCCAAGCAGGGTGGTGACAAACTGGTGGTAGAGGTACGGCCACGGGCCGTATTGCGAGAACACGTCGTCGTAGAGGCGCAGTCCGGCGAGGTAATTGCGATAGGAGATGAGCAGGAAGCCCTCGTCATCGTACGGCATGAACGTCGTGTTCATGAGCAGGTAGCCCGTGAACAGCAGCGCCAGGCCGAGGGCGGACCAGAGCGCGAGCCTGGCGGGTCGCTGGCTCATTTCCGGTGAGCGCGGCGCACGATGTACGGGGGCCGCTGCTTCACCTCGTCATACACGCGGGCCAGGTATTCGCCCAGCACGCCGATGCCGATCAGCTGCACGCCGCCGAGAAAAAGCACGATGGTGACGAGCGTGGTGTAGCCCGTCGGGGCGGTCTCGATGCCCACGAGCCGGCGGACCGCATAGAACACGGCGGCGGCGAAGCCCAGCAGCGCGATGAAGATGCCGGCGTAGGTCAGGGCGCGCAGCGGCAGGTAGGAAAAGCTAAAGACGCCGTCGAGGGCGTAGCGCAGCAGGCGCATCATCGTCTGCTGCGGCTGGCCGGCGGCGCGGCCCTGGCGGTCGTACGGCACCTCGCCGGTCTTGAAGCCGACCCACGAGCGGAGCCCGGGGAAATAGCGGTTGCGCTCGGGCAGCTGGCGCACAGCGTCGGCCGCGGTCCGGTCGAGCAGGCTGAACGTGCCGGTGTTGGGGTCCATCTTCTGGTCCGCGACCGCGCCGAAGAACCCGTGGAAAAGGTCCATGCCCACGCGGCGCAGGCCGGTTTCCTGGCGGGAGCGACGCACCGCGAGCACGACCTCGGCGCCCTCGCGCCACTTGGCGACAAGCTGGGGAACCAGCTCGGGAGGGTCCTGCAGGTCGGCGTCCATCGTGACGATCGCCTCGGCGCCGTTTTCGAGCGCGGTCGCGAGGCCGGCGGAGATCGCGGCCTGGAAGCCGAAGTTGCGCGAAAGCTCGACCAGCACGAAGCGGGGATCGGCGGCGGCCTGCTGCGCGATCAGCGCGGCGGAGCGGTCGCGGCTGCCGTCGTTGGTGAGCACCGCGCTCCAGCGTTCCGCCGGGTGCGCGTTGAACAGGGCCGTCAGCCGGGTGAACAATTCGGGCAGCACGGCCTCCTCGTTGAAGACCGGGATGACGATGGCGATGGCGGATGAGCCCACGGGTGGATTTGAAAGGTCCCTTCAGGGCCACGCAATGTCATTCCCCGGGCCTGGTTCCTCGGGGGAAGATTGCGCTCCCGGCGGTGGACCCTGCGGCCGGTTTGGGACGGGGAATGACGGGGATTTTACGGCGCCGGCGTCTTCCTCCGGTAAACGACAAATTCGGCGTCGAACTCGAGCCAGAAGCGCCCCGGCACGAAATCGAGGGCGTCCAGTTTGTCGCGCTGGCTCCAGAAGCCCACGGGCGCGTAGTCGGCGAGCTTGCCGCTGTCCTGGAGGTTCTGCTGTGCAATCTCGTAGGGCCGCAAGACGAGCCAGCCCGGCTTGAGGGCTGCGATGATCCGCGCGTAGCCGCCCGGCCCGCTGCGGACGATCCGGGACACCTCGGGCGCACACAGGCCGGGAAAATCGAGGATCTTCAGCTGGCTGTAATAACCGATGTATCCAATCGGCTCGAGAAACACGCTGTCCCCCGGGGCCGCATGTGCGCGCAACCAGAGGCCGATCTGTTTGCGGCCGTTCTCCTCGATCAACTGCTGCTGCCGGCGGGCGCCGTAGGCCTGCGCCAGGCTGGTCAGCAGGACGACGCTCACGGTAACGGCGGCCGCGATGCGCGCGGCGCCCTGCCAGGGCGCTTGGAGTTTGAGTGCCGCCGCGCGGGCGCCCCCGGCCAGCGCGAGCGCGGCGCACAGCGTCCACGGGGCGAAATACCACGGATACGGCATGATCTGGTGGAAGTAGACGCCGCCCGCGAGCGCCGTGAACGAAGCGGCGCGGGTGGCGCGGGATACGCCGGGCACGAGCCAGAGGAAAGCCGCCAGCCGGGCGAGGATGCGGCCGAACAGCAGCAGGCCGGCCGGCCAGCCGTTGTGGGCGTAGGCCGGCGCGAAGAAATCGTCGAGCGCGGTGTTGCCGACCAGGCAGCTGAGCGGCGCGCGCAGGATGCGCAGCACGGAAAAATCGGGGGTGTAGACCGACTTGGCGATGATGGTCTGCGGCACGGGTGAACCGTAGTAATGCCACGCCCAGAAAAACCACGGGGCATAGAGCAGGCCGCCCATCCCCAGGGCGGCGAGCAGCGCACGCCACCAGGCCCGGCCGTCTCCGGGGCCGGGCCGGGCGACAAAGGCCCACGCGGCAAAAGTCATCGCGGCCGCGAGGATGCAGGCGTCGGGTCGCGTCCACATCAGCCCCGCATACGCCGCCGCGAGCCGCCGCCAGCGCGGGGCGTCCGGGCGGGTGAGCTCCCGCCAGGCGAGCGCCGTGAAAAAAACCAGCAGCGCCGTTTCCATGCCATTGGCGGAAAAAGCCACCACCTTGGCTTCGAGCAGGCCGAGGCCCAGCGCCAGCCAGGCCACCGGGCCCGGCCAGCCTTCGCTGCGGGCGTGCTGGACGACCAGCACCGCGGCGCCGGCGAGCGCGAGCGCGCTCGCGATTCGCAGGAACCAGAGCGCACCGGCATCGGTGTGCGTGAGCGTGAAACCCAGGGCCGGCACCAGCACGCCGAGAGGCGAGGTGAATGTATGGACCTTCTCGCCCGCCTGGTAGACGAGGCCGTGCCCCTCCGCCAGGTTGCGGCTGCTGCGGAACGTGATCCAATAATCCTCCCACGACTGGTTCGTATAGAGCGCAAACAGCACAGGCGCCGCGAACGCCGCCAGCGCGGCCCAGAGGAGCGTGCGGCGGGAAATCGATGGAGCCGGCGGGCGGGCGTTCACCGTCGCGCCGGTTTTTGCCGGCTGGAAGGGGCGATGGGAACCGGGGCGTGCATGCGGGGCCGACGTTATTTCCCGGCGGGGTTAAAGAAAGCCGAATCGCCGCGGCGGCCCGGGCGCGGGTCAGGCAACGTCATTCCCGGCGCGGCGCCTCACTGGAACAGGTTGTATTTCAGGATGGCGTAGATCGCGCGGAAACCGTCGCGCCAGCCGATCTTTTTGCCCTCGGCGTAGGTGCGGCCGTAGTAGCTGATGCCGACCTCGAACACGCGGCAGCCCTCGAGGCGCGCGACCTTGGCGGTGATCTCGGGCTCGAAGCCGAAACGGTTCTCCTCGATCGTGATCTTCGCGAGCACCTCGCGGCGGAACAGCTTGTAGCACGTCTCCATGTCCGTGAGGTTGATGTTCGTCAGCATGTTCGAGAGCAGCGTGAGGAAGCGGTTGCCGACCATGTGCCAGAAGTAGACGACGCGGTGGGCGTCGGCGCCCATGAAGCGCGAGCCGAAGACCACGTCGGCCTTCCCGTCCGCGAGCGGCTTGAGCAGCTTCGGGTATTCCTGGGGGTCGTACTCGAGGTCGGCGTCCTGCACGATGACCGCGTCGCCCGTCGCGGCGGCGAAGCCCGTGCGCAGCGCCGCGCCCTTGCCGCAGTTGACCGGGTGGTAGATGACCTTGGCCACGAGCGGCTCGATCTCCGCCTTGAGGATGTCGCGCGTGCCGTCCGCGGAGCAGTCGTCGACCACGATGATCTCCTTGTCCGCCACCGGGGCGGCGCGCACCGCGTCCACGATGGCGCGGATGGTCTTTCGTTCGTTGTAGCAGGGGATGACGATCGAGAGCTTCATGCGGGCCGGACGAAGCTAGTTTGGCGGGCGGTTAACGGAAGCCGAATCTCAGGGCAGCGTTGACGGCCCGGAAGCGGCGGCCTTTGCTCAGGCGCCTTGCCCGCCGCGCCGCCCCATCTCCCGGTCCGTGTTTTTTCACGGTTTGCAAACAACCCCCGGCGGGCCCGGCCGCGGCCGGGTCCCGCCCGCCGGCCATGAAGCTCAGCGAACGGCTGCCTCCCTTCCTTGCGCGCCGGCTGGCCGGCCGCGCCACGCTGCAGCAGGCGCTGGACAATTCCGCGTGGCTGTTCGCCGACCAGCTCGTGCGCATGGCGGCGGGCCTGCTGGTGGGCATCTGGATCGCGCGCTATCTCGGGCCCGAGCAGTACGGCTGGCTCAACTACGCCACCGCGGTGATCGGCACCGTCACGGCGCTGACCTCGCTCGGCCTGAACTCCGTCGTCGTCCGCGAAATTGCGCACGCGCCGGCCGCGGCCCGCGAGTGGCTGGGCGCGGCCTTTTTCCTGAAATCGCTCGGCGGGGTCGCCGGGTTCCTCCTCTGCCTCGGCGTGGCGGCGGTGCAGCCGGCGGTCACCGCGGCGACACGCCCGCTCATCGTGCTCGTGGCGCTCGGGCTCCTATTCCAAGGGCTCGAGGTCTACGACGTCTACTTCCAGGCGAAGGGCGAGTCCCGCGTGTCGGCGTGGGTGCGCATCTGCGCCTGCGTGCTGGTCAACCTCGTCAAGGCCGGGCTGATCCTCGGCCACGCCTCGCTGGCCCTGCTGGCCGCGACCGCGACGCTCGAGCTGGCAATCGCGGCCGCCGGGTGGCTTTTCGCCGGCGCCAAGGCCGGGCAGACGATCGGGAGCTTCCGCGTGGCGCGCGCGCGGGTGCTCACGCTCTTGCGCGAAAGCTGGCCGCTCGCGCTCTCGGGCCTCGCGATCTATGTGCAGGCCTATGCCGACCAGCTGGTCATTGCGCTTTTCCTCGGCGGCGCGCAGCTTGGCGAATACTCGGCGGCGCTGCGCCTCGTGGCGGTCTTTGGCTTCGTGCCCATGGTGCTGCAGACCGTGGCCTCGCCGGAGATCACCCGCGCCCGGCGCGACGACGCCGCGCTCTACCGGCGCCGGCTCTATGATTTCTACCGCCTCATGTTCGGCCTGTTCATCGTCACCGCCGGGCCGATGATCGTCGCCGGCCCGTGGGTCATCACGCGGCTGTTCGGCGCGTCGTACGCGGGCGCCGCGGTGCTGGTGCCGCTGCTGGCGTTCCGGCTCTTCTTCACCAACCTCGGCGTGGCGCGCAGCGTGTTCATCACGAACGAAAGCCTGTTCCGCTTCGCGCTGCTCACCGCCCTCGCCGGCGCGGTCGTCAACCTCGCCTGCAACGTCTGGTGGGTGCCGCGGTGGGGCGCGCGCGGCGCGATCCTGGCGTCGTTCGTTTCCTTCGGCGTGACGACCTTCGGCCTGGAGATTTTCCAACCCAAGGCGCGCGCCAACCTGCGGCTGATGCTGCGCGCGATCCTCACGCCGTGGCGGCCGTTCGCGGGGTGACGCGGGTTTTGCTATTGGGTTCGCCGTGACTGTCGTGTTGGCTGGAAACATGAGTGCAACGGTCACGGGCTGGCGCGATCTGCTGCGGCCGGTATATTACTGGGCCCGCTGGTTCCGGCACCGCCTGGCGCCGCGCCCGACCTACGCCGCCGACCGCGAGGATGTGGCCGTCGCGCTGCTGCTCGGCGGGGTGGCGCGCTTCATCGACGTCGGGGCCAACGACGGGATCTCCCTGTCGAACACCACGCTGTTCGCCCTGCGCGGCGCGCACGGCCTGAGCTTCGAGCCCAACGCCGGCGATTTCCGCCGGCTGCGCGAACTCTACCGCTGGAATCGCCGCGTCGAATGCATCGAGGAGGGTCTGTCGGACAGCGCCGGCACGCGGGAATTCCGCTCCGACGGGCTGCTGTCCGCCCTGCCGGAAACGGAGGACCCGGGCCTGGCGAAGCTCCTCGCCGGTTTCAGCCGCGCCGCCGCGCCGGTGGTGCGCATCCGGGTGGAAAAACTCGGCACGTGGCTCGACCGGCGGCCCGCCTTCGCGGGGTGCGACCTGCTCAGCATCGACGTCGAGGGACACGAGCTGAATGTCATCCGCGGCATCGATTGGGCGCGCCAGCCGAAGCCGGCGCGCTGCCTGGTCCTCGAAACGCACGGCGGGGGCGCGAACGGTTCGTGGCGGCACCGCGACTACGCGGCCATCGGCGCGCTGCTGGCGCAGCGCGGCTACGTGAAGGTCGCGGCCAACCTGAACAACACCTTCTGGCTGCATGCGGACGACGTGGATGCGTCGCGCCTCGCCGCCGCCCGCGCGCAGCTGCCCGGGTTCACCTGGTTCGCGGCGCAAAAGGATCCCGCATGACCGCCCGCCCGCCCGCCACAGTCATCTACACGCACGGCGGGGGCCAGCTCGGCAACCAGGTGCTGCGCTTCGCGCACCTGCTGGCCTGGGCGCGGGAGCACGCCGGCGAAGTGGAGGTGCGCGACCTCGCCTTCTGGCCCCAGGCGGAATATTTCGCGACGTGGCGGGAACACCCGGGTTGCGTTTTCCCGCTGCGGCCCGACGCGTGGGATGAAGCCGCGCGCGCGCTCCGGCTGCTGCCGGGCTGGGTGCGGCACCGCCTCGACTGGCGCGTGCAGCGCCGGGTCCTGGAGCTGGGCCGCCGGCGCGCGGGCTGGTCGGCGGTCGAGCTGAACGACGCGGCCGCCGAAATTCTCGACCTGGGTGATCCGGCCACGACGCGGCAGCTCATCGGTTCGGCCGTCACCACGTGCGCGGGCTGGCGCGTGGCGGGCTGGGAAATTTTCGCGCGCCACCAGGACGCGGTGCGCCCGCTGTTCCAGCCGGCGCGGGAATACGCCGCGGCGGCGAGCGGCTTTCTCGATGCGCTCCGGTCCCGCCACGGTTTCATCCTCGGCCTGCACCTCCGGCAGGGCGATTATCACCTCTGGCACGACGGGCGTTTTCTTTTCCCGATCGAACAGTACGCGCGCTGGATCCGCCAGGCGCTCGACCTGCATGCCGGCCGGAATCCGGCGGTGGTGGCCGTCTCGGACGCGCCGGTGACGGGCCTGCCGCCGGGCCTGCCGGTCTACCGGCCGGCCGGGCGGTCCGGGATGGCGGATTGGACGATCCTGTCGCAATGCGACGTGATCCTCGGTCCGCCCAGCACGTTCTCCGCCACCGCGGCCTTCGTCGGCGCCCGTCCGCTCTGGCCGCTGGGGCAGCGCGAACAAACCCTGGACCCGGCGCAGCTCATCCCGGACAGCCTGGTGGGTGCCGCGCGACATCCTGAATTCAGCCTGGCCGTCAAATGAGCGCGCCCGCCGTCATTCCTGTCATCCTGTTCGTGTACGCCCGGCCGGCGCACACGGCGAGGGCGCTCGCCTGCCTGAAGGAGAACCGCGTGCCGCTGCTGTATGTTTTCGCCGATGGCGCCAAGGGCGCTGCCGATGCCGCCGTCGTGGCGGAAGTCCGCGCGCTGGTCCGCGCCATCGACTGGTGCGAGGTGCAGTTGGACGAGCGCCCGGAAAACCTCGGCCTGGGCCGCAACGTGCTGGCGGGGGTCACGGAGGTCGCGGCGAAGCACGCGGCGTTCGTCGTGTGGGAGGACGACCTCGTCTGCGCGCCGGGCACGTACGACTGGTTCTGCGCCGCGCTGCGCCACTATGCGGACGAGCCGCGCGTGATGAGCGTCACCGGCTGGACCCATCCGCGCGTGGCGCCGGCGGATGTCGCGGGGCAGCCGTACTTCGACGCGCGCGCCGAGTCGTGGGGGTGGGGTGGCTACGCGCGTTCGTGGCGGGGCATGCCGGAGGAAACCGCGCTGGCCAAGCTGCAGGCCGCTGCGGCGCACGGCGTGGCGCCCGACACCTGTGGCGCCGACCTGCCCGGCATGGCGCGCACGGAGGCGGCGCGCAACCTGTGGGCGGTGCGCTGGCTCTACCACCACCTGTTGCATGACGGGCTCTGCCTGCGCCCGCCGGTCTCGTACATCGACCATGCGGGCTTCGACGCCGGGGCGACCAACGCGCACTTTGCCGCGGGCTGGGCCCAGCCGGGATTGCCGGCGCGCGCCGTGCCGCCGGCCGCCGGGC
>CAYZSN010000008.1:0-3850 GCA_964481095.1 uncultured Oleiharenicola sp. | reverse complement strand
TGTAATTTTAGCTAAATAACTATTAAGTCAATCGACTATATATAGTATAATTTCGGGGTTTTGCACGGTCGCTACGGATAACTGAGACCGATTCGAGCGAAGAAGAGCAGGTAAGGCTGCCTGATATCGCTGGAATACGGGTACGGCTGCCTGCACTCACGTTGCGCAATTGCGGACTCATGCGAACTCTTTGGCTCAATGCGATTGCTGTTGCTGCAGTGGCGCTTGCCATGACTCTGGTTGTGGTCAAGAACGTCCAGGGGGATGCATCGAATCAACTGCTGAACGTCTCCTATGATCCGACCCGTGAGCTGTTTCAGGATCTGAACCGCCAGTTCAGTGCGCAGTATGCCAGGCAGACCGGCAAGAAAATAACCATCCAGCAGTCTCATGGGGGTTCGTCAAGACAGGCGCAGGCGGTGATTGACGGTCTGGAGGGCGATGTCGTTACTCTGGCTTTGCCATCGGATGTCGAGGCTCTTCATAAACATGGCCTGATCGCCGATGGCTGGGCTGCGCGTTTGCCCAACAATTCCCAGCCCTACAGTTCGACCATCGTGTTCGTCGTCCGCAAAGGGAATCCCCGGAACATCAGGGATTGGCCCGATCTGGTTGGTCCGGGAATTTCCGTAATCACTCCGGATCCCAAGACATCGGGAAACGGAAAACTCAGCGTTCTGGCCGCATGGGGGTCGGTAATCTATCGTGGTGGGACCGAAGCGCAGGCTCTGCAATACCTCAAAGAGCTTTACCAGCATGTTCCCGCTTTCGGTTCTGGCGCTCGCGATGCAACCAATACCTTCACCCAGGAGAAGCTCGGAGACGTCCATCTTACTTGGGAAAACGAGGCTCTTCTCGAAAGGGAGGAGTACCAGGGCGATCTGGAGATTATCTATCCCCCGGTGAGTATTCGCGCCGAGCCTAGCGTTGCCTGGGTTGATTCCAATGTCGCTCGTCGAAAGAACGAAGCATATGCCAAGGCCTATCTGGATTTCCTCTACACCGAACAGGCACAGGAAGCCATCGCCCGGCACGGGTATCGCCCCATCAATCCAGAAGTACTGAAGAGGCACAGAGACCGCTTGCCGCAGATCGAGCTCTTTCCGGTGAGCATTCTTGCCAAAGACTGGGACGAGGCGCAGCAAAAGTTTTTTGCCGACAACGGCATCTTTAACGTGATCCATCCGGCGAAAACGAAACAAAACCAGCTGCACTGAAGCTGAGGGACTTGAAATGAAGCTCGACTACTCCTGGGGAAATGCGCGTCACGATCTTCTGGCTGGCGTGACGGTTGCGGCCGTCTCCCTGCCCCAGGCGATGGCATACGCGCTCATTGCGGGAGTCGATCCGCGCTTCGGTTTGTACTCCGCCATTGTGATCACACTGGTGGCTTCGATTTTCGGTTCGTCGTCCCACCTGATTAACGGCCCCACCAACGCAATCTCCCTGGTTGTATTCAGCGCGCTTGCCTTCTTTGACCCCGACGTTCGTTTCGATGCCTATCAGGCAATGTTCCTTCTCGGGATCATGATTGGAAGCATCCAGATTCTAATTGCTGTTTTCAAGCTCGGGGACCTGACGCGCTACATCTCCGAATCCATCGTGATCGGATTCATGGCTGGGGGCGGCATGCTGGTGGGACTGACTCAGCTTGGAAACCTGACTGGCATTCGCGAGCGCGGAACCGGAGAACAGCATGTGCTCTACCGCCTCTGGCTCACGCTAACAGGTGGCCATGTGAACCCGCGAGCCCTGGGAATCGGACTAGGTACGATCTTTCTTGTTGTCGTACTTAGAAAACTGGCGCGCAAATATCATTTGCCCCAATTCGACATGCTTCTGGCGCTTGTGGTTGCCGCCATCGTGGCCGCGGCGTTTGGCTGGTCGGAACCCGCACTCGATGGCAAGACGATTCTGCCGGTAGTGGGCAGCGTTCCCCGCAGCCTGCCTTTGCCGCATGTCCCCGAGATCAAGTTCTGGTGGGTGAAGGAATTATCCGGAAGCGCGCTGGCCATCGCTTTTCTCGGACTCCTGGAGGCATTGGCGATCGCCAAATCCATCGCTAACACCACTCGCCAGCCGCTCGACTACAACCGGCAGTGCCTCGCCGAAGGTCTGGCTAATTTAACCGGCGGTTTCTTCCAATGCCTGCCGGGTTCCGGCTCCCTGACCCGTTCGGCGATTAATTTTCAAGCTGGGGCGGTGAGCCGGGCCTCCGGTGTCATCGCGGCAGGGACGGTCGCCCTGGTGGTGGTGGCTTTCGCTCCCTCCGCCCGTTACATCCCTAAAGCCGCTCTGGCGGGGATACTCCTGGTGACGGCTGCAAGGCTGGTCGATTGGAAGCGGTTGAGCTATGCCATGCGCGCCTCACGCTACGACGCAGGCCTGGTTCTGGTAACCGCTCTCTCGGCGATCTTTATCAGCGTTGAGTTTTCCATTTTGATCGGCGTGGTTTTATCCATTCTGCTGTTTGTCCCTCGCGCGGCGCTTCTGCGCTGGTCGGAGCTGGTGGTCAGCAGCGAGCGCGTCGTTCGCGAACGCCTGCCAGACGATCCGCCATGCAGTGCGATGCTTCTCTACGATCTGGAAGGGGAACTATTCTTCGGCGCGGCGCCGGAGCTGGATCGTTGCTTCGATCAACTGAAGCAGAGGACAAAGGACAATAACATCCGTTTCATAGTGCTGCGCCTCAAGCGCACACGGAATCCCGATATGGTTTCGATGGAGCGTTTCGATCATTTTCTGCATGACATGCAGGCCGTTGGCGTAACGGTGCTGCTCTGTGGTATCCGTCCGGAGTTTGCCCAGGCGATGCGGAATCTGCGCTTCCAGGATTGGCTTCCCGCGGACCGTATCTTTCCTGAGGAAGACGAGAAATTTTCCGCGACCCTCAAGGCAGTTCGCTATGTCTATGATCTATTGGAGCAGAACTTCTGCGATCATTGCGGACAGAATGAGCTTGTGCCCGTGGACAGGCAAGCCCTGTATTACCTGGTTTAGTTCGTGAGAGCAATGCCCATGCCGCCGCCGAGGCGGTGCGAGGCTTCTCCGACGAAGAGCTCGACCGGGCAGCGCCCGTCTCACTGAACGCAGACGCTCCGCTCACGGCGCAGTTCCTCATCGAGGATCATGCTGTCCGGCACAGCTGGCACCATCTGGCCAGTATCAAGGCGGCATTCGAGGCTGCCTGATTGGGCGATGACCTTGGCCAATCGCCACTCCCGGCGTACGAGGTTATGGCATTGGCGGAGCGTTCGCCGTATACCCCTCGGGATAGAAGTGCACGCTGGTGACGATGGGTACGAGCCGGCTGCCAAACCAGATTGTGTTGTTATCGGCGATCTGGAACTTGTTGATGCTTTGGCCGGGTTGGGGCATGGGGTAGTAGCTGAATTTTTTGGTCTTCTGGTCGAACTTGATGATCGCATTGTGGGCCTGATCGCCCATCCATACGTTGTCGAACCTGTCGGGCCATGCGTCATAGGGTGTGGCGCCACTGTAGGGAATCCTGAATTCGGAGAGTTCTTCGGTGGCGGGATCCAGCCGGGCCAGAATTCCGGTGATGTACTCCGACGCCCACACAATACCTTTTGAGTCGACTCCGATGCGGCGCATCTGTCCCCAGGAGTTCGGCACCTTGTATTCCTTGATGGTCCCGGTTGCCCAGTCCATCTTATTAATGGTGCCTTTCTGCCAGCCAGCGGACCAGTAGTCGCCTTTCTGGTCAATCGCCATTCCATAAAGACCGTTATCGGGAGTGGGGGTGGGATACATGTGGATGACTCCGGTCTTGGGGTCCAGCTTGCCAAACTCCGCGCCCCAGATAAGGTCAAAGCCAACAGTGCCGTCG
>CAYZSN010000007.1:0-3187 GCA_964481095.1 uncultured Oleiharenicola sp. | reverse complement strand
GGTTATTCCTCTTTCTATCGAGAGGCGCGGGACTTGACCATGAATTGTGTGGGGCGAAGCATAGAAAGCCACACTTGCGGTTGGTCCAATCGAAGCAAGATGTTCGTGCAGGACCCGGAGAACGACTATTTCACGGGCAAGGCACGTTTAGACCACATCTTCGATCTGACCTATCGCATGTCAGCCGGGCCGGTTTATGGAGCAGCGGTGGCAACGGGTGGGGTAATGGTGGCGAATGGAGCTGCTATTGCAATTAGTGAAGCGCCAGCTGCATTGCAGTTCTTGTTTGGACGTGCAGGAAATGGAGCTAATCAAATTAACTCGGGCCTCTTGAACAGTAATCAGTATTTGCGTATTGGCTCAGGTTGGCGGGGGTCCGCCACGGCTGGGGAGAACGTGTTTCGTATCTCTATCGGAAGAGGGGAAAGTACCATTCACTTACTTAATATTCCCTGGTCAGGGGGGCTTCCGCCCATCTGGCCTTCAACAATAATCCCCTAACCACATCAAATTCGAGTAGATGCAATGTTTAATGATAATGTTATTGCTTTACTTCGGGAGCTGTTGTCCGGCTACGGGCCGGACATAGCAAGCGTAACAGTCGAGCCCTCGCGCGACCCGGCTGGGGGAGAAGATATAAACGTTAGCCCTTTGAATCCTCTTAGCGCTCCAATTTACGTTCACGTGATTGGCCAGCTTGCATACTTATGTTTCGGTAAGAATTCCAGGAGTGAGCTTTTTGCTAATTCACCCACGGGTGAGAACTCAGCGTTGAACGTACTCCGCCAGATGTCGGACGCTGTGATTCATGGGCGATTTGTTGAAGAGGTGTGGCTTATTGAGGGGAAGATCGTCAAATCAGTTGGGATTCTTAAGCTTGGCGAGAAAACTAGCAAATTGCGTTATTGGGGTGTCTTCAATCCGTTTAGAGCTCGAGAGAAGCAACACTATGATTATCAGCCATATAATTCGGCTATTACCCTCGATAAGAACTAGAGCGTGTTTCATAAACAGCGTCTCAGGGCCAGGCGCTGGTGCGATCTGCCGCAAACGGGGCTGCCGTATACGGTAAAATCCGGGGATAAGCTCATGTGGCGGCAGTGGCAGAACACGGTGACGCGAGGCGGCATGTACGTGGGCTTCAGCGACAGCACGAACACCGCCTGGACCACCTACGACACCGATGGCGAGCTGACCAACAGCGACAGCATCACCGGCTCATGGCGGAAGCGCGTGTTTGTACTGACTCCGTTCGTGAACAAGCAGATTACGAACCTGCACGTGGGCGCGGACCAGAATACGCAGGCCGGATCGTGGGCCATCGCCTTCAACGACATTGTGATTGTGAGCACGGACGGAACGGTGACGCCGATCTACTCCAATCAGACAGGATGGAGCCTGTCGTGTGGGGGAAACAACAGCGGAAGCTTCAGCAACGAGCACGTGGCGAATGTGGGATGGGCCGCTTCCACCACCACGACTTATTATCACGGCGACCACCTGGGCTCGACACGCCTGCTGAGCGGATATAACGGCTATCCGATCTCGTCGTCCATCTTCCTGCCCTACGGCGAGGAGTTCAACTCCCAGACGACCGTCAACCACTACAAGTTCACCGGCAAAGAACGCGACAGCGAATCCGGCCTGGATTACTTCGGGGCCAGATACCACGGATCGAACCTGGGACGGTTCATGACGCCGGACCCGGTCGGGGGCGATCTATCCGCTCCGCAATCCTTGAATCGTTACGCTTACGTGGCAAACAACCCTCTACGGTACACCGATCCAACCGGAATGTACATGTGCAAGGACAGCGAGAAGTGCGATTCAGATGCGGATAAAGCTTTCGAGGAGGCCCGACAAGCTGCCCTGAAGTCGAAAGATTCGAATGTCGTTCGTGCGGCGTCAGCTTATGGCGATCCTACAAAGGACAATGGGGTCAGTGTGAAGTTCGGCGATCCCGGCAAAGGCCACGACGGCATTACATCGCATGACTTAGGTGTGGGACCGGACGGAGAGCTCAGGGCGCAGGAGACTGTAACCATCCGAGAAGGGCTCAGCGGTTCAGGTCTAGTTGCGGCTGTTGGCCATGAAGGCAGCCATGTTGCCGATGCGCAGGAATTTGTATCGACGATAACAATGGGTGGCAACTTCGACGTGTCTAAGAACCTGAGCAAATATCAAACAGAATTCAAGGCCTATATGGTCTCGAACTCCCTCATGAATAGCCAAGGTGACAAGGCTTCGTATGGTCAGGGATGCGATGGAGACCCATGCATTTTAGGCTTCGGTGTTGGGCAGAAACAGGCAGGCAAAATCATCAATCAGTTACTGGCGAATCCAGCGAATGGTTACGGCGTGACGCCTAGGTCTCCCGGGGCGCTGCTCTATCCATTGCTGACAGTGCCGACGGTGCCAAAATAAGGGGATCGCTAATAATGAAGAAGTGGAATCAGGTCGTGTTGGGACTTCTCTTGGCGGTTCCAGCCTTCGGGCAAACCGGCTCATCAGGAACAGTTCTAGCGGCTCCGATCTTGCAAGGAGCAGCCCTGCCGATGTATCCGCCTATCGCTAGGGCTGCGCACATAACAGGCCAGGTGATCGTGCGAGTCACTGTCAAAAATGGGAAGGTTGCTAAAACCGACATCTTGTCCAAGTCCGGTGTAGCCTCTGGGCAGCGGTACCTCGAAACACCGACGGTCGAGAATCTGAAGACGTGGCGCTTCGCCGCTGACGTGACCGGTGCGTTTACGGTAACCTACACGTATGAAATCTCTGGTGAGCCGACCGATGACCCTACCAACGCCAGAGTTGAAATGCTCCCTTCTCTGGAAGTGAAGGTCACGGGCCGACCTTTAAAGCCTACTTGCAACGACTGTGGAGCGCCGCCGTCGGTGGTTCTTCCGCGTCGTGCAACGGGCGCGGACGTCAGACATTAGGCCGGTCGTGCTCAAGGAACATCCAAACCCTAGACGGGACTGGGGTGAGACCTTCACCATCGATCATGGGGAAACCTGACCAACCGGGGCGGAGTGACTGGCAAGACGAACTACGAACCGCTGAACACCGCTCCGGCCACGGGTACGAACCAGTTGAACGGATACAGCTACGACGCGGCGGGAAATTTGACTAACGACGGCACCAGCTATAGCTACGACGCGGAGAGCCGGTTAAGCTCCACCAGCGG
>CAYZSN010000006.1:0-4126 GCA_964481095.1 uncultured Oleiharenicola sp. | reverse complement strand
GCGCGGCGAACCCGTGCCCCACGCCGTGACTTCGGCGCGGCCGGCCGTCTTCGCCTCGTGAAACTTCCGGATCAGCGCCGGCAGCACGTGCGAATTCTGGAGATGGTAGTTGTCGCCCGGACCGTAGAGATTCGTCGGCATCGCCGAGTGGAAGAGCACGCCGTATTGCTTGCGGTAGTATTGGCAGAGCTTCAGGCCGGTGATCTTCGCGATGGCATAGGCCTCGTTGGTCGGCTCGAGCGGGCCGGTGAGCAGGCAGCTCTCCGGCATCGGCTGCGGCGCGAGCTTCGGGTAGATGCAGGAGCTGCCGAGGAAGAGGAAGCGCTTCACGCCCGCGCGGAAGGCGCCGTGGATCGTGTTGGTCGCGATGACGAGGTTGTCGTAGGCGAAGCTCGCCGGGTAGGTGTTGTTGGCGAGGATGCCGCCGACCTTGGCGGCCGCCATGATCACGACCTCGGGCCTGGCCGCCGCATAGAACGCCTCGACCGCGGCCTGGCTGGTCAGATCGAGTTCCTGGCGCGTGCGCAGCACAAGCTCCACGCCGGGCTCGGTGCGGAAGCGGCGCACGATGGCGCCTCCGACCATGCCATTGTGCCCGGCGACAAAAAGTTTCATCGGCAGTCAGTTATCGCGAAAGGCGAATCACGCAAACGGCGACTTGGTGACTGCCGGCAGGTTCTCGATCTGCGCCTCGCGCTTGGCAAGGGCAAGGTCGGCTTCGGTCATGATCTTCACCAGCTCCTTGAACTTCACCTTCGGTTCCCAACCGAGCTGGCGCTTGGCCTTGGCGGGGTTGCCGATGAGCAGCTCGACCTCGGCCGGGCGCTCGTAGCGGGCGTCGTACTTGACGTACTTCTCCCAGTCGAGGCCGAGCAGCGCGAAGGTTTCCTGGATGAACTCCTTGACCGTGTGGGTCTCGTTGGTCGCCACGACGTAGTCGTCGGGTTTGTCCTGCTGGAGCATGACCCACATCATCTCGACGTATTCCTTGGCATAGCCCCAGTCGCGCTTGGCGTCGAGGTTGCCCATGTAGAGCGATTCCTGGAGGCCCAGCTTGATGCGGGTGGCGGCGCGGGTGATCTTGCGGGTGACGAACGTCTCGCCGCGGCGCGGGCTCTCGTGGTTGAACAGGATGCCGCTCGAGGCGTGCAGGTTGTAGCTCTCGCGGTAGTTCACCGTGAGCCAGTGCGCGTACATCTTGGCGCAGCCGTAGGGCGAACGGGGCCAGAAAGGGGTCGTCTCGGTCTGCGGGACCTGCTGGACCTTGCCGAACATCTCGGAAGACGACGCCTGGTAGAACCGGCATTTCTTGACGAGGCCGGCCTCGCGGATGGCCTCGAGGATGCGCACCGCCCCCACCCCGACCACGTCGCCGGTGTATTCCGGGATGTCGAAGGACACGCGCACGTGCGACTGGGCGCCGAGGTTGTAGATTTCGTCGGGCTGGAGTTCGTAGAGGAGCTTCACCATCTGGACCGAATCGGCCAGGTCGCCGTAGTGCAGGAAAAGCTTCACGCCGTTGATGTGCGGGTCGCGGTAGAGGTGGTCGATGCGGCTCGTGTTGAAGGTCGAGGCGCGGCGGATGATGCCGTGCACCTCGTAACCTTTGCCGAGCAGCAATTCGGCGAGGTAGGATCCATCCTGTCCCGTAATCCCGGTAATCAGGGCTTTTTTCATGAAGGGGGATAGCTAGAGGGATGTTCGCGACGCAGGCAAGCCGGGGCTCCGGGTCAAACCCAAGCCGCCTTGGTCAACTTCCGAACCATCGCGCGGCATAGCGGCCGAGGGTGAACGCCGCCGTGGCCAGGATGATGATGGCTCCGCCAATCTTCCAAAGCTGGGCCGGAGTCAGCATGACGGTGAGTTCACGAAGGCTGAGTTTCGAGAAGTCAAAACCTTTGGGCAACTCCTGCTCCTTCCGCAGGAGTTCCGCTTCGTGCGCCTTGACTCGCCTGATCCAATCATCGAGCACGCCCTGGAATTCCGATGAGCGCGTGCTATCGGGCGCAATCTTCACTTTCAGAACATACCAGTCCTTGCCCTCTTCCAGCAGGCCCTCATGGCGCGATCCTTCCTCCATGATGACCAGCAGCGGCTGGCCGAGCACGTAGGCCATGCCCGCCTCGATCTGGTTCCAAACGGTGGGCAGGATTTCGTTCCGCACCGGCTTGGGGTTTTGGCTTCCGCGCTTTTCCTCCCCGTCGGCCACATAGAGGCGTTCGAAAGCGATGATGACCGTACCGCGGCATTGGCCCATCAGCTCCTGGATGAATTTCAGGGGCTGCTTGGAGGAAAAATCGCTTCGCCCGACCGCCCGCGGAGAGATGCCATTCCGGCGAAGGATATTCTCCACTTCCTGGATGAACGCCTCTTGCGTGGTGGTGCAGGCGCGTCCAACGCTTACGAATACGTCTGTTGCCATGGCGGATGGGGAGTGTTGCGAAGCCACCGGCGAGGGAACCGGCTGGGTAAGCGTTGCGGAACCTCCAACCGGAGTCGAGCGCGGGAATATCCTTCACCCCAGCGCGGCGAGCAGGCGCTCCGTCTCGGCCTGCTTGGCCTTGAGGTCGGCGAGCTGCTGGCGCGCGCCCGCGAGCACGGCCGGCGGGGCCTTGCTGACGAACGCCTCGTTGGCGAGGCGGGCCTCGGTGCCGGCGATGTGCCTGGCGAGGGTTTCGATTTCCTTCGTGAGCCGCGCCTTCTCGGCGCCGATGTCGCCTTTTAACTTGAGGATCAGGTTCCACGTGCCGAGGGGCGTCACGATCACGGGCGCCGTGGGCGACATCGGCCCGCGGACGATCGAGGCCGCCCCGGTCAGGCGCTTCACCTTGGCGAGGTTGGTTTCAAGGAGCGCCCACTGCGTATCATTGGCCTGCACGACAAAATCCGAGGCCCGGCTGGCCGCCTCGCCATGCGTCGCCTTGAGCGCGCGCACCTCGGACACGACGGCCTTGAGCGCCTCCACCTGCGCGGCGGCCTGCGGGTCCAGCGCCAGCCCGCGTCCCGCGAGCTGCGAGGAGTTTTCCAGGTGTGCGTCGCGCATGAGGAATGTGCCCTCGGCACCGTAGCCGAGCTGGTGCCACAGCTCCTCGGTGATGAAGGGAATGAACGGATGCAGCAGCAGGAGCGTCTGGCGCAGGACGAGGTCCTGGATCGCGAGGCAGGTCGGCTTGGTCGCCGGGTCCTGCAGCTTCGACTTGGAAACCTCCACGTACCAGTCGCAGAAATCGTTCCAGAAAAATCCGTAGAGCTGCTGGACGGCGGCGCTGAACTCGAACTCGGTGAAGCAGCGGTCCACTTCGCGGGTCATCGACAGCAGCCGCGCCAGGATCGCGTGGTCGTCGGCGTCGAACTTGGTGGCATCGATGCGCGCGAGGATCGCGGCGGTCGAGGAGTTGTCCCCCATCTCGCCGCTCATCTGGCGGAAGCGGCAGGCGTTCCAGAGCTTGTTGCAGAAGTTCTTTCCGCTTTCGATGCGGTCTTCCTGGAAACGGATGTCCTGCCCTTGCGGTGCAATCGACACGATGCCGAAGCGCAACCCGTCGGCGCCGTACTTGGCGATCAGGTCGAGGGGGTCGGGCGAGTTGCCGAGCGACTTCGACATCTTGCGGCCCTGCTGGTCGCGGATGATCCCGGTGAAGTAGACATTCCGGAACGGAATCCTCGCCTTCAGCTCGGCTTCCGTCAGCGGGGAGCGCGGAGCTTCGAGCTTGGAGCCGGAAGGCGGATTCACTGGCTCCCTGCTCCCCGCTCGCAGCTCCATGCTCCGGACCGTCTCAGGTCCGGTGAACTCCAGGCCGGCCATGATCATGCGCGCGACCCAGAAGAAGATGATGTCCGGTCCGGTCACGAGCGTGGTGGTGGGGTAGAAATAATCGAAGCCGGCCTTCGCCATCGCGGCCTGGTCGGGCCAGCCGAGCGTCGCGAACGGCCAGAGCCACGACGACGCCCACGTGTCGAGCACATCGTCCTCCTGCACCCAGTTCTCCGGGTCGGCGGGGCCCGTCAGGGAAACATGCACCTTCCGTGGATCGGCGAGGTCGGTCTCCGTCAGCTTTTCCTTGTCCACGCCTTTCGCGTACCAGACCGGGATGCGATGACCCCACCAAAGCTGGCGGCTGATGCA
>CAYZSN010000005.1:0-24734 GCA_964481095.1 uncultured Oleiharenicola sp. | reverse complement strand
AGCAGCGGCAGGCGCTCGAGCGCGAGTTGAATTGGTGGGCCGGTCAGAAGCACACGTTCAAGCTCCCGGATGAACAGGGCGGCTACAACGCGGCCATGGTCCAGTACAACCGCGTCAAGGCATTGGACGACCGCTACAAGTCCGATTCCGCCCAGGCGCAGCGCGAGATGCGGGAGGAATACGACCGGGCCCTCGCCGCCTACACCAAGGCGCAGCAGGAACTCAGCGAGGCCGAGACCAGGCGCGAGCAGCTTTCCGCCCGGTGGCAGGAACAGGTCTCGGCTTACACCGACGCCCGCGGCCCGCTGGTCGGACAGCTCGTGGAGCTGGACAACACGCCGGAACCGGCCGCCCAGGTCCCGCTCACTCCCTTCCAGAACGGCGTGCCGCCAGCGGAAGCGGGGCTGACTGCGCGGGTCCGCCCACCGGTGGGGCCGGGCACCAACACCCGCGCGCTGGACCAACTGCGGGTGGTCACCGCCTCGTCGCGCGACGCGGCCGGGGTCGACGAACACGGCCTTCCGGTCACGGCGCCGTCCGAGGTGACCGCCAGCACGGAGAGCACCTACCAGTTCGACACCGGCGGCGGCACCGGGATCGCGCCGCTGCCCGACGTGGCCGCCGCGCCCGCCACGGCGGCCGTGCCGCTGGTCCTGCCGCCTTCGCCCGTCGCGCGGGAGACCGCCCCGGCGCCGGTGAAGAACAGTCCCAAGCTGCAGCAGCTGGCGACCCGGCAGGAGGAAAACGTGAAGAAACTCGACGACCTTTATGCGGCCCGCCGCGCCCTGATGCAGCGCGGCGCCGAGGCCACGCCGGCGGAATGGACGAAGGTTATTCAGGACATCTCGACCACCCACGCGGCGATCACCCGCGACGTCGTCACCGAGAAACTGGCCGAGGGTTCGCAGACGGTGGACCTCACCATCGTGCCGCGCGTCCAGCGGAAGAAGATTTCGGACATCGTCGTGCCGTCGCCCACCGCTTCCTCACCTCCTCCGCCGAAATGAAAATCCGCCGATCCTTCCTCCGCCTATTTGCCCTGTTCCTTGCCGGCACGGCCCCCGGCGTGGCCCAGCCGCAGCTGGCGGCGGTGCCGGCCGGGCTGCCGGGTCCGACCACGGCGGCCTTGGCGGCAAAGCGCACCGCCATCCAGGGTGACTGGGACGAGTTTGTGAAACAGCATGCGGAACTTGTCGCCCAGTACGGCGGGGCGAGGAAAGGCACCCCGGAAGCCGCCATCGCCGAGGAGCGCAACGCGACCCTCCAGAAAATGTCCGACCAGGCCTACGAGGACGCCGATGTGTACAACGAGCATATCGAGCAATGGCTGGCCTGGCAGGAGCTCGGCCGCCAGCTGGCGGCAATCCCGAAGCAGCTCGCGGGCCTCGGCTTCACCCATGCCAACCACGACTTCACCTGGTACGAGGGCCAGTCCGGGCAGGCGCGCGACCAGATGATCGCGCAGCTGGTCTCGCGCATCGGAGACTACACCACCGACAAGGCCGAGGATGCCCTGACGGACCATTTCCTCGCGAGCATCCAGAAAATGAGCAAGCATGACGCCAACAAACTGGCGCAGCGCTTCGTGGACCTGCACCTGCGCAACCACGAGTTCCAGACGTGGCTGCGCAGCTTCTCGCCCAAGGTCCCGCGCGCCGTCCTGGTCAGCGGCGCGAAGGAGGCGATCGATTACGTCAAGCGGGAGCAGGACGCCCTCAAGACGGTCGAGTCGCTGGAAAAGGGCACGGTCGCCGGCCGGCAGGAGGCGTTCCTCACCGTGGTGTCGCTCCTCGTGGATTATCCCGGCATGAAGGAGCTGAAGGCGCTGAGCGCCGGGCTCTACGACGTGGGCGAGGCCTGGGCCACGATCATCATCCTCGACCGCGGCATCGACGAGCTTATGTCCTCGACCGAGATCCAGCTGGCGAACCAGAAGAAGCTGATCGCGCACCAGCGGGAGCTGATGCAGCAGCGCCGTGAACTCGCCGCCAAGCTGGCGGGGTATCCGTAATCGGTCAGCGGATCTGCACGCGCACGCCCTTCGCGCCGGCAATGTCCTCGGGATCGATGTGCAGGCGCATCATGCCCGTGGAACGTTCCTCGGTCGAGGCGGTGATCTCGTACTTCGCCTCGGGCACGATCATGTAGCGCTCGCGGATCGGGCCGACCGTGAGCTCGTAGTGCGCGCCCGGCGCCTCGGCCACCACCACGACGTCGCGCGTGAAATAATTCTCCACCGCGATCCGCATCTGGCCCGGCGTGGCGGGCTTCCAGTCGCGGCCGCGGCCCTTGCCGTAGGCGATGGCCTTGTCGCCGCGCTCGGTGCAGGCGGCGAACAGGAGCGCGGCGCAGGCCACGGCGAGACCGACGCCGGCGGCCGAAAGGGTTTTTACAAAGCGACGCCGGTCAACGCCGGCCGGGTCGGGGTCATTCGGGGGTAACAGCATGGTCGCGATTTAAGACCCGAAAGGGGCAGGTACCAAGTACCAAGTATCGGGCAACACGCCGGTTTGAGGCGTCAGCCCCTGGCCCTTGACCCTTGTCACTGCGCGGGCGCTTGCTTAGCTCGCCGCCATGCACACGTGGAAATTCTTTCCCACCGGCGGACTCGACCAGGTGGCCCTGCAGAGCGCGGCCGACCTCCTGAACCTCGACCAGCTCGACCAGAAGCTGTGGGTCGCGCTGAGCTGCCCGGTGAAGGGCCTCGAGCTCGACGAGGCCACGCTCAAGCTGATCGATGCCGACGGCGACGGGCGCATCCGCGTGCCGGAGCTGCTGGCGGCGGTCAAGTGGGCCGCCGCGCGCCTGAAGGATCCCGCGGCGCTCCTGCAGGGCGTCGACGGCGTGCCGCTGGCCGCCATCAACGACGCCACGCCCGAGGGCCGGATCGCCCTCGCCTCGGCGCGGCAGATCCTCGCCAACCTCGGCAGGAAGGACGCCCCGCTCATCACGGTCGCCGACAGCAGCAACACCGCGCAGATCTTCGCCGCCAGCCCGCTCAACGGCGACGGCATCATTCCGCCGGAGGCGACCGAGGACGCCGCGGTGCAGGCCCTGATCAAGGACATCGTCGCGTGCCTTGGCGGCGAGCAGGACCGCACCGGCTCGACCGGCGTGACGGCCGCGCAGGTCGAAACCTTCTTCGCCGACCTCGCCGCCTACGCGGCATGGATCGGGCACAGCGCGGGCAAGGACATCGCCGTGCTGGGCGAGGGCACCGACGCCGCGGTCGCCGCGCTCCGGGCCGTGCGCCCGAAGGTGGAGGATTATTTCGGCCGGTGCCGGCTCGCCGCGTTCGACGGCCGTGCCGCCGCCGCGCTCAACCGCAGTGAGGCCGAGTACCTCGCGATCGCGGCCAAGGACCTGAAGATCACGGCCGACGAGATCGCCGGCTTCCCGCTGGCGCGCATCGAGGGCGGCCGGCCACTGCCCCTGCGCGAGGGCGTCAATCCCGCCTGGGCCGCCGCGCTGGCGGCGCTGCACACGGCCGCGGTGCAGCCCGTGTTCGGCGCGGCGAAGGCCGCGCTCAGCGAGGCCGACTGGGCGGCGCTCAATGCGAAGTTCGCCCCCTATGAAACCTGGCTCGGCGGCAAGGCCGGCAGCGCGGTGGAGAAGCTCGGCCTGCCGCGCATCAGGGAGATCCTCGCCGGCCCGGGCCGCGCCGCGCTCGACGCGCTCGTCGCCCGCGACCGCGCGCTCGAGCCGGAATTCAAGGCCATCAGCGACGTCGACCGCCTCACGCACTACCACCGCGACCTGCGCGCGCTGCTCCACAATTTCGTCAACTTCGCCGACTTCTACTCGCGCGACCGCTGGGCGGTCTTCCAGGCCGGCCTGCTCTACCTCGACCGCCGCAGCACCGAGCTCTGCATCCGCGTCGACGGGCCCAACCCGCTCGCGGCGATGAGCCAGGCCTACATCGCCTACTGCACCTGCACCCGGGGCGCGGAGACGATGAACATCGCCGCGTGCATCACGCAGGGCGACAGCGACTACCTTTTCACCGGCCGCCACGGCGTGTTCTACGACCGCGCGGGCGCCGACTGGGACGCCGTCATCACCAGCATCGTGGACAACCCGATCAGCCTCCGGCAGGCCTTCTGGTCCCCCTACAAGAAATTCATCCGGATGGTCGAGGAGCACGTCGCCAAGCGCGCGGCCGCGGCCGATGCCGCCGCGAACTCGCAGCTGGCCGGCGCCGCGGAGGGCACGGCCAACGCCGACCAGGCGCCCGCCGCCCCGGCGAAGAAGATCGACGTCGGGACGGTCGCCGCCCTGGGCGTGGCCGTCGGCGCCATCGGCGGCGCGATCGGCGCGATCGTGACCGGGCTCGCCAAGCTCGCGCTCTGGCAGCTCCCGCTCGTGGTGCTCGCGCTCGTCCTCGTGATTTCGCTGCCGGCGGTGATCATCGCCTGGCTCAAGCTCCGCCAGCGCACGCTCGGCCCGATCCTCGAGGGCAACGGCTGGGCCATCAACGGCCGCGTGAAGATCAACATCCCGTTCGGCACGAAGCTCACCGACGTCGCCGAGCTGCCGGCGGGCGCCCAGCGCTCGCTCGAGGATCCGTACGAGGACAAGGACGCCAAACGCCGCCGCCGGCTCGGCTGGGCCCTCCTCATCGTGCTCGCCGGCGCCGCCGGTTATGCGCGTTGGGATCACAACCAGCGCGGACATTATTTCTGGCAGAGCCCGCCGCCCACCACACCCGTGGGCATGCCACCGGCTAAATAAGCCTTGGCCGACAAACCAGGCTACGACCTCACTGGGGTTCGTTTTGCCGGTATTTTGCGCCAAGTATCATCGCATTTTTCATAATAGACCCTATAATGGTTTCTCTAGGCCATTGCGGTGTAGATTGATAGAGAGTATTTGTTTACTGATTTGTATACCCTATAACTTAATAGGTTAATAACCCTATATTGCATTGGGAAGCGGGGCGGGCATTATCGGAGGCAGTCTAAACCATGCCTGCCATGAAATCCCCCGCAGCCAACAGTTCCGTCGGCGCCGGTCCCCGGGAATGGGTGCTGGTCGTGGATGACGATGCGGCGATTCGCAAACTGGTGGGCCTTTGTCTCGCGGGCATGAACCTCGACATCGTCGGCGCCGCGAACGGCGCGGAGGCCCTGCAACTGCTCGCCGCGCAGCCGGACGAACCGGTGCTGCTGCTGATCGACGTGCTGATGCCCGGCATCGACGGCCTCACGCTCGCGCGCCGCGTGCGCCCGCGGCTCAAGCGCGGGTCGATCGTCTTCATGAGCGGGCATGTGACCGACCGCTCGTTGTGGCCGCTGGAGCTGCGCGACATCACCTTTCTGGTGAAACCGTTCCGCGTGACGGTCCTCAAGGACATCGTCGAGCTGACCCGCTCGATCTACCGCGAACGCGGCGAACGCGGCAAGTAAGGCGGCCGCGGTTGCGGCCGGATCCTACTTCATCACCTCGAACAGGCTGGCGTGGTCGTCGGTCCAGAGGACGGTCCGGGCGGTCGCGTCAGGCGGCTCCTGCGCCGCCTTGGCGATTTCCTCGCGCTGCAGCAGCGCCTCATCGGTGGACAGCAACACCCACACGGTGTTGTAAAGCCACCACCGGTCCTTGGGCACCGTGTCGGAAACCGTCGTGAAGTGCAGGCCGGCGTCCCGCGCGAGCCCCTCGACGGCGGGCCGGAGGTCGAGGTGCCGGTTGGAAATGTGGACGGCGATGATGCCGCCGGGACGGAGCTGGCGGAGGTAGAGCGCCATCGCCTCGCGGGTCAGCAGGTGGATCGGGATCGCGTCGCCCGCGAACGCATCGAGCACGAGCAGGTCGAACTCCTGCGCCTGGCCGCTCCGCAGCTCGCGCTCCATGGACAGCCGGGCGTCGCCGAGCGCGATGCTGACGGTCGCCCGGGTGTTGCGGACGTAGGTGAAGTTGCGCGACGCCACGGCCACGATCGCGGGGTTGATCTCGTAGAAGCGCAGCGTGTCGCCGGCCCGGCCGTAGGCGGCGACGGTGCCCGTGCCCAGGCCGACCGCCCCGATGCGGCGCGGCCGGGCGGGCAGCACCGCTATGGCGCGGCCGAGCCCGCTCGTCTCGCTGTAGTAGGTCGTGGGCCAGTGCATCTGCGGGCCCCCGCGGAACTGCTGGCCGTGCGTGATGCCGCCGTTCGACAGGATGAGGAAGTGTGTCGCCGGATCGGGCGCGTCGGCGTAGAGGTGCACCTTGTACGCGCCGTAAAAGTTGCGGTCCGCGGCGAACACCGTCTCGGCGTCCTTGCGCGCCTGCTGGACGAAGATGCTGGCGAGCAGGAGCGTGAACAGCAGCGGGACCGCCACCATGCGCGGCCGCCATTCCGCCGCGAGCCGCCGGCCCGCGCGCAGCGCGAAGGCCAGCACGACGAAGGTGGCGGCGAACGCGAGCCAGTGCATCGCGGCGAAGTCGCGCAGTTCGCGGCCGAAGGACAGGAACCAGTCATGCCACGCGTCGCCGCCGTCGGCGCGCAGCAGCGGCAGCACGACGGGCGTCGCGACCACGCCCGCGGCCAGCCCGAGGGCCAGCGGGCGGCTGCGCTGGAACCAGCAGACCACGGCCACGAGGTAGAGCAGGAGCACGAGGCCGAGCTGCAGCTCGCGGTAGTCGGAGAAAAGCAGCGGCGCGCCGAGGGCGACGAAGACGCTGCCGCCGGCCCCGCCGGCGGCGATGGCCAGGTAGTAGCCGGTCAGCCGGCGCGGCGCGGGGCGCAGGCGGTGGAGCTCGCCGTGGCACACCATGCAGCCGAGGAACAGCATCGTGACCAGCGCGCCGACCTGCTGGTAGAGCGGCGGCCCGAAGATCGTGAAGAAATGCGCCAGCACGCCGCAGCCGACGGCCAGCAGCGCGGCGAAAATCCCGCGGTGGTACCAGCGCGGGTGGTCGAAGCAGATGATGAACGTGACGAGGTACACGCCGAGCGGCAGCACCCAGAGGAACGGGATCGCGGCGATGTCGAGGCAGAGCTTGTTCGTCGTCGCCACGAGCAGCACCGACGCCACCGCCGGCAGCGCCACCCAGAGGAAACGGTCGATGTACGACGGCGTGACGTCCTTCTCCTCCGGCCCCGCGGCGCCGGGGCTGAGGTTCGCATTACGAACATCAGCGCGCAACCGCACGCGCCACGCGCAGAAGGCGCACAGCACCGCGAAGACGACGAGGCCGGCGGACCAGCCGAGACTGACCGCGCCGCGCGTGAACCGCGGTTCGAGGAAAAACGGGTAGGCCACTAGGGCGAGCAGCGACCCGGCGTTCGAGAGCGCGTAGAGCCGGTACGGCGACACGCCCGGTTGCGCGAGGTTGAACCAGCGCTGGAGCAGCGGCCCGGTGGCGGCGAGCACGAGGTAGGGCAGGCCGAGCGTGGCCGTGAGCAGGAGCAGGATGCGCCCCACCGGCTCCTCGGTGCCGGTGGGCTTCCAGTGCGCGGCGGGCGCGATGGGCAGGAAGGCGAGCGCGGCCGCGAGCAAGGCGAGATGGACCAGCGCCTGCCGCCGGGGCGCGAGCCGCTGGAGAAAATGCGCGTAGGCGTAGCCGCCGAGCAGCAGCGTCTGGAAAAAGAGCAGGCACGTCGTCCATACGCCCGGGCCGCCGCCGAACCAGGGCAGCAGATACTTGCCCATCAGCGGCTGGACCAGGAAGAGCAGGAAGGCGCCGCAAAAAATGGTGGCTGCGAACAGGGGCACGGCGGGCACGCTATGCGGGCCAAGGGACAAGTAACAAGTGACAAGTGCCAGCAGAGGCTGGCCGGATCCGCTCCTTGATACCGGTTACTTGCTACCTGGAACTTCGACCTTGGCTTGCTCCGCAAACCACCGCAGCGCCGCCCCAACGTGCGGGGCGTACACCTCATGGCCGCCGGCGAAGGACTCGAGCCGCAGGCGGCCGAACCCCACGCCGGCAAGGTCGCGGCGGACCTCCTCCATCTGGGCGGGCGTGGCGATGCGGTCCCCCCGCCCGCTGCTGAGGAAAACGGGCGTCGCCTTGAACGCGGCGCGCGGCAGCTGCGGGATCGTCAGCGCGAACCGCGCCGTCGCCTGGTTGCAGCCGGCTTGGAAGAGTCCGATTGGCGGCTGGCCGAGCAGGAGCGAGAACGCCGCGAGCGTGCCCGAGCGCTTGGCGCCGCCGGAAAACCCGCCGAAGGCGCGCGGCCAGGTCGGCAACGCAGGCCATTCCGCGCCGAGGCGGGCGAGCGCGCCCATGAGGAGGGCGTAGCGCAGCTGGTCGGTGTCGTCAGCGAGCGCGACCGGCAAGGGCGGGTCGGCCGCGACCACGATCCAGCCGGCGGCGAGCGCGGGCGCGGCGAACTCGCGCAGCAGCCGGCGGCTCGAGTTGTAGCCGGGATCGGACGTGGCGCTGACCAGCAGCACCGGCCACACCCGGCCGGGCGTGAAGTCCTTCGGCACGGCGACCGCGCCCTTCGCCTCGGTGAGGGCGGACAGGGAACCGGTCGCGCTTGCGAGCCTGCGCAGTTCGGCCGGCAGCGGGGCGGAGAACTCAACCACCTCGCCGGGTTTGACCATGAGCTTATCCGGTTCAGCGCCGGCCGCCGCGACCGTGACCAGGCCGAGAATCCCGGCGAGGGTTGAAAGTTGAAGGTTGAAAGTTGAAAGCATGAAGCCCGGCCAATTCGACTTCCGACAAAGGGTGGCCGGTGGCTCGGTCATTCGACTTTCACCTTCCAGCTTTCAACCGAAATGAGGCCGGCCGGCCTCATTTCACGATGTAGAACGGGTTCGGCAGTTTGAACGTACGCTCCGCATGGCCGCCCTGGAGGTCGCTGTCCTGGTCGCCCACGTTGGCGATGATGACGTAGCCCTCCGACTCGATCTGCCGGCGGATCGCGGCCTTGTAGAGCCGGATGGGGCCGTCGTTGTCGTCGGCCATGAAGTAGGTCTTGGTCCAGTTCTCATAACCGACGTCGCGCAGGTTGATTTCGGTGGCCTTGCGCTCGCTTTCGTGGCGCGCGGTGATGAAGAAGACGGCGACATTGTGCCGGAGCGCGTTTTCGTAGACGACCTGGACAGGGACGATGGCGGGCGCGCGGGCCTCGGCGACCCAGCGTTTCCACACGGCGGGCACGTACCCGAAATCGTTGGCCAGGATGTGCGACAGATTCGTGAGCGTCGTCTCGTCGACGTCGAACACAATCGCCAGCTTCTGGTCCGGCTTCGCGCGCGCCGTCCGGCGGGTGACGTACTTGTTGGCCTGGAGCGCCACGTCGGCGAGGTCGCGGCCGTACTGGCCGGTCAGGGCATACTGCTGGACCGTCCACTTGGCGGTGTTGAGGTTGGCCGGCTCGAGGGCCAGCTGGCGGGCGGGCAGGGCGAGGACCAGCGCGGCGGCCAGCAGGGCGGGGAGGCGTTTCAGCATGGGCGCGAGCAAACCAGCGCGGTGGGAAAACTCAATCCGGGGATTGCCCTAAGAAAGTCCTCCCCCAAGCGTCATGCCTGAAACATCCGGCCCCGGGCCCGGTCGGACAACGCACCCATACCCCATGTTTTCGGATTTCCGATTCGCCCTGCGCTCGCTGGGCCGCGCGCGCGGCTTCACGCTGGTGACCGTCCTGACGCTCGCGCTGGGCATCGGCTCGGCGGCCGCGATCTTCAGCGTCACCGACTGGATCCTGTTCCGCGCGGCGAAGTTTCCCGACGACGTCTTTCTCGTCGGCGGCCAGAACGACCAGGCGCCCTTCATGCCCGTGCGCTTCGATTTCATGACGCGGGCCTACGCGGAGGAGAAGCGCGCCGTGACGGCGTTGGGCAAGGCCAGCCAGCAGCAGGGGAACATCGTCATTGACGGCCAGCCGGTCGCCACGAGCTGGGTTGGCGTGACCTCCAACTTGCTGCCCATGCTGGGCATTAGCCCGCGCATCGGCCGCGGCTTCCTGCCCGGCGAGGACGCCGAGGGCTCGGACCATGTCGTGATCGTGACCGACTGGTTTTGGAAGATGCATCTCGGCGGAAAAGAAGATGCTCTCGGCCGGAAAATCGTCGTGGGCGATGCGGTCTGCACCGTGGTCGGCATCCTGGGCGAGCAGCAGAATTTTCCCCCCTATCTCTACAGCGCGATGTACCGGCCGCTGACCTACCGCGTGAACCCGGCCCAGCCCTGGGATCCGCAGTTCTTCACCTTCGCCAAGCTCGCGCCGGGCGTCACCGCGGAGCAGGCGCAGGCGGCGCTGCGCGGCGCGAAGGTCGACGTGCCCGAATCCATCCGCGCCTACATCGCCAACGACCGGGTGGTGCTCAACAGCATGGCGCAGCTGAACCAGCTGGCCCGCCCGGAAATCTACTGGGTGATGGTGGGCGCGGTCGGCTTTCTCTACGCCATCGCCTGCCTCAACGCCTCGAATCTCATGCTCGTGCGCCTGCTCGGCCAGCGGCGCGAGCTGAGCATCCGCCTCGCGCTCGGCGGCGGCCGCTGGCGCATCGTGCGCCTGCTCTCGGTCGAGAGCCTGACCCTCGCGGTGCTGGCCGGGCTCGCCGGCCTGCTCGTGGCCAACTGGCTTTTCCCGCTGCTGTTGAGCGCCACCGGCAGCCCGGGCGGCGGGTCGCGCAACTGGGCGAGCTGGACGCTCGGCTGGCGCGTGGTCGGCGTCATGGGCCTGCTCACCGTCCTGACCAGCCTGCTCATTGCGCTCATCCCCGCGGTGCGCGTGCTGCGCAGCGACATCAACGCGGGCCTGAAGGACGGCGGCGCCGCCCTCGGCGAAAGCCGGGCGCTCGCGCGCCTGCGCGGCGGGCTGGTCGTGCTGCAGGCGGCGTTCGCCGTGATCCTCCTCGCCGGCGCCGGCCTGATGATCCGCACGTTCGCCAATTTCCAGAAGGTGGACCTCGGTTTCCAATCGGAGGCCATCGCCAAAGTCTACGTGGGGTTTTCGCCCGGCTACCCGGCCGAATGGGAGCCGCGCCTGATCCGCCTGCGCGAGATCCAGGCGGAGTTCACGAAGCTGCCGGGCGTGAAGGCCGCCGGCTTCGGTTCCGATGTGCTGCTGCCGGGTTACTATTTTCCGTCCCACACGCTCGAGAGCCCGGGTGGCCGGCCGGTCAAGGCCTCGCTCGGCAACTTCAACCTCGGCTTCCAGGACGTCGCGGGCCTCCGCCTCCGGCGCGGTCGTTGGCTCACCGGGTCGCGCGACAGCGAGGTCGTGGTCAACGAATCCCTCGCGCGCGCCCTCTGGCCGGGCCAGGACGCTGTCGGCCAGGTGGTGCGCCCGATGCCGAACACCGCGGGGTGGACCCCGGACCACAAGGGCTGGATCGTCGCGGGGGTCGTGGGGGACATCCGCGCCACGATGCGCGAGGCGCCCGGCAACTTCTTCTACGGCCCCGAGGGCTGGACGCCGGCGAATTTCAATACCTTCATCATCCGGCTGTCGCGCCCCTTCGACGTGGCCTTCGCCGATTCGCTGCGGCGGCGGGTTTACGCCTTCGACCCGCGCATCGTCGTGCACCAAGTGCTCTCGCTCGGCGAATACCGCGACCAGCAGCTCTGGGCCGAGCGCATGGCGAATTCCGTGCTCAAGGTGCTGGCGGGGATCGCGCTGCTGCTGACGGTCGTCGGCATCTTCTCGGTGCTGGCCTACACGGTGGACCGGCGCATGAACGAATTCGGCGTGCGCCTGGCGCTCGGCGCCACGCGCCGCGACCTCGTGGGCCTGGTCATGAAACGGGGCCTGGTCCTGACGTTGCTCGGCGTCGGGCTCGGCCTGGGCGGGGCCGTCGCCCTGAGCCGTTTCCTCAGGACGATGCTCTTCGAAACCACCGGCAACGACCCGTGGGTGCTTGGCCTGGTCGGCGTCGTGCTGCTGGCGACATCCTGCCTCGCCTGCGTTCTGCCCGCGCGCAAGGCGACGAAGGTCGATATCACCCGGCTGCTGCGCTCGGAGTAGGCGGGAAGGGAGGTGGGGCCGGTAACCGGCGCGCGCGCCGGGGCGTCTCGGTCGGGTCACCCCTCGCACCCGTTTGCGCAAGCAAACGCTTGCGCCCCAACCCGCGTCCCCAATTCTTTCGCCGTGTTTCGGCTTTCGAGACTCCCCGCACCCCTTGGGTTCTGCCTGCCCGTTGCTTTCGGACTGGCGGTGGCGCGCGCGGCCCCGGCCGCCCCGCCGGCGGGCCCGATGACCCTGGCGCCGCCGGAGTTTTTCCGCAGCTACTGCTTCGAATGCCACGGGACGAAGAAGACCGAGGGCAAGGTCAGCCTCGAGCGCCTCGTCGCCGAGTCCTCGGTCGGGCGCCATGCCGACACGTGGGAGGACGTCGCCGAGGTGCTCGAGACGGCCGACATGCCGCCGGACGACGCGCCGCGCTTCCCTTCGGACGCCGAGCGCGCGCAGGCCACCCGCTGGGTCCGCTCCGCGCTCAAGGCCTATGAGACCGTCCACGCCGGCGAGCCGGGCCGCGTCACCGTGCGCCGGCTCACGAGCGGCGAATACGCCTACGCGGTGCGCGACCTGACGGGTGTGGACCTCGGGATCGGCCTCGACGCCTCGAGCGACTCGGTGGGCGGCGAGGGCTTCACCAACTTCGGCGACGTCCAGTTCGTGCAGGACACCACCATCGAGCGTTTCCTCGAGGCGGCCAAGGCGGTGGCCGACCACGCCGTCATCGGCGCGGGCCCGCTGCAGTTCTACACCGATGCCGGCCGTACCGGCGAGGAGCTCTCCGCGCTCAGCCGCATCGACGAACTCTATGCGACGAAGGGCTTCCGCGTGGTGGCGGGCGAGGGGGGCGGGCCCTTCGGCCTCGAGCGCTACGGCAAGGCGTTTTTCGTCAGTTGGTATTACCAAAACCGCCAGGCGCTCGGCCGCCCGAAGGTCACGCTGCGCGAACTCGCCGCGGAGGAGGGCATCCCGGGCAAGTTTGCGGAGCACATCTGGTCGGTGGTCAACCGGCCGAAGCTCGGCTACCCGGCGCGCGATACCGTGGAGCGGTGGAAGGCGCTGCCGAAACCCACGGCCGACACCGCGGCCTCCGTCGCGCGGGCGCGCGCGGGCTGCGAGGTCATCTACAAGCAGCTCACGACGTGGCCGAGCTGGTTCTTCGCCCGCGGCGACCTCGCCGCCGGCGGGCAGGGCGACGAGAGCCCGCTGGAGTTCGACGACGCGGCGCTCAAGGCGGACCCCGCGTACCGGTATGTGTACCGCCTGGGCGCGCCGACGCTGCCGCCGACCGTGGCGGGCGTGAAGCCGGTCCTCTTCCTGCCCACGCTGCCCGGCCCCTGGAACCTGCACCTTTCGTTCGACAACGTGAACCCCGTCCCGGGCGTCAAGCCGGTCGTGATCTGGCGCAACCCGCGCATCGTCACCCGCCTCGTCATCCCGCCCGAGGACGGCTTTCCCGTCGGCGCCAAGGTCGTCGCCGCGGCGCGGCAGCGCTCGCTTTCCGGCGACATCCTCGCCACGCAATCCCTGCGCTCCCTGCTGCCCCCGGCGGAGGTGGCGGCGCTGAAGTTCGGCACGAGCCCCGACGGCAGCCCGCTGGGCCCGGATGATTTTGCCGCGACCGGGCCGCTGGCCTTCCAACTGGCCGTGCCCGCGGTCGCGCCCGACGTGCCGTTCGAGGGGAAGGCCTATTTCCTCGAGGCCGACGCCGAGCTGGGCCGCGACCGCAACGCGGTGGTGCGCGTCATGGTCTCCGACGCCCTCCCCGCCGCCCCGCGCGACAAGCGCTACCGCATCCTCATGGGCGACCCGGCCAGCCCGGGTTACCGGACCTTCCGCGCCGGCATCGCCGAGTACGTGGCGCTCCTCCCGCCCAACTCGCACGGCGAGGCGAACCCGGCCGACAAGGATCCCGTGCCGCCGCCCTTCGACAACACCTACAACGGGCCGGAGAAGGACGCCTTCGTGCGCAACGTCAAATACCAGCGCAACGACGCCTTCTTCACGGAGAACCTCGTCGACGGCGCCGACCGCGACCGCCTGAACGAGGCGTGGAACGACCTCTTCGGATCGTGGCCGTATCACGACGCCTACCTTGGCATGCTCGCCGACCACTATGGGTTGAAGCTGAAGAGCCGGCACGTCGCGGACCTAGACGACGCCACCCTGGCCGCGCTGCCGGCCGCGGCCCGGCCGTACCTCGAGAAGGTGCGCAGGGATTACGCGGCCGTCATGAAGGTGCAAAAGGCGGCCGAGCCCCGGCACGTGGCCGACGTGCTCGAGTTTGCCAGCCGCGCCTGGCGGCGCCCCCTCGCCCCGGCCGAGAAGCAGCGGCTGGAATCGTTCTACCGGCAGTGCCGCACCACGCAGGGACTCGACCACGACGACGCCATCAAGGCCGTGATCGCGCGCGTGCTCGTGTCGCCCGCCTTCCTCTACCGCATGGAACCGGGCGCCGACCCCGGCGAGCGCCCGCTCAACGACTGGGAGCTGGCGAGCCGGATGAGCTTCTTCCTGTGGTCCTCGATTCCCGATGACGAGCTGCGCCGTGCCGCGGCCGCCGGGGAACTGCGCGACACGGCGAAGCTCGCGGCCCAGGTCCGGCGCATGGCCGCCGACCCCAAGGCGCGCCGCCTCGCGACCGAGTTCTTCGGCCAGTGGTTCGGCTTCTACCGCTTCGACGAGTTCCGCGGCGTGGACACGGGCCGGTTCCCGGAATTCACCGACGAGGTGAAGCGCGCGATGTACGACGAGGCGGTGTCCACCTTCGAGTACATCGTGCGGCAGGGGCGGCCGGTCCGGGAGGTGCTCCACGCCGACTACACCTTCCTCAACCAGCCGCTGGCGAAATTCTACGGCATCGGCGCGCCGGTGTCGTCCCCCGACGCGGTCGAGCGCGTGGACGGGGCGGCCGCCTTCCACCGCGGCGGTGTGTTGCGGCTCGGCGCGGTGCTGACCACGACCTCCGCGCCGCTGCGCACCAGCCCGGTCAAGCGCGGCGACTGGGTCCTGCGCCGCATCCTCGGCACCCCGACGCCGCCGCCCCCGGCCAACGCCGGCACGCTGCCGTCCGACCCCAAGGCCTTCGGCCCGCTCACGCTGCGCGAGAAGCTCGCCGAGCACAAACGCAACGCCACCTGCGCGGCCTGCCACCTCAAGATCGACCCGCTCGGGTTTCCCCTCGAGGGCTTCGACGCCGTCGGCCGCCCGCGCCTCGCGTACCAGGACGGCACGGCGGTGGACGCGACGGGCGAGCTGGCCGACAAGTCCACCATCGCCGGCGTGGACGGCCTGCTGACGTACCTCGACGGCAAGGAACCGCTGGTCATGAAAACCCTCGGGAAGAAAATGCTCGGCTACGCGCTCGGCCGCACCGTGCTGGCCTCCGACCGCGCGCTGCTCGACGACCTCACGAAGGCCGGGGACCACGCCACCATCCCCGACCTGGCCGTCAAAATCGTCACCAGCCGCCAGTTTCGTAACCGACAAGGCGACGAAAGTGTGCATACTGCAGCCATCCCCGAGCCGTCGAACGACGAAAGTCGAAAGTCGAACGCCCCGCCATCGCCCGGCTTGAACTAGCTCCCCCTCGTCCCTGCCACCCCCCTTTTTTTTCGGCCTCAATCCGCCCCGCCTCATGCCTTCGACCTTCGACTCTCGGCCTTCGACTCCTGGAATCTCGCGGCGGCACTTTCTGCGGGGCGTGGGCGTCGCCCTCGCGCTGCCCTGGCTGGAATCAATGCCGCTCTACGGCCAGATCGGCCTGCCCGCGGCCGCAGCCAAGGCGGCCACGCCGCCGCTGCGGCTGGGCATCGTCTATTTCTCCAACGGCGTCGAGCCGGCGCACTGGTGGGCGAAGGGCTCCGGCGCCGACATGCAGCTGGGCCCGGCGCTGGAAACGATGCTGCCGCACCGCGAGGACATGATCTTCGTCAACGGCCTCTTCAACAAGTCGGCCTACGAGTCCACCAGCCCGCACCTCGGCCGCATGAACCTGCTCTCCGGCGCCGGCGTCAGCCTCGACCCCGGCGAGATCCGCGTCGGCACCTCGATGGACCAGGTGCTCGCCGCGCACCTCGGCGGCCAGACCGCCGTGCCGAGCCTCGTGCTCGGGATCGAGCCCAACGAGCTGCGCCTCGAGGACGGACTGTCGATGATCTACGGTTCCAGCCTCTCGTGGGTCTCGCCAACCAAGCCCGCGACCAAGGAAATCTACCCGAGCCGGGCCTTCGACCGCCTCGTCGGCGACGGCACCGGCCGCCGGCTCGACCGCAGCATCCTCGACGAGGTGCGCGAGGACTCCGCGAGCATGAGGCGCAAGGTCAGCCGCGACGACAGCGTCAAGCTGGAGGAATATTACGAGTCCATCCGCGACATCGAAAAGCGCATCGCGCGCGCCAGCCGGGAGGAGCGCCTCGAGGGCTGGCACCCGACGCTGGCGCAGCCCAACATGCCGCGCCCGGCGAACGAGCTGCCGCAGAACGTGCCCGACCACATGAAGCTGATGCTCGACCTCGTGGTCCTCGGCTTCCAGATGGACAAGACGCGCATCGCGACGCTGATGCTCAACAACGACCTTTCGCAGATGAACTTCAAGTTCCTCAAGGGCGTGTCGGGCGCGCTGCACCTCGACCTCACGCACAACGGCCACGCGGCCGACAAGGAGGCGATGTACCTGCGGACGAACCAGTTTCACCTGGCGCAGTTCGACTACCTCGTGCAGCGCATGAAGGACATCCCGGAAGGCGAGGGGACGATGCTCGACCACTCCATCCTGATGATGGCTTCGAACCTCTTCGACGGCGACGCCCACAGCGCCGACCAGCTTCCGATCCTCCTCGCCGGCCGCGGCAACGGCACGCTGAAGACGGGCCGCGTCCTCGATTACCGCAACGCGGGCGACGCCAACCGCAAGGCCTGCAGCCTGCACCTGTCGCTGATGGACCGCATGGGCGTGAAGCTGGATCGCTTCGGCGACGCCACCGAGCGCCTGGCGGACCTCTGAGGCGGCGAACCCCCGACACTTTACCCCCATGCGTTACCTTGCCGTTCTCTTCCTCTGCTCCGCGCTCAACCTCGCCGCCCGCGACCATACCGTGCTGCTCGGCACCTACACCGGCAACGGGCCCAATGACAGCCGCGGCATCTACGTCACGCGCCTCAACGGCGACACGGGCGAGCTGTCCGCGCCGCAACTGGCGGCCGAACTGGCGAACCCGGAGTTCCTCGCCCCGCATCCCAACGGGCGCTTCCTCTACGCGCTGACGCAGGTGAAGGGCGCGGACGGCAAAAACACCGCTGCGGTGGCGGCGTTCGCCCTCGACCCGGCGAGCGGCCGGCTCACGCCGCTCAACGTCTCGCCCACCGGTCGCGGCGGGCTCACGCACCTCGCCGTCGACGCCACCGGCCGGATGGTGGTCGCGGCGAGCTACAACGGCGGGTATGTCGTGTCGTTCCCGGTCTCCGCCGACGGCGGGGTCGGCGCGCCCGCGAGCCTGCTGGACCAGGCCGGCCCGCTCGGGCCGGTGAAGGACCGCCAGGACGCGCCGCATCCGCATTCGGTGACGCTTTCGCCGGACAACCGCTTCGCCTTCATCGCCGACCTCGGCGTGGACCGCGTGTTCGCCTACGCGCTCGCGCCGGAGGCGGGGAGCCTCACGCCGCACCCGGCGGCCGACGTCACCATCGCGCCCGGCGCGGGCCCGCGCCACACGAAGTTTTCGCCCGACGGGAAGAGCTTCTACGTGCTCGACGAACTCGACGGTTCCGTGACCGTCTGCCGCTACGACCCCACGGGCGGCGTCGCCACGCCCTTCCAGCGGATCTCGACCGAGCCCGACGGCTACACCGGCCGCCACAGCTGCTCCGAGCTGCGCGTCCATCCCAACGGCCGCTTCGTCTACGCGGCGAACCGCGGGCCGAATACGATCACGGTTTTCGCGCGCGATGCGGCCACCGGCGGGCTGACGCGGCTCGAGGTCGTCCCGACCGGCGGCAAGAATCCCCGCAACTTCAACCTGACCCCGGACGGCGCGTGGCTGCTCTGCGGGCACCAGGATTCGGGCAACCTCACCGTCTTCAAGGTCGATGGCGCCACCGGCCGGCTCACCGCCACGCCGGCGACCGCCGCCGTGGCCAAGGCGGTCTGCGTCCTGTTCCTGCCGTGAGCGGGGCAGGAGTTGAAAGTTGAATGAGGAAGTTGAAAGCGCGCTGCGTGAACTTCGCGGTTAAAAAATCCTGGGTAGTGATGGTCTTGGCCGGCGTCCCGCTGGCCGCCGGGAATGATCCCCCGGATGCCGCGATGGTCGCGCAGGGGAAGACGCTCTTCACGCAGCAATGCGCCTCGTGCCACGCGCTCGCGCAGGACGGCATCGGGCCGCCGCTCGGCGGCGTCACGACGCTGCTTTCCCCGGCGCAACTCGAGGCTTGGATCCGCAACCCCGCGCAGGTCATCGCGTCCGGTGACGCCCGCGCCGCCGCCTTGTTCCGCCGCTACAAGGTGCCGATGCCGGTGTTCGCGCACCTGGCCCCGGCGGAGGTCACGGCCATCCTCGCCTACATCGACGCCGAATCCGCCGCGCAGGGCCTGAAGCCGCTCGCGGTCGACCCCAAGGCGCCGGCGGCGCCGGCGCCGCGCCTGCTGCCGCCGGTGGAGAAGTCGAACCTGGCGGTCGAGCTCGAGGACTACGTGCAGGTCCCGCGTCTGCCGGGACGCACGCCGTACAAGGGCATCACGCTGCTGCGGCCCGACCCGCGCGCGGCGGGCGCGCTGTTCGTCGACGAGCTGATGGGCCTGCTCTACCACGTGGACGCCGGGCGCCGCCTGTCCGTGTTCCTCGACGTGCGGCCGGAGTTCGACCGGTTCATGTGCGACCCGGGCGTGGCGAGCGGGCTGGGCAGCTTCGCGCTGCACCCGGACTTCGCGCACAACGGCCTCTTCTACACGACCCATTCGGAGCTGCGGCGCGGCAGCCCGGCGGTGAACCCGGCCGACATCCCGGCGGACGTCCCGAAATTCGAGACCCCGGCGCTCGAGTGGGTGCTGACCGAGTGGAAGCTGACGGATCCCGCCGCGCCGGTGTTCGCGGGCACGCACCGCGAGGTGATGCGGTTCGTGACGCCGACGACCGGCCATGGCTCGCAGGAGATCGCATTCTCGCCCGTGACCGACCCGGCCGATCCCGACTACGCCAAGCTCTACATCGGCATCGGCGACGGCGGTTCGACGAACCTGAAGCGGCCCGACATGTCGGGTCATCCGCGGACCTTGCTCGGTTCCATCCTGCGCATCGACCCGGCCGGCCACAACGGCGCCAACGGGCAGTACGGCATCCCGGCCGACAATCCCTTCGCCGGCAGCGGGGACCCGACGGTGCGGAAGGAGATCTGGGCCTACGGCTTCCGCAACCCGCACCGCCTGAGCTGGGATTTCGCGCGCGGCCGCCGCCTCATGATCTCGGTCGACATCGGCGAGTCCAACGTCGAGGAGGTGAACCTGATCGAGAAGGGCGGGGCGTACGGTTACGGGCTGGCGTCGCTCGAGGGCACGCTGCGCCTCAACGCGAAGGGCGACGCCAAGGTCGTGTACGCGACGACGGAGGCGGAGCGGGCGCCTTATCACGCGCCCTTCGGCGAGTACGACCACACCGAAGGCGCGGCCGTCACGGGCGGCTACGTTTATCACGGGCCGCTCGCGCCGCTGCGCGACAAGTACATCTTCGGCGACATCGTGAACGGCCGGCTGTTCTTCATGAACCTCGGGGCCGGGCTGGACGACCACACGATCCACGAGCTGGTGGTCGTGCGCGACGGCGCGGTCACGACGATCAAGGCGCTGGCGCACGCCGACCGCGCGCACCTGCGCGTCGGCTACGACGCGCGCACCGGCGACCTGTTCGTCCTGACCAAGGACGACGGCATGATCCGCAAGGTGACCGCGGCGTACAGCCGGTGAGACGCCGGAGAGTCGCTCCCTGCCTTGTCATGGCGAGGATCCCGCGTTCGCGGGAGACGAAGCAATCCAGCTGGATCGCCACGGTCGACAAAGTCGACCTGCGATGACAGCGTAATTTGAGCCGTCGCTTCGCCCTCAGAAGCTGCGGTTGCCGAGCACGACCCTGCCGCGCGGCTGGTCCGGTTCCGGCGCTTCGCGGGCGTCCTCCACCGTGATGAAAACCTGCGGGCGGTTGGATTTCGGGGCGTCGCTGGGTTCCAGCGCGAAGGAATAGAGGCCGTGGCCCGCGTCGGTGGGCGGCAGCGCGCCGGCATCGCGCACGCGGCCGGTGGCGGCGTCGGCGACCCAGAGATGGTAGCGCTGGTTTTGGGCGAGGGCGGGGATTTGCTCGATGACGATGAAGCCCTGCTGGCTCGCCGGATCGAAGAGGGCGTAGCCGCGGTTGTCCGTGGAAGCGGGGGCCGCCGGCGCGGCGGGCTTGCGCAGGTAGTTCTCGGCCAGCGAGGCGAGCTGCATGAAGCGGGCGTCGGGGTCGCGGGCCCCGGCGCCCTGCGGCGGGATTTCGGTGAACGTGTTGCGGTTGGCGTCGAGGCCCACGACGACGAACACCGGGGCGGCCGGGCGGCGCAGGCTTTGGAAGGCGAGGATGGCGAGGCTGGCGGCGATGCTCGCGGCGAGGCCCCAGCGGGCCCAATCAAGCCACAGAGGACGGAGGCCAGAGGACGGTGGAGGCGCAGCGGGCACAGCCCCGGCGTCGAGGCGCGCTTCGATGCGGGCCAGGAGGTCGGCCGGCGGCTCGACCGGGGGCAGGCTGCGGATGCCGCGGGCCAGGCCGGCCTCGAGGTCCCGGACCAGGCCGGCGAGCCCGGGGTCGTGGAGGAGGCGCGCCTCGAAGACGGCCCGGGCGGAAGCGTCGAGCTGGTCGAGCACGTACAGCGTGGCGGTTTCTTCGGAGGATTCGTTCATGACGGGGACGGGTGGAGGGTGGAATGCGGCGCGAGCAGGCCGCGGCGGAGGTCGAGGGCGGCCTCGGTCTTGCGCACGAGGCGGGCGAGGGCGGAATCGGCGGCGAGGCGGGCCTCGAAGGCGGCGCGTTCCGCGCGGTCGAGGCGGCCGAGCACATAGCGGCAGGCGAGATCTTCGGGTGAGTCGTTCATGGTTTGGTTTGGTCGAGGGCGGCGCGCAGCTCGAGCAGGCCGCGCCGGATCCAGGTTTTGACGGTGTTGGCCGGGTGGGCGACGCGCGCGGCGATCGCGGCGTGGGTGAGGGTGGAGAAGAGCGCCAGTTCGAGCGCGGCGCGCTGGGGCGGGGCGAGCGTGGCGAGGACCTCGCGCACGCGGGCGGCGTCCTCGCCGGCCTCGGCCGACTGGCGGACGGTTTCGCGGAGGGAAAATTCGGCCGGGGCGGCGTCGGCCCCAGGCAGCGCCTGCAGCGTGGGCGTGCGGCGGTGCTTGCGCAGGTGGTCGATCGCGGTGCGGCGAAGGATCGTGACGGCCCAGGTGAAGGGGCGGGACTTGCGCGCATCGTAGGCGGACGCGTGGCGCCAGATTTTCACGAACGTGTCCTGCAGCACCTCCTCGGCGGCGCCGGCGTCGCCGACCAGCCGGAGGGCGAATGAGAAGAGCGGCGCGCGGTAGCGGGCATACAGTTCGCGAAACGCCGCGCGGTCGCCGGTCCCGGCGGTGGCGAGCAGCCGGGTTTCCTCGTGGACGTCTTTCTCCACTGAAGCGGGCATCACGGCGCGAAGGCTCGTCTTATTTGGAGGTGCCCGGGAAAAGGAGCGGTTCGAATTTGCCGGCGATGGCTTGGGCGGCGCCGGCGAAGACCTTTTCCAAGGTATCCTCCCGATTTTCCCCGGCGCGCGGGTAGGTACGGTAGGTCACGATGCCGAAGTCGTGCTTCTCGCCGCGGATGGTCACGGTCACCCAGGCACGATAGGTCAGGTCGCCCGGGGTCTCCTCCCGGAGCGGCCGGGTGAAGAGACGCACCTCGGGATCATAGGCCGGCATGTTGGCGGCAAAGCGCTCGACCTTGAGGGTGACGGGCCACTTGCGCTTCCGGGCTAGATCATGGAAGGCGATGTCGAAGCGGTCGTAGTCGGTGATCGCGGTCTGTCGCTGGAGGGTCTCGACCACGACGATGGCCAGGACCTGCTTGGGCTCCGGGGCCGGCGTGGGTTTTTCGGCGGCCCGGATCGCTCCGAGCGGAAGGCAGGCAAGCAGGAGAAGGGAAGGGATTTTCATGGCGGAAGCGAGGGAGGCGGTTTGTTCGGTTATACGCGAAATACGGGCCCGTGGATTCAGGGTCCGCCCCCACTTTAGCCGCAAACGGCGCAAAAGGAGCAAAAAACGCGATTCGGCCGGCCGGTGCATGCCGAGGATTCCCGCTATGGCCGGGCACCCAGCTCCCGGGCCCGCGCGAGGGCCGCAGGTGCGTCGTCCTTCGCGTCGGTGTGCAGCAGGGCGAGTCCCAGCGCATTCCAGGCCGCGGCATCGGCGGGATTGCGCTGCAGGTAGAGGCGGTATTGGTCGACGGCGAGTTCATGCCATTCGAGCTGGCCGAGGGCATTGGCGAGCGAGAGCTGGGTCAGGTCGAGCTGCGCGTCGGTGCCGAAAAGGTCGTCCGCCGCCGGTTCGGGCCACTGGTCCACCCAATACACCCGGATCGTGTTGCCGATGACCGCCTGCGGGACGAGCCGGCGGAAGCCGCTGTAGAACAGCCGCCACTCGGGCCGGTAGTAGACGCCGCTCTGGATGGTCTCGCTGATGGCCACATAGCCCGGCAGTTCGGGGGCGGGAAAGCGCGCGCGGTTGAAATTGGCCGTGCCGGGCAGGGAAATGTACGGGATGTCGTAGAAATCGGGATCGGCCGTGCCGAAGTAGGCGAGGTTGATCCGCTTCACGCCGGCCCGGTCCACCCAGCGCTTCAGGAGTTTCACGTGCTGGCCCCAGTCGAGGTTGGAATCGACGAGGTAACGGGCGCCGTTCGCCGGGCCGCCGGCGAGCACGTTGAAATAGGTCAGGTTGGCCGGATAAACCCGGGCGAACTTCACGCCCCAATAGACGAGCAGCGCGCCGAGCAGCGCCGTCGCCACGCGCGGCAGCCGCGGGCGCGAGGCGATTTCCCACCCGACGACGGCGGCGACAAGCAGCACAAACGGGTAGACCGGCAGGATGTGGCGCACGCCGAGGTAGATGCCGCTGGCCATCGCGACGGCCAGGTAGATGGCCGCGGGCCCGAGCACGTGGAGCGCGTTCATCGCGCCGAGCCGCCGCCACCGGACGGCCAGCACCACGAGGCCCGCGCCCGCCAGGAGGATCAGGGCCAGCGGGGTCTTGAGCAGGAAGGCGGCCGGAAAATAATACCACCAGCCCGTGGTGCTGATTTCGCCGGCCAGGAACCCGGGCAGCGGCGCCGCCTGGCTGACGCTGAGCAGAAATCCCTGGGCATAGGCGTTGGGGAGGAGGTGGCGCGCGTCGATCCATTCCAGCACCCGCGTGACCACCGCCGGGCCGGCGGCGCGCCCGGCGTCATCGGGGCGGAAAAGCCATCCCGGCGTGTCGCTCGGGGCATAGCGGAAGCCGTAGACGGCCCAGATGGCGCCAAACGCCGCCAACCCGAGAAGCGCCATGATGCCCGCGGCGCGGCGCGGCGTGATTGCGCCGTCGCGCCGCAGCACGTCCGCCGCCAGCAGCAGGCCGCCGGCCGGCAGCAGCAGGACGGCGGTGAACTTGCTGATGCAGGCGAGCGCGAAGCAGGCCGCGAGCCCGGCCAGGTTCCACGCCGAGAAACGGCGCCGCGTCCGCCAGGCGAAGTACACCGTGCCGAGGAAGAAGAGCGTGATGCCAAAGTCCGTTGTGACCAGCGTGGCATGGGCGGCGAGGTTCGGTTCGACCAGGCAGCACGCGAGCACCAGCACGGCAGGGTAGAAGCCGAGCCATTCGCGGGCCCAGCAATACAGCAGCACCCCGAGCGTCGCGCCCAGCAGGATGATCATGCAGCGGCCGAGGTTGAGGTTCAGGTCGGCGTTGGGGTCGTCGTACAGGTAACGGGGCGCGTACTTGTACGCACGGTAGATCCAATCCTTCGGCTCCTGCCGGTCGATTTGCGCGGTGTCGGGGGGCGGGACGCCCAGCACCCACAAGGGCAGGGCCGCCCACATGCGCAGGAACGGCGGGTGGGTCGGATCCATGCGATAGTCGTGCCGGGCCAGCGCGGCGTAACCGGCCACCAGGTGGATCGGCTCGTCGTACGTGGCCGACCGGACCGAATAGCTGCCGGCGCGCAGCCCGAAGTAGGCGACCAGGAAAACCGCCAGCACCACGGCCGTGGAGCGCGGGCCGCCGAGGTCACGCCAGCTCCGGCGGGACGCAGGCGGCGGGGAAGCGGGGGATGCGGCCGAACCGTCCATGGCACCGGTCATCGAACCGTCGCGGGGAAAAAGGTAAAGTCCGGTCTGCGGCGCGGGGGCGGCGTTGTGCGCGGGATGACGGACAGCATGCGCCGGACGAGCCGCGAACGACGGGAGGCGGATGGCCGCAGGCGGACGACCAGCCGCTTCGGATTTTTTTCGGCCCACGGGAAACGCACGCTGGTCAGCGTGACGATGCGCGGAACCGCCCCCGGGCAAGGGGCGTGGGGCGCATCACCTGGGCCGGCGCCGGCCCGGACTTCCGTTTGCCAACGGGGCGCGGGTCGTTTACCTCCATGGCACCCCATGAAATTTTCCGCCCGGTTGGTCGTTGCCCCGGTCCTTGTCTCAATGCTCGCGGTGGCCCGTGCCGCCGATCCCGTTCCGCCCGCCCGCCCGCCCATGCCGACGCGCGCGCCCGACGGGCCCGGCGCGCCGCGCTTCGTCGTCGCCGGGGCCAAGGCGGGCGACACCGGCTG
>CAYZSN010000004.1:0-12685 GCA_964481095.1 uncultured Oleiharenicola sp. | reverse complement strand
CGCCGGCTTCGCGTCCGCCGGCGGCGCGCGGCCCGGCCGGGCCGCAGGCGGGGGCAAGCCCGTGCAACCGGAAAATCCCTCCGCCGACGCGCCCACGCCGGATCGTTCGGCCACGGCGTCGAAACGCCAGGTGACGGCGTCGCGCGAGCTCACGCCGCCCGCCTGAGGATTTCCGGCGCGGGACCGGTGGCCCGACCGGGTTGCGGCCCGATGGCGCGCCGCCGTGGCATTGGGTTATGCTGGCGCAACTTCCCCGCGGCCCCCGCGCCGCGAAAAAAACAACCGCAACTTCAACCCATCATTCCCATGCCCGCCGAATCCGCATTCCAGGAACTTTTCATCGAGGAACTCAAGGATATCTACCATGCCGAGCAGCAGCTCGTGAAGGCCCTGCCCAAGATGGCCAAGGCCGCGTCCGACGAACAGCTCAAGACCGGCTTCACCAGGCACCTGAAGGAGACCGAAGGCCATGTCCGTCGCCTGGAGAAGGTCTTCAGGCTGCTCGATGAAAAACCCGCCACCAAGGTGTGCGAGGCCATGAAGGGCCTGATCAAGGAAGGCCAGGAGATCATCCAGGAGGACCTGCCCGACACCATCAAGGATGCCGCGCTCATCGGCGCCGCGCAGAAGGTCGAGCATTACGAAATCGCCTCCTATGGCACGCTGCGCACCTATGCCGACCTGATGGAGCGCGATGACGTCTCGGAACTCCTCCAGGCCACCCTCGACGAGGAAGGCCAGACGGACAGGAAGCTCACCGCGGTCGCCGAGACCCTGAACATCGACGCGAGGAACGAAACGGACGAGTAAGGCGGGGCTTCCTGCGCGGCCTTCGGCCATGAGAACCTCCTTCCCCTTTCCCGGGCGCCCCCGCTCCATCCACGCCCACGCGCGGTCGGCGGGCATCAGCCTGCCCGGTGACCGGGGCATCAAGGTGGTGGCGGACTGTGTCATTCTCCAGCCGGCGGCCAGGCTCCACGCCTTTTGCCGCCAGCCGGAAAACCTGGCGCGCCTCATCGGGCACAACGTCGGGATCACGGCGGCGCCGGGCCATGACGGTCTCTGGTCCGTGCGGGCGCCGTTCGCCGGCCGCCCGCTCGCCTGGGACATGATCATCCTCAACGACGAACCCGGCCGCCTGCTCGCCTGGCAATCGCTCGAGGGCGCCCCCGTGCCGAATGCCTGGACCGTCCGGTTCGAGCCCGCTTCCGGCGCGGACACCAAGGTGACGGTGCAGCTCGAGTTCGATCCGCCGGGCAAACTGGCGGGGCTGTTCAACGGTCTGCTCGGCAAGAAGGCCAAGCAGGAGGTCGCGGCCGCGCTCGCGCGTTTCAAGGCCCAGATGGAATCGTCCTGAACCGGCCCCGACCCGGAAATTTGTAATATATTATATTACAAACGAGCGGGGGGCGAACACCCCAGCGCGGCGGTGAAAAACGGACCGCCGGCGGGATTTTGCCGGGTGTTGACCCGATGGGATCGGGGATGGGCGCGGTCTAGGATGAGAGGGAGGAAATGCGTCCGGCGCTTTTTGGCGACGCCATGACTTCCTCTTTTCACGGTGAATACCATGCCCAATCAAACCATGTCCGCCCCGCCGGTGGACGCCCCGCCCGCGCGGGTGCGCCAGCCCGGCCGCCCCTATCCGCAGGGCGCCACGTGGGACGGCGCCGGCGTCAATTTCGCGCTCTTCTCGGAGAACGCCCAAAGGGTGGAGCTCTGCCTGTTCGCCTCGGCGGAGGACCGCGCGCCCGAAACCCTGGCCGTCACGGAAAAAACCGGCGGCATCTGGCACGTGTACCTGCCGGGCGTCGGCCCCGGCCAGCTCTACGGTTACCGCGTGCACGGCCCCGCCGAGCCCGCGGCCGGCCTGCGCTTCAATCCGGCCAAGCTGCTGCTCGACCCGTACGCGAAGGCGATCGGCCGCCCGCTGAAGTGGGCGGACGAATTGTTCGCCTACCAGTTCGGCCATCCGGAGCTCGACCTGTCCCGCGACGAGCGCGACAGCGCGCCGTTCGCGCCGCTCGGGATCGTCATCGACGCCAGCTTCGACTGGGGCGATGAGAAACGCCCGGTCATCCCGTGGCACGAGACGACGATCTACGAGGCACACGTCCGCGGCCTGACCAAGCTCCATCCCGACGTGCCGGAAAAACTGCGCGGTACGTATGCCGGCATGGCTTCGCCGCCGGTCATCGCGCACCTCAAGAGGCTCGGGATCACGTCCGTCGAGCTGATGCCGGTGCACTATTTCCTGTCCGACCGCCACCTCGTGGACAAGGGCCTGCGGAACTACTGGGGCTACAACACGCTGAACTTTTTCGCGCTGGACCCGTACTACGCCAGCAATCCCACCAGCCCGGAGGCCGTGGCGCGGGAGTTCAAGCAGATGGTGAAGGACCTGCACAACGCCGGCTTCGAGGTGATCCTCGACGTCGTGTACAACCACACCGCCGAGGGCAACGAGCGGGGGCCGACGCTTTCCTTCCGCGGCATCGACAATCCCGTGTACTACCGGACGGTGCCGGACCAGCCGCGCTACTACATGGATTACACCGGCTGCGGCAACACGCTCAACCTCGTGCACCCGCACTCGCTCCAGCTCGTGATGGACAGCCTGCGCTACTGGGTCACCGAAATGCACATCGACGGCTTCCGCTTCGACCTGGCCTCGGCGCTGGCGCGCGAGCTGCGCGACGTCAACCAGCTCGGGCCGTTCTTCAACCTCATCTACCAGGACCCGGTCCTCGCGCCCATCAAGCTCATCGCGGAGCCCTGGGACCTCGGCGAGGGCGGCTACCAGGTCGGCAACTTCCCGCAGGGCTGGACGGAGTGGAACGGCAAGTACCGCGACGCCGTCCGCCGCTTCTGGAAGGGCGACGAGGGCCTGTGCTCGGAGATCGCCACCCGCCTGAACGGCAGCGCCGACCTCTATGAGCGCAGCCAGCGCCTCCCGTCCGCCAGCATCAACTTCGTCACGGCGCACGACGGCTTCACGCTGCACGACCTCGTCAGCTACAACGGCAAGCACAACGAGGCCAACCTCGACGACAACCGCGACGGGACGGACGACAACCAGTCCTGGAACTGCGGCCACGAGGGCCCGACCGACGACCCCGCGGTGCGCGAGCTGCGCGAGCGGCAGAAGCGCAACCTCAGGTGCACGCAGCTCTTCGCCCAGGGCGTGCCGATGATCTCCGCGGGCGACGAGCTCAGCCCGACGCAGCAGGGCAACAACAACACCTACTGCCAGGACAACGAGCTCAGCTGGCACCACTGGGACCTCGGCGAACCGCAGCGCGCCTTCCTCGATTTCGCGTGCCGCGTGAGCCAGTTCCGCCGCAAGCACCCGAATTTCCGCCGCCGGAGCTATTACGAGGCGCACCGGGCGGATGGGGTGCATGGGGAAAACCTCAACTGGTACCGCGCCGACGGCAAAAAGATGGAGGACGCGGACTGGGCGACGGGCTGGATCCGGACGCTCGGCATGTTCCTGCACGGCGACGCGAAGGAGATGCGCGACGCCGCCGGCGCGCAGGTCGAAGACTGGGATTTTCTCCTGATTCTCAACGCCCACCACGAACGCGGCCAGTTTCGCGTCCCGCTGGACCTGCCCGCCGGCAGCTGGCGGATGATGTTCGACACCGCCCGCCCGCAGCTCGAGCCCGGCGTGGAAAAGCTCGGCGCGCGGCGCCGGCTCACGCTCGAGGCGCGCTCGCTCATCCTGCTGGGCCATGAACGCTGAATGGCTGGCGACCTACCGGCTGCAGCTCCACGCCGGCTTCCCGCTGTCCGCGGCGGAGGCGCTGGTGCCGTACCTCGCGCAGCTCGGCGTCAGCCACGTCTACCTTTCCCCCTGCCTGCAGGCGATGCCGGGCAGCGCGCACGGCTATGATGTGACCGATCCCACCCGCATCAGCGACGACCTGGGCGGGGAGGACGCGTGGCGCAGCTTCGTCGCGCAAGCCCGGGCCCACGGGCTGGGGCTGCTGCTGGACATCGTCCCCAACCACATGGCGGCAAACGCGCACAACCCGTGGTGGGACGATTTTCTCGCGCACGGGCCGTGCAGCCCGCACGCGCTTTTTTTCGACGTCTTCCCCGACCACGCGGCCGCGCCCGGCCGCGTGCACCTGGCGACGCTGGGCCGGCCGTACGGGGAGGCGCTGGCCGCGGGCGAGCTGCAGGTCGACCTATCCAGCGGCCTGCCGCGGCTCGCCGGCCCGGGCCAGAGCTGGCCGCTCACGCCCGCCTCGTGGCGGCAGCTGCTGCCGGCGGAGAGCGAGGCCGACCCGCTTTTCCGCCAGCTGGAACACCTGCGCCACCGCCGGCTGCTGTCCGAAACGGACAAGGCCGTCTATGCCGGCACGGCCCGCATCGTGGCCGCGCGCTGGCCGCAGCTCGCGGCGGCCGCGCCGGTGGCGGAGCGCGTCGCCGCGCTCAACCGCGACCCGGCGCGCCTGCACGAGCTGCTGGAGGCGCAATGGTATGCGCTGCACGTCTGGAAACTCGAGGGCGAGATCAGCAACTACCGCCGCTTCTTCGACGTCGGCGGGCTGGTCGGCCTGCGGGTGGAGGACGACACGGTTTTCGCGGCCAGCCACGAACGCATCGCCGCGCTCTGCCGCGACGGCGACGTGCAGGGCCTGCGCGTGGACCATCCCGACGGCCTGCGCGAGCCGGGGAATTATTTCACGCGCCTGCGCGGCCTGCTGCCGGCGGGCCGGATCTACGCCGAGAAGATCCTCGAGGCCGACGAGCGGCTGCGCGCGGACTGGCCGGTCGAGGGCACGGTGGGCTACGATTTCCTCGGGAAGGTGAACCTGTTGTGGATGGACGCGCAGAAGTCGGATGCCTTGTCCGCGATCTATGCGGACTACACGGGGCACCCGGTCAACCTGCCGAAGGTGGTGCGCGAAAAGAAGGCCGCGATCATCCCGACGCTGTTCGGCGCCGACCTCGAGCGCCTCACCGACCTCGCCGTGGAAATCGCCCGCGGCTGGTGGAAGACGCGCGACCTCAGCCGGCAGCACCTCCAGCAGGCCCTGATCGAGCTCACCGTCCTGCTGCCCGTCTACCGCACCTACCGCGGGGCGGGCGGGGCGGACCGCGAGGATCGCGCCGCCCTGGCGGCGCTGCTCAAGCAGGCGCGGGCGCGCCTGCCCGGGGTGCCGGACGACGTGTTCGGGTATCTCGAGCGCCTGCTGCTCAACGATGCGGCGGGGGCGGCCGCGCAGGAGTTCATCGCCCGCTGGCAGCAATTGACGCCCGCGGTGACGGCGAAGGGCGTCGAGGACACGACCTTCTATTGCTACGACCGCCTGGTCGCGTGCAACGAGGTGGGCGCGCAGGCGTCGCTGCTGGGCATCTCGTCGGAGAAATTCCACGAGTTCTGCCACCACCTTGCCGAGCACTGGCCGGAAACCATGCTGGCCACCTCGACGCACGACACGAAGCGGAGCGAGGACGTGCGCACGCGGATCTGCGTGCTGACCGAGGATCTCGAGCGCTGGGGGCCGGCCCTGACGGAGTGGACGGCGATGAACCGCCCGGCCTGGAAGGGGCGCGCGCCCGACCCGCACGCCGAGTACCTGCTCTACCAGACCCTCGTCGGCGCGTGGCCGATCGATTTCGGGCGCGCCTGGAACTACCTGCGCAAGGCGTGCCGCGAGGCGAAGATCCACACCTCGTGGCGCGAGCCGAACCAGGCCTATGAGCAGTCGCTCGAGGATTTCCTGAAGGAAATCTTCGCGTCGCAGAAATTCCTCGCCAGCCTCGCGTGCTACGTCGAGCCGCTGGTCCGGCCCGGGCGGATCAACAGCCTCGCGCAGACGCTGATCAAGCTCACGGCGCCCGGCGTGCCCGATTTCTACCAGGGCAGCGAACTGTGGGACCTCAGCCTGGTGGATCCCGACAACCGGCGGCCGGTGGACTTCGACCTGCGCCGGCGCCTGATGGCGCGGCTCGACGGGATGCCCCCCGACCAGGCGTTGCACGACTGGGACGCCGGCCTGCCGAAGCTCTGGCTCATCCACCAAGCCCTCGCGTTGCGGCGGAAACATCCCGAATGCTTCGCGCGCGGCAGCGCCTACGAGCCGGTCACGGCGGCCGGCGCGCGGCTCGGCCACGTGCTCGGCTTCATCCGCGGCGGGCAGGTGCTGACGCTGGTGCCGCGCTTCACGCATTCGCTGCGCGGCGACTGGGGCGACACGCGGGTCACGCTGCCCGCCGGGGAATGGCGCCACGTGTTCACGGAGGAGCGCTTTGCCGGGGAGGTTTCACCCAACACGCTCTTCCATGCGTTCCCGGTCGCGCTGCTGGTGCGGACCTCATGAGGCCGGCTCGGTTTTCAACGGGTAGGATTTCAGGAGCTTCAGCAGCACCGCGCTGGTCCAGCCGAAGCCGTCCTGCGTCGGGTACTCGCCGCCGCCCGCCGGCAGCGAGAGGTCGACCACGTTGTATTTTTCCATCACCCGCGCCGTGCGCGTGAACACGCCGATGTTGAGGTTGACCCAGCGCTGGGCGATTTCGGACGCGAGTTCGTTGTGGCCGTAGTTGACGAGGCCGGCCACGGCGATCCAGTGGAGGGGCGCCCAGCCGTTGGGGGCGTCCCACTGTTCGCCGCTGCGGGTGAGCGTGGTCTGCAGGCCGCCGGCCTGGAGGAACCGCTCCCGCAGCACCGCCGCCACCGCGTCGGCCTGGGCCTGGGTGGCGCAGCGCACGAACAGCGGCGTCGCGGCGGCCAGCGTGTAGTGCGGGCTGTAGTGCGCGGAGGGCAGGTGATGGTCGAAGAAAAACCCGGCGGCTGCCGACCAGCAGTGGCGCTGGATCAGCTCTTCCCGCCGGGTGGCGGCCCGGGCGACGCGCTCGGCCGGCGCGGTCTCGCCCTTGGCGGCGAGCGCCTTCGCCAGCGTGCGCTCGAGGTGCAGCAGGTAGCAGTTGAGGTCGACGGGGATGAATTCCGTGGTCCGGATGTGGGCCAGGCTTTCGCCGCCCATGAACCAGCGGCTGCTGAAATCCCAGCCGCTCTCGGTGGCCGAGCGCAGGTTCCGGTAGAGCTCGGGCGCCGGCTGCGGCGAGGTCCGGCTGAGCTGCTCGTCGTTGGCGAAGGCCTCGGGGCGGGGGGCGTCCGACTGGTCGTAATAGCGGTGAAGCGTGCCGCCGCCCGGCATCGCCACGGCGTGGCGCGTGCCGTGGCAGCGGTCGTTCCAGTAATCCAGCTCGGCCTGCAGCGCGGGCAGGTACCGCTCGAGGGCGGCCGGGCCGTCCTGCTGCATGATGAACTCGACCATGAGCGACAGCACCGGCGGCTGGGAGCGCGTCAGGTAATAGGACCGGTTGCCGTTCGGGATCAGGGCGTAGCGGTGCAGGAGGTCGGCGAGGTTGTCGGTGATCGAGCGGACGAGGTCCTCGCGCCCGTGCTCGCGGAGGCCGAGCAGCGTGAAATACGAGTCCCAGTAATAGACTTCGCGAAAGCGCCCGCCGGGGACGATGTACGGGTGGGCGAGGGCGAGCAGCGACGAGCCGGTCACGGGCACGTCGGGCTCCCGCCGCAACAGGTCCCACGTGTGGGCCAGGTGATGCTCGACGCTCTCCGCGACGCTGGCCGCCACCGACAGCGGCTGCGGCACGAGGAAATGTTCCGCCACGAACGCGCCCAGGTCGAAACCGCTTTCCTCCCGCGCGCGCCGGTAGTGTTCGAGGATCAGCGCCGGCTCCAGCTTGGGCACGCAGTCCACGAAGGTTTTCTGGTCGGTGAACAGGCCGCCCCGCTGCACGGCGATGAAAAGCTCGCCATAGACGGTGGCAGGATCAGCCGGCAGAACCGGGCACCCCCCGTCGAGGTTGGCGCCTGGGGCGTCGGTCGGAAGTGTCATGATGAGGCGATAAGGGACTGACCCGCCCCGGGGCCGCAGGTTCAGCCCGAAATGCCGGGCCGCGGGCCAGCGGGGCGCGTCCTTCGCCCGGCTCGGGATGAGGGGGCGAAAGAGACGGTGTCTGCTGCGACTTGTCCGGCTGCGGTTAATTCGCTCTAGTCGTGCGGGGCGTCGACCTTGACCAGGCGCGGTTTCCTCGCCGCGGGCTTTTTCTTCAGCTGGCGCCGGTCCGGCCGGCTGGCCTTTTGCAGCCGGGGCAGCCGGACTGCGGCCCCCGTGGCGGCGGACTCGAAAATGGCGTCGATGACGCGCAGGTCGGCGAGTCCCTCCAGGCCCGACGGCTCCGGCTCCCGGTTTTTCAGGATGCATTCCGAGAACGCCTCGATTTCGCCGCCGAACTGGTCGTTGCGCGGGAAGCTTTTCTCCTCGGTCTTTTCGCCGATCGTCACGCACTGGCGCAACGCCTCGCTGTATTCGTAGGCCGGCTCGAGCACGACCCGGCCCTTCGTGCCGACGAATTCGTAGCGGGCGACATCGGCCGCGCCGAAGCTCACCATGAACGAAGCGAGCCGGCCCTGCGGGAAGCGGAGCATGACCGCGGCGGTTTCCTCGACCTCGTCGAAGCGCTTGTCGCCCGAGCGCGCGAGCATCGCGAAGACCTCATTGGGCTCGTCACGCATCAGGTAGCGCGCGGCGTTGAGGCAGTAGATGCCGATGTCGTAGAGCGGGCCGCCGCCGCGGTCGGCCTTGAGCCGGATGTTGTCGGGGTCGCTCACCTGGTAGCTGAAGTTCGAGGTGAAGTAGCGCGGCTCGCCGAGCTTGCCGGACTTCACGAGCTCGATCGTCGCGAGGTTGGCCGCCTCGAAGTGCAGGCGGTAGGCGGTCATGAGCTTCACGTGGTTGGCGGCGGCGGCCTCCATCATGATCCGCGCCTGCCGCGCGTCCAGCGCCAGGGGTTTTTCGCACAGGATGTGCTTGCCGGCCTCGGCGGCGCGCACGACGCAGTCGCAGTGCTGGTCGTTCGGGAGCCCGACGTAGACCGCGTCCACGGCGGGATCGGCGAGGCACTCGTCGAACTGGTCGTACATGTACCGGCCGGCGACCGCGTAGCGCTGGCCGAGCGCCTGCAGCTTCTGGCGCTCGCCCGACACGAGCGCGACGAGCTTGGAGTTCGGCGCATGCTCGAACCCGGGCAGCACCGCCACCTGGACGATGTGGCCCAGGCCGATGACGGCGTAGCCGACCTGGCGCGCGGGTTTCTCCGCGGGTTGCGCGGCGGAGGCGGATGAGGAGACGGCGGGCGCGGCTTCGGTGGCGGAGGCGATGCGGCTGGAATCGATTTTCATGGCGGAAAGGGACGAGGGTGGAAGAGGTGAAAAGGAAGTGCTTTAGCAGCCGCGGGGCTGCGAAAGCACGGGAGCCGGGACCGCGTCACTCGCGGCGCCGGCTGCTGGTCGAACGGCTGCGGGAGCCGGAGGAGCGGCTTGAGCCCGGGAATTCGCCCGCCCGGTTGCGCTGGCCGCGCCCCGAGTAGAAGCGATCGTCGTCATCTTCGCTGTAGTTCCCGCGCTGCTGGGACGAACCCTGGTAGTCGTCGTCCTCGTATCCTTCCTCCCGGCGGAACTCGTCGTTGGCGCCGCGGCCCGACGGATAATAATCCTGCTGTCCGCCCTGGCCGTAGCGGCTGCGGTTGTCGTTGTCGTAACCGCCGCCGCGCTGGCCGGACGGCGAGGAGGACCAGCGGTCGTAGTCCGACTCATGGCCCTGCCAATCGTTGCGGTCGCTGCCGCGGCCCGCGGCGCGATAATTATCGTCGTCCCGGAAGCCGCCGCCGCGGAACTGGTCGTCACCGTAACCGCGGCCATCGCGGAAATTGCCGCGATCCTCGAAGCCCTGGTCGTTGCGCGAGCGGCCGTAGTAGCTGTCCATTTCGCGCGCAAACCGGCCCTCGTTCTGGCCTTGGTTCCCGGACCAATCCTGGTTGCCCGACCAGCCCTGGTTGGAACGGCCGCCCTGGCTCGAGCGACCCCCTTGGTTGGAGCGGCCGCCCTGGCTTGAGCGACCGCCGCGGGAGGCGAGTTCACGCCGCTGCTGCGGATCCATCGAGCCGAAGCCCCGGCCGGATCCGCCCTGCGCGGAGTAGGCGGGACGTTCGCGCCCGTGACCGTAATCCTGCGAGCTGAACGAGCGTTCGTCGCCGCGTGGGGAGCGGCCGTAATCGTTTTGCGACTGGGAGTAATTCCAGTCCTGGTTGTCCTCGGACCGGCCGCGGGAGCTCCCGCCACCGGAACGCGAACGGCTGTTTTCGGATTGGGCGGAACCGCGCTGGCTCGAAGCCGACTGTCGGCCCTGGTTGCCGGAATTGCCGCGGGACCGGCTCGACCCGGACTGCTGGCTGCTGCTCCGTCGCTGGGTTGACTGTGATTTACGTGTCATGATTGTCCTTTTACCCGAATGTTGGAGGAGTTGAGGCCGCGGCCCCGTGGATTTCGGGTCAGCCGGCGGGGCGACGTAGTGACCTCAATGTTTGCGCCCACCTTAGCGCGCTCGCGGCGCGCCGGGTATCGGGGGCCGCTACGGCGAGCCACCCCGATTTTCCCCCATGATTCGCGCGGCGCCGCCGCGCGGCCCGGCTGGTCCCACTGCGATTCGCGCGGAAAATTCCGCCGGAAGCGCCACCCGGACAAGGCACGGTCCGGTTGCACAAAGGGCAGACCGGACCGGCGGGAAGGAACGATGCCTTGACTCAGGCCTGGTTGCGGCGGCCGACCAGGATGCCGATGAGCGCGCCCACGCCCGCGGCGATGCCGATGGCGTAATAGGGGTTGTCGCGAATCAGCGTGTCGGCCTGCTTCGCGCGGCGGGCGGTCTCGGCGCGGAGGGTGGCGAGGGAGTAGCGGCCTTCGTTGATCGCGGCGCGGAGGCGGTCGCGCAGCTCCTCGACCTTGTCGCCGGCTTCGCCGGCGAGCGCTTGTTCGGCCTCGCGGAGGAGGTCCTTGAGATTCTGCTGCGTGGCTTCGAGGGTGTCGGATTTGTCGGACATGGTGGTTTTTGAATTGAGGTTGGCGGGGGAAAGGGACGAACGCGGATGGCCGGCGGCGCCGTTGCCGCCGGCCCGGGAGGAGATCTTGCGCGGACGGCGCATGGACGCGGCGGCTCAGCTGCGGCGGCCGAGGAAGGTGGAGAATCCGCCGACCACGATGCCGATGACGCCCGCCACGATCAGCAGCAGGCTTTTGTCCGTCGGCGTGCCGGTGAAGGCTTCCTTGGTGTCCGAGACGACGGAGTTGCCGGCGTTGATGCCGAACAGGAGCAGCACGACGCCGACGAAGAGGATGGCAAATGCGAGAGGTTTGTTCATGCGGGAAAAATAGGCGCAGGCCGGCTTCCGGCCCATGGGGCGTGAACCCCAACGGCGGGAAATTTTGAGCCCAGCGCGCGGCGGGCCCGGCAGCCCCGGGCCATGCGGTGCGATCCCGGATGAGAACGGGTATTTTTGCGCCGGAAGCGATATGGGGTATATACCTATATTTCTGCATACCGTTGCTGGTTCTCGACTTTTGCAGCCATAAAAGACCTTCTAGGAGAGCACACTTGCCGGGAGATTTTTCCGGCAAGCGGCCCCGAAATCCTCCCTCGGAAAACAAATTCCATCCGCCGGGCGGGTTGCCGGCAAAATTCCTTCCGCCTCGAAAACCGAACGCTTCTTTCCCGATGAACACCACCGTCAAAGCCAGCCCGAAGCCACGCGTAGGTACGGAGAACGGCCATTACGCCCACGATGACGAGTTCAAGCACCAGCTGCTCGCCACGCTGATCGAGCTGCGGGACGGCAATTTCGAGGCCCGCCTGTCGCCGCAATGGACCGGCGTCGATGCGCGCATCGCCGAGACCGTCAACCAGATTTGCGGCCGCATGGAGCGCTTCAACACCAACCTGCTGCGACTCCGGCGGCAGGTGGGCGAGGAAGGCCGCATCAACGAGCGCATGGTGATGGGCGACGCCGTCGGCAACTGGGCCGAGCGCATCGAGGCCATCAATGCGCTCGTCGACGAACTTTCCCAGCCGACCGTGGAAATGGGCCGCGTGATCGGCGCCGTCGCCAAGGGCGACCTGATGCAGTCCATGCCGCTCGAGCTCGGCGGCCGGCCGCTGAAGGGCGAATACCTCCGCACCGCCAAGCTCGTGAACGGCATGGTGGGCCAGCTCGAGGCGTTCTCCGTCGAGGTCATCCGCGTGGCGCGCGAGGTCGGCACCGAGGGCAAGCTCGGCGGCCAGGCCAAGGTCAAGGGCGTGTCCGGCGTGTGGAAGGAACTCACCGAGTCGGTGAACCAGATGGCCGGCAACCTGACCGCGCAGGTGCGCAACATCGCGGACGTGACGATCGCCGTCGCCAACGGCGACCTCTCGAAGAAGATCACGGTCGACGTGCGCGGCGAGATCCTGCAGCTCAAGGAGGCGATCAACGTCATGGTGGACCAGCTGCGGTCGTTCGCCTCCGAAGTGTCCCGCGTGGCGCGCGAGGTCGGTTCCGAGGGCAAGCTCGGCGGCCAGGCCGTGGTGCCCGGCGTCGCCGGCACGTGGAAGGATCTGACCGACAACGTGAATTCGATGGCGTCGAACCTCACCGGGCAGGTGCGCAACATCGCGGACGTGACGACGGCGGTGGCGCGCGGCGATCTCTCGCGCAAGATCACGGTCGACGTGCGCGGCGAGATCCTGCAGCTCAAGGAGGCGATCAACGTCATGGTGGACCAGCTGCGGTCGTTCGCCTCCGAAGTGTCCCGCGTGGCGCGCGAGGTCGGTTC
>CAYZSN010000003.1:0-34022 GCA_964481095.1 uncultured Oleiharenicola sp. | reverse complement strand
CAACATTGGTCGCGGCACGACGGTCGACCAGCCGGCGCTCATCGCCGCGCTGGCGTCGGGCCACCTCGGCGCCGCCTACCTCGATGTGATGGATCCCGAGCCGCTGCCGCCGGCGCATCCGTTGTGGGACGCGAAGAACTGCCATATCACCTGCCACATCGGCGGCGGCACGCGCGAGCAGGACGACAACCTCTCGCGGCATTTCCTGGCGAACCTCGCCGCCTTCACGAAGGGCGCGGCGCTCACCGACCGGATCATGTAAGCGGTCGGACCGAGCTGGGAGGCCACTAAAAGAACTTCGCCAACGGCGAAATTTTAAAAGAGAAGCGACGGCTGATCGCCGTCGCGATGGGTTTCAGGGGTCTGCTGATCGCAGACTTTTAAAGCTCGCGACTAGCGGACCTTGCGAAACCGGGAGAGGTGGCGGCCAAAGCCGCGGCGAACAACGCGATGCGGGGAAGCCATTTCATGCCGGAGGCCAGGCGGCGCCGCGGCCGCCACGCAAACGGGAACTGGCCGCGGCGGAACCTCCGCCGGCCGTTATAGTCTGGAATGGCCCCGGGATTTCCCTAACTTCGGCCCTGCCTCTCCCGGAACACCCCGCCCGTAACATTATCGGGAATACCCCGCCGCCCGGCGGACTCTTAACGATCCCAACCACTTTCCTGCCGCCCACAGGCACGTTGCCTGCGACGGTCACGAAATCAAAAACCATACTCCCAAATGAACAAGTCCACCCGTCTCATCATCACCGCGGCCGCCATGGCCGGTCTCTACGCCGGCGGCCTCGCCGTCAAAGCCTCGGCCGCCGATGCTGGCACGACGGCTCCCGCCGGCGACGCCTCCAAGGACAGCTGTAAAGGCAAGAACGACTGCAAAGGCAAAGGCGGCTGCGGCGCCACCAAGGGCAAGAACGATTGCAAAGGCCAGGGCGGCTGCGGCCCGGCGGCCATGGGCCACTCCTGCGCCGGCAAGAACGATTGCAAGGGCAAGGGCGGCTGTAAGTCCGGCGACAACGGCTGCAAGGGCAAGAACTCCTGCAAGGGCAAGGGCGGCTGCAAGTCGACCTGAGCGTCCCCGCGAAGCACCGGCATTCTTGGCCGGCCGCGCTTTTGATTTCGGGAGACCGGGCTTCGCGCCCGGTCTCCCTTTTGTAGCCGGGGTCGTTGACCCCGGTTGTTTTCGGAATCACGTTCGTTCCGGGGTCAGCGACCCCGGCTCCCTTCCATGCCCGCCAACAAATTCAACGGCTACACCGATTACGGCATCGGCATCGGGCTGCGCATCCCGCACTACGACCACATCCTGAACCGGAAGCCCACGGTGGACTGGTTCGAGATCATTTCGGAAAACTTCATGGTCGACGGCGGCCGGCCGCTCGAGGTCCTCGACCAGATCCTCGCCCAATACCGCGTCGTGCAGCACGGCGTCGCGATGTACTTCGGCGCCGCCGACGGCCCGAACAAGGAGCACCTCCGCCGGCTGAAGGCGCTGACGAAGCGCACGCAGACACCGTGGCTGTCCGACCACCTCTGCTGGGGCAGCGTCGACGGCACCTTCTCGCACGACCTGCTGCCGATGCCCTACACCCACGCCGCGGCGAGGAAGACCGCGGAGAACATCCGCCAGGTGCGCGATTACCTCGAGATCCCGATCGCGGTCGAGAATGTCAGCTCCTACACCGAGTTCCACGTCTCCGAGATGACCGAGTGGGAGTTCCTCAGCGAGGTCGTCGAGCTCGCCGACTGCGGAATCCTTCTCGACGTGAACAACATTTACGTCTCGTCGAAGAACCACAATTTCAACCCGTACGACTACCTGGACAACATCCCGCACGAGCGCGTCGCGCAGATGCACATCGCGGGACACACGAAGTTCGAGAAATACATCCTCGATACGCACGACCATCCCGTGCTCGACCCGGTTTGGAAGATGTACGCGCACGCCACGCGGCTGTGCGGCGTCACCGCCACGCTGCTCGAGTGGGACGACAAGATCCCCTCGTTCCAGGAAGTCCACGACGAGGCCCTCAAGGCCAACGAATTCATCGCCGAGGCGCGGGAGGCGAAGATCCCGGCGCCGAGGAAGGGGAGCCGTCCTGCCGCGGCGGGAAGGGGCAGGAACATATGAGCCAATCCCATTCCGTCATCCTGCGCCGGGCGCAGGATCCACGCGCGGGACGCCACCCGCGCCTTCCCCTTGGGATCCTTCGCCCGGCGCAGGATGACGCTGCAGGGATTTGGCCTGGTGCGGAGATTTTGTGATGCCGCGTAAGTCAAAAACCACCGAACGAAGTCCGGCCGCGCCCGCGCATGTTAGGTCCACCCGCGACCTCGCGCAGCTCCAGCGCGCGATGTGGGGCGTGATCTCGCGCCCGCTCACGGCGGACAACCGCATGCAGCCGCGCGCCGCGGACGGCAGCGCCAACCGCCAGGTGGCGGCGACGATCGCCAAGCCCAACGACCGGCTCACGTCCTTCGAGCGGCTCGAGATCTACAACCGCATGTACTGGTTCCGCGTGCTCGACAGCCTGTACGACGACTGTCCCGGCCTGCGCGCCGTGCTGGGCGACCGGCGGTTCATGAAGCTCGCCGAGGCCTACCTCTACGCGCATCCCTCGAATTCCTTCACGCTGCGCGACCTGCCTTCCCGCCTGGCGAAATTCATCCGCGCGAACCCGCGATACACCAAGCCCCACACCGACCTGTGCCACGACCTCGCGCGCTTCGAGTGGGCGCGGGTCGTCGTGTTCGACACGGCGTCGCTCCCGGTCTTCACGCTCGACGGGCTGCTGGACGTGCCGCCGGCGAAGCACGGCAAGCTGCGCTTCGAGCTGCAGCCGTACCTGCAGCTGCTGCAGCTGGATTACCCGGTGGACGAATTCATCCTCGCGGTGAAGGACCGCGAAGCCGGCCTGCTCCGCGGCGAGGCCAGCAACGCGCCCTCCGCCCTGCGCTCGCTCAAGGACCGGAAGGTGGCCCTGCCGAAGCGCGCCCGCACGTACGTCGCGGTGCACCGCCTGGACAGCCAGATCTATTTCAAGCGGCTCGAGCCGGCGGCCTACCGCATCCTGCTCGCGCTCCGCGCCGGCGCCACGCTGGAGCGGGCGCTGATGACCGGCATCCCGCGCGCCAAACGGCCCCGCACGGAGTGGGCCGGCCGGGTCCAGGGCTGGTTCCGCAACTGGATGGAGCTCGGCTGGCTCTGCAAAAAGTAAAGAACGCCTTCCATCATCCTTCGCACGGCTCCCGCCGTCGCCGGGCCTAGGGCGGACAGCAGGGTGTCGGAGCGGGAAAATCGGGAATATCGACAATCCCCCTTCCTCTCACTTTCACTCTCACCTTCACTTCCAACCCCCATGCAACTCCGCCCCCTGCTGGCCCGGCTCGATGCCTGCGCCGACTTCCTCCAATCCCCGCTGCTGCTCGCCATCCGCCTCTACTGGGGCTGGCAGTTTGTCCAGACCGGCTGGGGCAAGCTCACGCACCTCGACCGCACCGCCGGGTTTTTCGAATCGCTGCACATCCCACTGCCCAAGGTGAACGCCGTGATGGCCGGCGGCACGGAATGCCTCGGCGGCGCGTTGCTGGCGCTCGGCCTGTTCGCGCGTCCGGCGGCGGTGCCGCTGATCTTCTGCATGCTCGTCGCGTACTACACGGCCGATCGCGACGCGTTGTTCGCCATCGCGAGCGACGGCGACAAGTTCACCGGCGCCACGCCTTTCCTGTTCCTGTACGCCGCGCTGATCGTGCTGGCGTTCGGCCCGGGCAAGCTGTCGCTCGACGCGCTGCGCGGCAAGGGCGCCAGCGCCGCGAAGTGACCGCGGCTCAAACGGCCGCCGCGGCCGGCGGGTTGCAGAGCGAATCGTAGGCGCAGACGATGGCGCCCAGGGCGAGCGGCAGGGTGAAGATGACGCCGATGCCGAGCCCGATGATGCCGAGGATCCCGAGGATGCCGCCGAGGAACATGGTGAAGAACATCCGGAACCAGTTCCGGCTGATCACCCGCCGGCTGACCTCCATCGCGGTCCAGGCCGTGAGCCCCTTGTCCATGACGAGCAGGAAGGTGAAGGCCCAGCCGATCGACAGGTAGATCAGCGGCAGGCAGCACACGAGCATGCCGCAGATGATCACCGCCTTGAAGGCCACGCCGCTCTGGGCGAAATTCGCCATCGCCATCACGATGATCCACGGCGCCATGAGGACCAGCGCCGCACCCAGGCTGAGGCCCACGATGAGCAGCGAAGCCATGATCAACGGGCCGGGCGCCAGGCTGAAACCCGCGAAGGCGTCGCCGACGTTCCGCGCCTCGCCGCGCAGCTTGCCGAGGTAATAGTAATAGAGGCCGCCGTAAAACACGCCGTTGAGCATGATATTGGCGATGGCGCCCAGGACCGGGATGACGCCGAGCACGGCCGTCATCAGCATGACCAGGAAGGTGACGCCCACCAGCGGCAGCAGGTTGCCCTTCCACAATTCGAAGCTCCGGCCGAGCGTGCCGAAAACATCCAGCGGCGCGGCGTGGGCGAGGATCTCCGCGGCGTAGGCCTTGGCGCCGACCGGTTCGCCCGTTGCGGCCGCGGGCGCGGTGGCCGCGGCTACGGGCGCGACGGCGGGTTGGGCCGAAGGGGCGCCGCCGAATTCGGGAAACTCCCCGAGGGTGCGCCACTCGGTGTCGCCCGAGCGGCGGACTTTCGTTTGCAGGTTGGCCCGGCCGGCGGCGATCCATTCCTGGACCTTGGCGACCGTGACCGGACCGTATTCCTTTCCGTCCGCTCCCAGGATGGTGAACATGATGGGCGCGACTATGGGAGAGGCCTTGGCAACGTTCAACGCTCAACATTCAACCTCCAACATTCACGCCGACCGGCCTTGGACGTTGAAAGTTGAACGTTGGATGTTCGACGTTGAGTCCGACTTCCCCGGCTATTCCTCCCCCGATTTTTCCCGCACCCGCTGGCGCAAGGCCTTGGTGATCTTCTTGAAATCGGTCTTCTGGCGCTGTTGGGCGGCCAGGCTGGTGCGGCGCACCTCGTACGCCGACGCGCGCTGCATGCGCAGGTAGGCCTGCCAGCGCTCGCCGGGAAGCGAGCCGTCGGCCAGCGCGGCCTGCACGGCGCAGCCGGGTTCGACGGTGTGGGTGCAGTCGCGGAATTTGCAGCGGCCGGTCAGCGCCGTGATGTCGGCGAACGCGGCGTCGATGCCGGCGCCCGCGTCCCACGGCGCGATCTCGCGCATGCCGGGCGTGTCGATGACGATCACGCCCGACGGCGCCACGAACAGTTCGCGCTGGGTCGTGGTGTGCCGGCCCTTCTGGTCCGCCTCGCGCACTTCCTGCGTGTCCTGCACGCGGTCGCCGACGAGGCGGTTGATCAGGGTCGACTTGCCGACGCCGGAGGAGCCGAGCAGCGCGATGGTCTGCCCGGGCCGCAGGTACGGGGCGAGGGCCTTGAGCCCGCGGCGGGTCTGCGCGCTGACCACGAACACGGGGACGTTCGGCGCAATGCCGGCGATCTCCGCGGTGAGCGCGGCGGTGTCGTCGTTGAGGTCGGCCTTGTTGAGCAGCACGACCGGTTGCGCGCCGCTGGCCCACGCGGCGGCGAGGTAGCGCTCGAGGCGGTGCGGGTTGTGGTTGCCGTCGAGCGAGCTGACGAGGAACACGGTGTCGACGTTGGCGGCCACGACCTGCTCGACGACCTGTTCGCCGGCGGCCTTGCGGGAGAATTTCGTGCGGCGCGGGAGCACGGCGTGGATCGCGGCGCGCGTTGCCTCGCCCGGCTGCGGCGTGATGGAGACCCAGTCGCCGATGGCCGGGTAGTCGGCGCCGGTGTGCGCGGCGTGGATGAACTTGCCGGTGCACTCGCCGAGCAGCGCGCCGGCCTCGCCGGTCACCTCGAAGAAACCCTTCAGCTCGAGCGTCACGCGGGCGGGCACGCAGCCGGCGGCGGCGTGGGGGGCGAAGGCCTCCGCGAAGGATTCGTTCCAGCCGAGTTCGGCGAGCGTCATGCCGTCAGCAGTTTGGAGCCGGCCGCGCCGGCCCGCCAGAAGAGGGCGGTCTGGCCCACGGCGCCGACGCAAAGGCAGGCGGCGGCGGTTTCGATCTGCCCATGCAGGGCGGCGCGTTCGTGCCGGTCCTGTCCGCCCGTGAAGCGCAGTTTCACCAGCTCGTGCGCGGCGAGCTGGCGGTCGAGTTCGGTGACGAACGCGGGCGTCACCCCCTCCTTGCCGAGCCAGACGCGATCCGGCGCGACCTGGCCGAGGCCGCGAAGCCGGGTTTTCTGGGCGCCGGTGAGGGAGGGAAGTTCGGTCATGGAGCAAAGGTATCCAGCGGCAATTCGCGCCATTGTCCAGCGGACAGCCCGCCCAGGTCGAGCGGCCCGAAGCGCAGGCGCCGCAACGTGAGAACCTCGCAGCCCTGGCTCGCAAACATCCGGCGCACCTGGTGATATTTGCCTTCGGTCAGCGTCAGTTCAGCTTCGCGCGGGCCCAGCACCTTCAATCCGGCCGGGGCGCAGGGTTCGTCCTCGTCCTTCAGCACGAGTGTGCCGGCGGCGAAAACCTCCGCGAGCCCGGCGGGCAGGTTGGCGTGCAGGGTGGCGTGATAGACTTTCGGGACCTTGTGCTTCGGCGAGGTCAGGCGGTGCACCAGCTCGCTCTGGTCGGTGAGCAGCAGCAGGCCGCTCGTGTCCTTGTCGAGCCGGCCGATCGAGGTGACCACCGGATTGCGCCGCCGCCAGCGTTCCGGCAGCAGGCCGTAGACATTCGGGCCTTCGCGCTCGTCGTGCGAGCAGACGAGGCCGAGGGGCTTGTGCAGCAGGAGGAGCAGGCCTTCGGGATGATCGAGCGGTTCGCCGTCGACGCGCACGGCGGCCGGGCTGGCCTTCGCGCCGAAATCCTTTTCCTGTTTGCCGTTTACCGTCACGCGGCCGGCCCGCACCCACTCGCGGGCCTCGCTCCGGGAGCAGTAGCCGAGGTTGGCGAGGAGCTGGTCGAGGCGGCGCATCACCCGACTCAATCATGACGCAGGTGAAGCACACGCAGAAAATCCCAGCCGTCCCCTTCCCGGCATTAAGTAGTCTATTAAACTACTTGTTTCGGCAGGAGGAGGGGCGCAAAAAAGGCGGAGCGCTCGCTCCGCCTTGGGGCATGAACCGATGCGCGCTCAGCGGCCCGCGCCCTTCACGTTGGTGCGCACGCGCAGGAGCGATTCGTTCGACGTGATGTAGAGCGTCTGATGGTCGGCGTCGCCGAACGCGCAGTTGGCGGTCGGGCGGCTGGTGAGGATCGAGCCGAGGTGCTTGCCGGCGGGGCTGATCACCAGGATGCCGCCGGGGCCGGAGGTCCAGATGTTGCCCTGGGCGTCGATGCGGAGGCCGTCGAAGCCGCCGCGGCGGCCGGTGCGCTTCATCAGCTCGGTGCCGTCGAAGAAGATCCGGCTCGCGGCGACGGTGCCGTCGGCGTTGAGCGTGTAGGCCTTGATGAAGGGCTCCTTGTCGTCGGTGCTGCCGACGTAGAGCGTCTTCTCATCGGGCGAGAGGGCGACGCCGTTGGGGCGGGAGAGTTCGCTGGCGACCACAGTCAGCTTGCCGTTGGTGCCGAGCCGGTAGACGCCGTTGAAGGCGGTTTCCTGCCTGGTGTCGGACGGCAGGCCGTACGGCGGGTCGGTGAAGAAGAGGTTGCCGGCCTTGTCGAAGCACAGGTCGTTCGGGCTGCTGAAGCGCTTGCCCTCGAACTTGTCGACGACGGTCTCGAAGCCCTTGCCGTCGGCGGCGAGGCGCGCGACGCGGCGGTCGCCGTGCTGGCAGAGCGTAAGCCGGCCCGACGGGTCGAGGGTGAGGCCGTTGGAGCCGCGCTCGCGGCCGTTGTATTGCGTGCCGGTGAAACCGCTCGGCTCGATGGCGACGGTGATGCCCGCGCCGTCCTTCCAGCGGTAGACCCGGTTCTCGGGCACGTCGCTGAAGAACAGCGCGCCCTGGGCCGGATCCCAGACGGGGCCCTCGGACCATTTGAAGCCGGCGGCGAGGTGCTCGACCGCGGCGTCGGCGGCCACCAGCGCGTCGAAGGCGGGATCGAGGCGCTCGATGGAGCTCTTGGCGTCCTTCGGGTAGGGCGCGGCGTCGGAGGTGATGGGAGCGGGCGCGGCCGAAAGGGCGAGGGCGCCGGCGAATGAGGCCAGGACAACGAGGGGTAGTTTCATGGGGTAAGGGAGGAATTGCGACGATACAGGGTTTGGGGGCGCGCGCAAGCGGGCGGCTTGTTCAGCCAATAGACCACGGGGCGTCACCAGGCGTAGCGCACCCCGCCGGTGACGAGGCGGGGCGTGCCGGTGTTCACGACCCCGTCGGTGCTGCGGCCGGTCTCGACGCGCTCGTCGGTGAGGTTCTCCGCGTTCGCGTACAGCGAGCAGCGGGGCGTCAGTTCGTAATTCGCGCCGAGGTCGACGACCAGCGCGGCGCCGAGGAGGAGCAGGTTCTCGTCGTCCTCGAACTGGCGGCCGAGCGCGCGGACCCGCGGGACCAGCGACAGCTTCCTCACCGGCTGCCAGGACGCGCTGAACACGGCGGACTGGCGCGGGACCTGGGCGAGGCGTTTGCCAACGAGGGCGGGCGCGGCGCGCGCCTCCTGCACGGTGGCATCGTTGTAGAGATATTCCGCGCGCAACGAAAGGGCCGGCGAAGCGGTCCACTGCGCCGAGAGCTCGACGCCCTGCACGCGCGCCCGGTCGAGGTTCAGGCGTTCCCGGCCGAGCCCGCCGGCCGGGACGAAGCCCACGATGGGGAAGGTGCCCGGCCCCTTCGCGAGGGTGACATTGCCGACGGCATCGGTGAGTTCGTTCCAGAAAATCGCGGCGCCGAAGGTCACTGCGCCGGCAGTGCGCTCGAGGCCCAGCTCGGCGCTGGTGGCATGCTCGGTCTGCAGCGCGGCGTTGGCCTCGGTGATGACGTTGCCGACGCGGAACGGGCGGTAGAGTTCGTTGAGCGTCGGGCGGCGGAATGAATATTGCGCCGCGGCGCGCACGCGCCAGCCGGGGGCGAAGGTCCAGACCAGGCCGCCGCTGGGGGAGAATTCCGCGCCGTCGCGATCGGCATAGTGGTCGTCGCGCAGGACCGCGCCGGTCGTGCGATCGGTCTCGCGGCGGTGTCCGTCCCGTTCGCGCCAGAAATCCACGCGGCCGCCGAGGGTGGCGCGCAGCTCCGGCGCGAGGGCCCATTCCTGCAGCGCGAACAGGCCGCCGCCGTCCTGCGTGCCGCCGGCGATGCGCTGGCGGGTGAAGTCCCCGGCGCTGAACGTGAAATATTCGCGCGTCTCGCCCCGCACGCGGCGGTAGTCGATGCCGGCGCTGGTGCGCGCGTCGTTCGCTCCGTTCCACACGCCGGTCCACGCCGCACCGAGCGCGCTGGCCGGGACGTCGTACTGGTTGCTCGCCGGCGTCTCGGCCGAGCGCGTGGCGTTGACCGAGCTGAACGTGCTGCGGAATGCCTGGTCCTGGCCGTAGGCGACGGCGTTCCAGGCGAATTGTTTCCCCGCGCCGCCCTCAAGCGCGAGGGAGCCGAAGTTTTCGCGCGAGGAGTTTTCCTGGTAGGGTGTGCCGTTGTTGCGGTCCTCGTCGTAGGTGCGCGCGGTGATGGTCAGCTGCAGGCCCGCGCCGACGGGCTGCCGCCAGCGGCCCGCGAGCCAGCGGTGGTCGCTCGCCGCCGGGATGTCGATCGAACCGCGGTCCTCGGGTGCGACGAGGGGGAAGCCGTCGGTGGAGAAATCGCGGCCGAGGACCTGCAGGATGCCCGGGCCGATGGGCTGCGCGACGGCCAGCTCCACGCTGTGCGTGGCGAATTCGCCGTAGGACGCGGCGAGGCGCCCGCTCGTGGCGCCGGGATTCGCGGTGAAGAGCTGGACGATGCCGCCGAGGGCGGCGTTGCCCCAGGCGGTCGCGCCGCCGCCGCGCACGATCTCGGCGCCGGCGAGGGACTCGCGCGGGACCTTGGTCCACGCGACCCAGCCGCCGAAGGGATCGTTGAGCGGCACGCCGTCGAGCAGCACGAGCGACCGGCTGGCGCCGCTCGGCCCGAGCCCGCGCAGCGACACGCCCTGCGCCGTGGGATTGGCGGTGAAGCTGTCGCTACGCCGGAAAAGCGTGAAGCCCGGCACGGAGCGCAGCGCGCCGTCGAGCGTGTTGCTCGGCGTAAACCGCAGCTGGTCGTCCGACAGGGTCGCGGCGGCGAAGGGGACCTGCCCGGGCGGTTCGGCGGTGCGCGCGGCGCTCACCACGACCTTCGGCAGGTCGACGGTTTGCGCGGGGGCCGGCAGGCCGGCGAGCAGGAGCAGGCTGGTCCCGACGAGACGGCGGGTCGGCGGCATGTTACTTGGGCAGGCCCGGCCGGGCGCGCGCGACGGCCACCTCGGCCGGCGTGACCGGCACGGTGATGGGGACGCCGGCGAAACGCTGGCGGACGTAGGTCGCCACGGCGGCGACCTCGGCATCGGTCAGGTGGTCGAGCGGCGGCATCTTGTTGTCGTAGGCGTTGGCCGCCTCGCCCATCACGGTGGCGCCGCGCAGAATCAGCGACAGGAGCAGCTGCGGGTCGGGCGCGGAGATCCAGCCGCTGCCCACGATGCCCGGCTGCATGTTCGGCACGCCGTTGCCGTCGGCCATGTGGCAGGTCGCGCAGGTGTTGGTGAAGATATCCTCACCCTGCTTGAGCTGCGCGGCCAGCGCCGCGGGGTCGGGCCGGAGCCCCGTGGGTTGCGGCGCAAGGACGGAGGGAACCGCGGCCGGCGCGGGCGCGGGCTTGGCCGGTGCGGCCTTCGCGACCGGCGGCGGCTCCTGCCTGGAGCACGCCGCCAGCAGGAGGATCAGCAAAATTCCCGTCCCGCGCTTCACTTGCCGGTATAGATGATGCGGTAGACGCGGCCGGCCTGGTCATCGGAGACATAGAGCGAGCCGTCGGGCCCGACCGCCACGCCGCAGGGGCGGTGCAGGGCGTCGTTGGGCGACTTGATCTCGGTCTTGCCGGCGAAGTTGTCGGCAAAGGTCTCGTACTCGCCGGTCGGCATGCCGCTCGCGTCGAACGGAATGAAGACGACGCGGTAGCCCTTCTGCGGCTCGGGCGCGCGGTTCCAGGAACCGTGGAAGGCGAGGAAGGCGCCGTTGTGGTACTTCGCGGGGAACTGCGTGCCCGGGTAGAATGCGAGCTGCATGGGCGACCAGTGCGCCGGGAAACCGATGAGCGGGTCGGGATACTTGCCGGGCTCGGCGAGCTTCTTGCCGTCGCCGCCGTACTCGGGGTTCAGCTTCCGCTGCTTGGCGCGCGGATCCCAGTAGGTGTAGGGCCAGCCGAAGTCGGCGCCATCGGTGAGGACGTGGAACACCTCGGCCGGATTCTCGGCGTTGTCCTGCGCGGTGTAATATTGCGGCGCGACGGTGTTGAGCTGGTCGCGGCCGTGGATCCCGATGAAGAGCTTCCCGTTGACCGGATTCAGCGCAATCGTGGTGGAGTGGCGGTGGCCGGTGGAGAAATGGTAGCCGTCGGCCTGCGTCTGCTCGAGCTTGTCCGGGTCGTAGCGCCAGTAACCGCCGTGGGTCTTGAGGAACTCGGTCGGGTCCTCGCCGGTGGCGCCGAGGGCGCGGTCCTTCTTGCCGCCGTAGGCGTTGGAAGGCGAGCCGGTCTCGACGTAGAGCTGGCCGTCGGCGCCGAAGGCCAGGGCCTTCGCCGAATGCTGGTGGCCGTTGGGCAAATCGTGGATGACGCGCTCGGGCGCGCCGGCGGGGATGAGTTCGCCCGGCGTCAGCTTGTAGCGGAAGACGTGGTCGTCCGTGGACTCGTACAGGTAGCCGTTGTGGAGCGCGATGCCGGTGCCGCCGCCGTCGCCAAATTCCTTGATGATGTCGGCCTTGCCGTCGCCGTCCGTGTCGCGCAGGCCGTAGATGCCGGCCTTGGCGGTCTTCACGTAAATGTCACCGTTCGCCGCGACGGTCATGTTGCGCAGGCCTTTCAGTTTGTCGGCGACGACCAGGGCGTGGAAACCCGGGGGCAGGACCAGGCCGGCATCGTCGGCGTCGGGGGCGGGCAGGGCGCCATGGGCGAGGGTGGCCGCGAAGACCGCGGCGAGGAGAACAGGGGCAGTTTTCATGGGTGCCGCGAACCTGCCCAGAAATCCCCCGGAGGCAAGTGCCCGGCGGGTCAAACAGGAGATTAGGCTCGCGTCGGCCCCCCGCTTGCGGGATGCCTGTCCGCCTATGTCCAATTGGGAATACAAAATCATCAGCAGCGGCAAGGGCGGCTTCGCGTCGCCGGCGCTGATGGAGAAGTTTTTAAACGACCTCGGGCAGGAAAACTGGGAGATCATCAGCTTCCACCAGCCGGCCGACAACGCGCTCGCCTTCCACGGCCTGTGCCGCCGCTCGACGCAGCGCGACTGGACGCTGGAGGACGCCGCCAAGGCGGCCGCCCGCGTCGAGGCCGACAAGCTTCGCGCGGAGTTCGAGGCCAAGTTCAAGGCCGGCTCGGGCCAGGCCGTCCCCGCGGAGGAAGAGGGCGAGACCTTCCTGGCCGACGAGAAGGGCGGGGCGGACGGCGACCTGCGCCGGCCGCGCGACATTTCGCGCGACGACGACCCGGATGCGCCGGAGGACGAGGCCGGTGCCGCGCCGAAGGACGACTGGGACAAGCTCGCCGCCGAGGACGAGCTGCCGACGTTCTTCGACGCGCTGCGCCCGCACATGCGCCGCAACCAGCGCGGGCCCGGCATGAGCGTGGGCCTCGATTACCTCGCGAAGAAGTGGCACCTCGACGAGTCCGACCTCAAGGGCGCGCTCGTGGAGTGCGGCCTGTCGATTCCCGCCGATGAAAACGCCAAGCCCGTGTACGTCGAATACGAGGGCGAGCTTTACTGGGTGAACACCAACCGCCGCGGCGAGATCTGGATCAACCTGCGCGACAAGCCGCAGCCGGTGTTCCGCATCGTGCCGGGCAAGCGCCTCGAGGGCGAGGAGGCGGCGACGACCGAGGCCGCCGTTGAAACTTCCGCCCCGCGCGAGGAACGCGCCCCCCGGGAGGATCGCGGCAACCGTCCGCCGCGCGAACCGCAGGCGGAGCCGGAATCCCCGGCGCCGAAGACCTTCCTCGACCAGATCCGCGGCCAGATGCGCCGCAACCGTCACGGCCACGGCTGGTCGGGCAGCTTCCAATATCTCACCAAGGCGCTGAAGCTCGATGAGGCCGGCCTGCTGGCCCAGCTCGCCGAAAACGGCGTGAAACTCACCGAGGATCCGGCGGCTAAGCCCGCCTTCCATGAGGAGAACGGACTCCTTTACTGGCTCCAGAAAAACCAGCGCGGCGAAATCTGGATCAACGCGCGCAAGGGACGGGCCGCGGAGGCCGGAGGCGGCAGGCCGGAGGCGGAAGGCGAAACCGCCGCCGGCGTCCCGGCAGCCGACGCCGACACTCCGCCGCCAGCAGCGTCAACGCTTCCACCCGAAAACGTTTTGACCGCGGTGCGCCTGCTCATGCAGCCGAAGAAGCGCGGCGAGGGCGTGACCGCGTCGCTCGCCGAGCTGGCCGAGAAACTCGAGAAGACCCCGGATACCGTCCAGGGTCTGCTCGCGAACGTCGGCCTGCAGCTGCCGGACTCGCCGAAGGGCAAGCCGACCTTCGCCGAGCACGGCGGGGAAGTCTACTGGCTCAATGCGAACGCCAAGGGCCAGGTCTGGCTCAACGCCAAGGCCACGTCCGCGACGAAGAAGGGCAAGGCGAAGAAGTCGGAGGACTGAGGCTCAGAGCGGCAGGCTCGTCGGCCTCTCCGGCGCGAGCGTTGCCTGGTGAAACGGCGCGAGCGCCGCGAGCTGGTCGGCGATGAGCCGATCGGAGCGGCAGCGGGGCAGCTTGCTCGCGCTGGCGGTTTTCCGCTGCTCGCGCGCCCAGTGTTCAAATACGCCGGGCATGACGAGCCGGACAAGCGGGGCGCCCAGCAGGCCCTTCGCGCGCCGGGCGGCGTACTCGGGGTTGCGGCGCGACAGCTCCGCGTCGAATTCGGGCCCGAGCACGTTGGCCGTCGGCGTCTTCATCGTGTGCGTGCCGAGCTCGAGCCACCACTCGTGGACGTTCGCCACCTGGCCGGGGCCGAGGCGCTGGGCATAGGGCGCGACATGGAAGGCGGTCGCCTGCCAGCCGTTGCGGCTGCACACGGCCTGGAGGGTTTCGAGGACCTCGCGCTCGGACACGTGCTCGCCGAGCGAGTTCAGCTCGAGCGCGGTGCGGCCCACGAACTGCAGGCGCGGCGGATCGACGGTGGCGAAGCGCACGATGTCGCCCAGCACATAGCGCACGAGCCCGGCCGGCGTGGTCACGACCGGCACGTAGTTCACTCCGGCCTCCACCCGGTCGAGGGTCACGCAGAGCGGGCCGGCCTGCGCGAGCGTGGCCTCGTGGTACGCGGCCAGCGGCAGGAATTCGAGGAAGATGCCGGCGTCGGCCAGCACGCGCAGCGCGACGGGCGCGCCGCCGTCCTGCGCCGCGAAGATGCCCTCGGCGGCGGCGTAAAGCTCGTGGAATTTCACCGACGGCCCGAGCGTGGCGCGCAACGCGTCGCCGAACAGCCCGAGCGGCGCACCGGTGTGCATGAAACATTCCAGGTTGGGCCACACGGCCTGCAGGTGCGTGATGCGCTGCTTGCCGACGCTGGCAATCTCCCGCACGGCGAGCGAAAGCGCGCAGACGAGGGCGGGCGTGCCGGTGATGAGCGTGACGTCGCGCCGCAGCATCGTGCGCGCCGTGGCCTCGATCTTCTCGCCGCCCTCGGGCAGCTCGGCGATCAGGGTGGGCGGGGAGCGCAGGTTGGCCTCGTCCCACGGCGTGAGGCTGAGGCCGAGCATGCCATCGAAGCTCGTGCGATAGCTGCCGTGTTGCTCGCGCAGCTTGGTGGAGGCGCCGACCTGCAGGTGGCGGCCGAGAAAAATCCCGGTGTGGCCGGCGCGGTCGGCGTAGAGGAAGAGCGCCTCCGTCAGGCCCTGGCGATAGTGGGCGAGCATGGCCTCGGGCACCGGCAGCAATTTCGGCGCGGCGCCGCCAGCGCCGGCGGTCTCGACGAAGAACGGGCACTTGCCGGGCACCAGCACGCCGGCCTCGCCGCCGGCCATGCGGCGGATGAACGGTTCGAACCACTCGTAGGTGCGCGGCGGCACCTTCCCGCGGAACTGCTCGTAGGAGGTGCCGGCGTCGAGGCCGTGCAGGCCGGCGAATTCCGTGCCGGCGATCCCCGCCATGCGCCGCGCAAAGGTGCGTTGCTGGACCGCGCCGCCGCGGCCAAGCTTCTTCTGCTGCCGCGCGAAATGCGCGACCTTTAACCCCGTCCAGAGGTTGACCAGAAACCGAGGTGCCAGCGTCATCGCTTGCCGGATTAAGACATCGGCAAACGGTGAACGCTACAGGGAACTGGGACGAATTTGCGGAAAAAACCGTAAAGCAACCCGCTTTCAGGAAGCCAGCAAGGCGGCGAGCTGGTCGGCGACGTTGCGGTCGGAACGACAGCGGGGCGTCTTGCTCTGGCCGCCCCATTTGCCGGCGCCTTTGAGCCAGCGTTCGAACAGGCCGGGCCGGCAGAAACGCACCGCGGGCAGCGCGAGCCCGCGCCCGGCGCGTTTGGCGGCATAATCGTCGTTGCGCAGGGCCAGCGCGCGATCAAGCGCGGCGCCGAAAGCCTCGCGCGAAGGCGCAGCTTGGTTTCGCAGCTCAATCCACCACTCATGCCGGCCGAGCGGGCGGCCGTCGGCCGGGTCGGGAAAGAGCGGGGCGACGTGGAAGTTCGCCGGCGCGACGCCGAACTCGCGGCACACGGCGGCGAGCGCCGCAGTGAGCTCGTGCTCGATCACGTGCTCGCCGAACGCGCTCAGCTGCAGCCGCGTCCGGCCCGCGTAGACGAGGCGCGGGGGCGTCAGGCTGGTGAAGCGCACGACATCGCCGATCACGTAGCGCACCAGCCCGGCGGGTGTGGTCAGCAGCAGCACGTAATCGACGCCGGCCTCGACGCCCTCGAGCGGGACGACGTGGTCGTCGCACAGCCCCAGGTTCTGCTCGTCGAAGTCCGCGAGCGGCAGGAATTCGAAGAAGAGGCCGCGGTCGGCCAGCAGCCGCAGGCCGGCCTCGGGCTCGGCGTCCTGCACGGCGATGAAGCCCTCGGAGGCCGGGTAGACCTCGTGGAAGTTCACGCCTTCGCCGAAGGTCGCGCGCAATTCATCCGCGAACGGCGCCACCGGCACGCCGCCGTGGATCACGCACTCGAGGTTGGGCCAGAGTTCCTTGAGGGTGGCGGGTTCGCGGCCGGTGACCTGCGCGGCGTGCCGGCGCAGCGTGGCGGCCAGCACGAGCAGCCAGCTCGGGATGCCGGCGACGAGGGTGATGTCCGCCCGCAGCGTGCGGCGCACGATGGCTTCGAGCTTGGCCGGCCAGTCGGCCATCTGTGCGATCTCGATCCCCGGCTCGTACAGCAGCGCCTCGGTCCAGCCGGGCATGTTGAGCGCGGTGATGCCGCTGAGGTCGCCGAACCAGAGCGGCGGCTGCACGCCCGGGATTGGCGCCAGCGCGCTGCTGCCGCCGAGGAAGAGGTGGCGGCCGCGGAAGACGGAGCCGTCGCTTTCGCGCTGGGCGTAGAAGAAGAGCGCATCGAGGCCGCTGTCGCGGAAATGGTCGAGCATGGCCTGGTTGACCGGGAGCCACTTCGACGGGCCGGCGGTGGTGCCGGAGGAGACGGCGAAGTAGCTGCAGCGGCCGGGGCTGAGCACGTCGGACTCGCCCTGTTTCATCCGCTCGATCCACGGGGAAAAATCCTCGTAGGTGCGCGGCGTGACCCGGTCGCGGAAGGCCTCGTAGGTCATCCCGCGCTCGAGCCCGACCTGCCGGCCGAAGGCGGTGCCGGCGAGCGAGCGGAGCAGGGCGCGGAAGCAGTGGTGCTGGGCGTCGAGCCCGTTGCCGAGGCGGTCGAGGCGACGCGCGGTGTGGACGGCGAAGCGCCCGCCGAGGAAGCCGGCCACGCGGCCGGCGACGGGACGAAGGAGAGCGGGGGCGGCGGGCATAAGGTCAGGCGGCCGCGCATTGCGCCGCGCGCAGGCGGCGGTAGAAGGCCATGATGGGCGGGCGGAAGTTCCGCGCGTGGAAGATCAGGGAGGCGTGCTGCACGGGATTGCCGTCATCATTGGCCACGGTCAGGCACTCCCCGCGCGGGAACCAGGCGGCAAGATCATGGCGCAGGGCGGCCTCGCCGGGCGCGCCTGCACGGAGGACGGCATCCTCCTTTTCGGAGAACAGCACCAGCGCGGGGGCCTGGAGCAGCGGGCGCGGCGTCACGAACGGGGCGAAATCGCGCAGGGCCTGCACGCGTTCGCGGGCGGCGGCGGGTTCGATGGCGTTGATGGTGCCGAGCACGGCGTCGCGCAGGCGCAGGGTCTCGGCGCGCGTGAGCAGCAGGCGCAGGGCCTCCTCGTTCTGCGCGCCGGACTCGAACATCCGCTGGAAGACAAGGCGCGAGCGCTCGACCGTCGCGGCATCGGGGCCCGTGCCGGCCTCAAGGTAGGGCTTGAGCACCCGGCCCAGCAGGGTGCTGGGTTTGGGCGCGGCCGGATCGAGGAGGTCGCCGACGCTCGTGACCGGGCTGACCAACACGAGGCCGCCGAGCACCGGCAGGCGCGGTTCACGGCGCAGCCATTCCAGCGCGAGGCCCGCGCCGAAGCTGATGGCGAGCAGCACCGGCGGTCGCCCGTGGGTGAGGGTGAGCTCCTCGACGAGGTCGCCGAGCTGGGCCAGCACGACGTCGAGGGAGAAGCCGCGGCGCGGGTAGTTGAAATAGTACAGGCTGCCCTGTCGCAGCAGGTCGCCGCGCAGCAAATAGACGGCCTCGGTGGCGTCGGGCACGAAACCGCCCAGCACGATGGTCGGTTGCAGGCCGGGCGCGGCCTCGACCAGGAGGTTGGCGCACTGATGCGGGCCGGCCTTCCCGGCGGCGAGCACGGCGTCCCGGCGGCGCCGGATGACGGCGGCGTGCGGGCGGGGCGCGGGCGGGCGGAGCTTGTGGCTCGTGGTGCGGAACCAGAGGCGCAGCGGGGCGTCGGGCTGACGGCTGATCTGGGCGATCAGCGAAAACATGGACATCGGCAGGAGACTGAGCGCGGGCATGAGGGCGGCGACAGCAGCGTTCGACGGGGGGAGCGCCGCGCGCAAAGTGAAAGCCCGGTTGCCATGAAAGCTTAACGCGGCCGTAACGCATTCGTCGTATTGGATTGCGCGGCGGCGGCCTCGGGCCGAAAAACGCGCGTGCCCAGCCTGCCGCCCGTCATTTTCGAGGACGAGAGCCTCATCGCCTTCGACAAGCCCAGCGGGCTGCTGATCGCGCCCGACCGCTGGGACAAGTCGCGCGTGAACCTGATGGACCTCGTGCACGAAAAAATGGGCCACGGCGTCGCCAACGTGCACCGCATCGACGCGGACACGAGCGGGCTCGTATTGTGCGCCAAGACGAAGCCCGCGCTCGACTTCCTCAGCGGGCAGTTCCAGGCGAAGACGGTCCGGAAAACCTACGAGGCGCTGACGGTGGGAATCCCCGCGGCGGACGAGTTCACGGTCGACCTCGTGCTGAAGGAGGACGACGCGAAGCTCGGCCGCATGTGCATCGTGAAGAAGCACGGCAAGGCGAGCGTGACGGATTTCACGGTGCGCGCGAAATTCCCGCAACCGGCGGGCCGGCCCGCGTTCGCGCACGTGGAGTGCCGGCCGCGGACGGGCCGCACGCACCAGATCCGCGTGCACCTCGCGGCCGGGGGCACGCCGATCCTCAACGACCCGTTCTACGGCAACGACGCGCCGCTGCTGCTCTCCGGGCTGAAGCGCGGCTACAAGGGCCGGGCCGACGAGCGCCCGCTGATCGCGCGCCTCGCGCTGCACGCCGCCGCGCTGACCTTCACGCACCCGGTGTCGCGCGAGCCGTGCACGATCGCCGCGCCGCGCCCCCACGACCTGGCGGTCGCGTTGAAATACCTGGTGAAATTCGCGCGGTGATAAAAGCGTTGTCCGCCGGACCAACGCGCCCTTACCCTCGGCTCCTCACGACTGCATGCCTGACTCCGCGCCATTTCCCTCCCTGAACCCGTGGTTCCCGCCCGCCCCCGCCGGCGCGCCCGCCCCGAAGCCGCTGCGCGCCATCGGCCTGGTCGGCATCGGCAAGATCGGCACGGGCCTCGCGTATTGGTGCGCGACCAAGGGCATGGGCGTGATCCTCTACGACGCGGAACCCGCGGCGCTCACCCAGGCGGTCGGCATCGTGCGCGACCTGTTCCACGCGGCCGAGGGCCGCAACGAGATCTCCCACGCCGCGGCGCACAAGGCCGTCGGGGGCATCGGCATCACGACCAGCCTCGAGGACATGGAATTCTGCGACATGATCGTCGAGACGCTGGTGGAGGACGCCGCCTCGAAGCGCGCGCGCTTCGCGCACCTCGCCCGCGTGATGCCCAAGGAGGCGGTGCTGGCGTCCGGCGCCTCGGAAGCGGGCCTGGAGGAATTGTTCGGCGTGACGACGGAGCCCGGCCGCGTGATCGGCCTCGGCTTCTTCGATCCCGTGGACGCCGCGCCGAAGGTCCGGGTGACCATCGGGTCCGCCACCAACCGGGTGACGGCGGAACGCGTGCTCGGTTTCGTCGCCACGCTCGGGAAATCGCCCGTGATGCACGGCAAGGCGCGGCGCGCGGTCTGAGCGCGCCCCAGAAATGCGTTGCAGTCGGTCGCCGATTCCCGGCTAATCCCGTTCAATCCTGCCCATGGCCAAGGTTGCCACCCTCAACCGCGAACAAAAACGCCACCTGCTGGTGACGATGCTCGAAAGCCGGCTCGGCGATCTCCGCGAGGAGAGCCTGAACCGGCAGGGCAAGGGGCATTTCCACGTGTCGGGCCGCGGCCACGAGGCCATGGCGGCCATCGGCGCCCAGCTGCGCGACGGCGACTACGTGGTGCCCTACTACCGCGACCGCGGCATGTGCATGGGGCGCGGCATGACGACGCGGCACCTCGCGCTGGAATATTTCGCCAAGCGGGACTCGGCTTCGCGGGGCCGCATGATGCCGTCGCACTATTGCTCGCGGGAACTGAACATCGTGAGCGTGCCGACCCCGACCGGCGCGCAGCTGCTCCCGGCCTGCGGCATCGCCTGGGGGCTGCAGCTCGACCAGAAGGAGGGCGCGGTCGTCACCACCATCGGCGATGCGGCGACCCGGCAGGGCGATTTCTACGAGGCGCTGGCCTTTGCGCAGGAAAAGAAGCTGCCGCTGCTGCTGATGGTGGAGGACAACGCCTACGGCATTTCCACACCCACGCGGCGCACCAATCCGCTGGCGATCCAGGTGGTGAACCCCGCGCAATGGCAGGTGGTGGACGGGTCCGACCCGGTGGGCGTGCACCAGGCCGCGCGCCAGGCGCTGGAGCTGATCCGCTCCGGCCAGGGCCCGGTTTTCCTCTGGGTGAAGGTCGAGCGCCTTTCCAGCCACACCAGTTCCGACGACCACACGCTTTACCGCTCCAAGGACGACATCGCCTCGCTCGAGCACCGTGACCCGATCCGCAACCTGAAGCAGCAGATGATCAAGGACGGCGAGCTGACGGAGAAGGAATACGACAAGCTGGAGGCCGACCTGAAGGAAAAGGTGCGCAAGGATTACGCGGCGGCGGAAAAGGCCGACAATCCCCGCCCGGATGAACTGATGATCGAGTCGATCGGTCCCGCGCCCGAGCTGACCGCCGAGCTCTTCAAGCCCGGCAAGTACCGCATGGGCGACCTGCTCAACCGCACGCTGCGCGCCGGGCTCGACGCCGATCCCGGCCGCGTGATCTTCGGCGAGGACATCGAGGATCCCAAGGGCGGCGTGTTCCGCCTGACCCAGAAGCTTTCGACGGATTTCCCGCGGCAGGTCTTCAACTCCCCGCTGGCGGAGTCGACGATCATCGGCATCGGCGGCGGGCTCGCGCTCTACGGGCGGCGCCCGGTCTTCGAGATCCAGTTCATCGATTTCATCTATCCCGGCTTCAACCAGCTGATCTCGAACCTCGCCAACCTGCGCTGGCGCTCGAACGGCGAGTGGAAGGTGCCAGCGGTCTTCTACGCACCCTACGGCGCCTACCTCCCGGGCGGCTCGCTCTGGCATTCGCAGGCCAACGAGGCGGTGTTCGCGCATTTCCCGGGCATCAACATCGTCATTCCCTCCACGCCGGAGGACGCGGCCGGCCTGCTCTGGACCGCGATGCACGGCGAGGACATTACGCTGTTCCTCGTGCCCAAGCACATGCTGTGGGCCGAGCGCGAGGTGGGCGAACCCGTGGCGGCCATCCCGTTCGGCGTCGCGCGCCGGGTCACCGAGGGCAGCGACCTCACGCTCGTGGCCTGGGGCAACACCGTGGAGAAATCCCTCGAGGCGCTGGCCCAGCTCAAGGCGCCGGGCCGCGTCGAACTGCTCGACCTGCGCTCCATCGCGCCGTGGGACAAGGCCGCCGTGGAGGAATCGGTGCGCAAGACCGGCCGCCTCGTGATCGTGCAGGAGGACACGGAGAACTGCTCCGTCGGCCAGATGATCGTCACGCACCTGATGAGCCAGCCCGACATCTGGGCCGCGTTGAAGGCGCCGCCGGTGCTCGTGTCCAAGGGCCACGTGATGATCGGCTACAATCCCATCTACGAATACGCCGCGCTACCCGACGCGGCGCGCGTCCTCGACGCCCTGCGGCGCACGCTCGCGGTGGACGTCGCGCGCGGCGGCGACTTCGACACCCTGCAGGCGGCGGTGACACCCGGCGCGTCCGCGCCCGCCGCCGCGGCCCCCGCGGAAGACACCCACAGCCCGAAGAACACGGTCGTGGCCGGTACGAGCGACATCATCGTGCGCGTGCCGATCATGGGCGAGGGCCTGCGTTCGGCCCGCGTCGTCACGCTCAACAAGAAGCCGGGCGACGCCGTGCGGTCCGACGAGGTGTTGTGCGAGCTCGAGACGGACAAGGCGGTTTATCCCGTCGAAGCCTCGTTCACCGGCACCTTCAAATCGTGGCAGATCAAGATCGACGACACGGTCCTCATCGGCCAGGAGATCGCGCTCGTCACCGGCGATGCCGCCAGCGTGGCCGGGCTTTCGACCGAGGCGCCCGCCGCGCCGCGGAAACCGGCGACCACCCCGCCGATGGTCCCGGCCGCGGCCAAGGCGGCCGCGCCGGCGCCGGTCATCACTTCAACCCCCGCTCCCCCTATGCAAGGCAACGTCCGCCCGCCCGCCCTGTCGCCGGCGATCACCAAGCGGCTCGACACGGTCGTGCCCGCGAACCTGCTCATGGATTGCCGTTGGGAACCCATCCGCCTTGCGCGTGAACAATCGAAGGCGAAGCACGGCAAGGCCGCGGCGTCGCCATCCGCAATGATGGCGTGGTGCGTCACGCGCACGATGCAGCAACACGCCGGGTTCCGGCGCATCGTGAACAAGGATGGCGTCATCACGGAGCTGACCGACTTCGATCTTGGCGTGGCGGTTGCGCTGGAAGGCGACCGGCTCGGCACGGCGTCGATTGCCGGCGCGAGCAAGCTTGCGTGGCCTGACTTCGTCATCGGCTACAACCGGGCCATCGAGGAAACGCGCGCCGGCCGGATGATCGAAGTACAGGCCCCGCTCAACATCAGCAGCCTGGGTGCGTTCGGCGTCGAGAACGCGACGCCCATCGTCGTGCCGCCGGCCATGAGCACGCTGTTCATCGGCGCCGCCCATGAGAAAATGATCAAGGAGAGCGGCGTCGTCTACCCGATGGAGGTTGTGACACTTTCTCTCACCTTCGATCATCGCGTCGTAAATGGCGCTGGAGCAGCGGCCTTCATGATGGAGCTCAAGCGGCAGTTCGAGACTTTCGTCCTGCCGGCTTGATGGAAATACTGGACTGCAAAGGGTTGGCGGGTATGGTGAGCGCCCTCGGGTGGGCCAGCCTGGGGAACCAATGACCGACCAATTCCCAACCACCGGCGTGGACAAGGCCCCCGCGAAGATCCTCAAGGTTCTCGTGATTGAGGATGACATCCGCTGGCGCACGTGGGTGGAAGCGAACCTCGAATCCGCCGGCCACAAAGTCCATACGGCGCCCGACGGCCTCGCCGGCCTGGACATGGTCGCGAAGGTTTTGCCGGACATCATTCTCTGCGACATCGAGATGCCGCGGCTCAACGGCTTCGGGGTGCTCGAGGCGCTCCGGCAGCAACCCGGCCTGAGCGACATCCCGCTGGTTTTCCTGACCTCCCGCAATGCACGCGTCGACCAGCGCAAGGGCATGGCCCTCGGGGCGGACGATTACCTGACGAAACCGTTTTCGCGCGAGGAGCTGCTTTCCAGCATCGCGGGCGCGCTCGGCCGGCGCGAGTCGCTGGCGGAGCGGCTGAAACATTACACCGAGGAATACCGCCGCGAGCTCGCCGCCCCCTGGGCGCACGAACTGCTCACGCCGCTCAACGGCATCCTTGGCATCGCCTCGATGCTGGAGGCCGAGCCCGGCGCGGTCTCCCACACCGAACTGCGCGAGCTGGCCCGCTCGATCCACGTGAGCGCCCGGCGCCAGCAGGACCTGGCGCGCAAGCTCGTGCAATATTTCCAGCTCGAGCAGCTGAAGGAATACAACTGGAGCGACCCGACCGCGGCGATCGAGGCCGGGGCCGGGATCGAGGACGAGGTGCTCGGCGTGGCCGAACGCGCCGGACGTTCCGCCGACTTGCACATGAGCTGCGCGCGCGCCGCCGTGAGCATCAGCCCCCAATGGCTGCGGGCCATCGCCGGCGAACTGGTGGAGAATGCCTGCAAGTTTTCGCCCAAGGGCACCCCGGTCACGGTGAACGCCCAGATCGTGGACGGGCTCTACCGCATCGAGGTCACCGACCAGGGGCCGGGCATGACCGCCGAGGAGCGTTCGGCCGTGGCGGCGTTCCGCCAGTTTGACCGCGCGAAGCACGAGCAGCAGGGCCTCGGGCTCGGGCTGGCCATCATCCGCAACATCGCCCGCCTGCACCGCGGTTCGTTCGGCCTCCAGCCGGGCCCGGAGGGCAAAGGCCTGCGGGCGATCGTGGATCTGCCCTTGGTAGGCTAAAGTGGTGACGGAGTGGTCGCTTGCCCGGTGGGCGGGGGTGGGCATAGTGCGCGCAACCCCATGAATACCCCGCTTGTTTCCCCCGTCTCCCGTCGCCGGTTCCTCGGCCAGATTTCCGCCGCCGGCGCCCTCGCCCTCGCGCCCCGCGCGCTTTTCGCCGCCGAGCCGCCGAGAAAACTCGGCATCGCGCTCGTCGGCCTCGGCGGCTACGCGACCGGCCAGCTGCGCCCCGCGCTGAAGCTCACGCAGCACTGCCGCCTCGCCGGCGTCGTCACGGGCTCGCGCGAGAAGGGCGTGAAGTGGGCGCAGGAATTCGGCTTTCCCGAATCGAGCGTCTACCACTACGACACGATGGGCCAGATGGCGGGCAATCCCGACATCGACATCGTCTATGTCGTCACGCCGAACGGGCTGCACGCCCCGCACGTGATCGCGGCGGCAAAGGCGGGGAAACACGTCATCACCGAGAAGCCCATGGCCAATTCCGTGAAGGACTGCGACGCGATGATCGCGGCCTGCAAGACGGCGGGCGTGAAGCTTTCCGTCGGCTACCGCCTGCACTTCGATCCGTTTCACGAGGAGCTCCGCCGCCTGGCGCGCACCCAGGAGTTCGGGCCGTTCGAGAAGATGGACGGCGGCTTCGCCTTCGTCATGGGCAACATGCAGTGGCGCGCCCAGAAGAAGCTCGCCGGCGGCGGTCCGCTGATGGACCTCGGTGTGTACGTGCTGCAGGAATCCCTGATGGCCTCGAACGAGGTGCCGCCGGTCGCCATCACGGCGGTGGAGCTGCCGAAGAAGCGCCCGGAATTTTTCGTCGACGTCGAGGAGACCATCAAGTGGACGATGGAGTTCGCCAATGGCGCGCGGGCTGCGGGCTACTCGAGTTACAACGACAGCCGGAACGATTTCCGGGCCGAGGCCAGGGGCGGCTGGTTTCAGGTCGGTCCGGCCTACAGCTACGGCGGACTCAAGGCGGAGACCAGCAAGGGCGTCGTCGTGGCGGAGCGCCCGAAGAGCCAGCAGGCGCTGCAGATCGACGATTTCGCCGTGTGCGTGCGCGACGGGCTGGACAGCCGGGTGCCGGGCGAGATGGGCCGGCGCGACATGGTCATGGTCGAGGCGATCTACGCCTCGGCCGCCGCCGGCGGGAAGCGGGTGGAAGTGAAAATCTAAGCGCCGTCGCGAGTCGCGCGGGGGCGGCGGCGAACGTTCACGGGCCCTTGGGGCCCGTCAAAAGTCCGCCGTGCCCGGCGTGCGGGCGAACGGGATGACGTCGCGGATGTTGCCGACCCCGGTGACGAACATGAGCATGCGTTCGAAGCCGAGGCCGAAGCCGGCGTGCGGCACGCTGCCGTAGCGGCGCAGGTCGAGGTACCACCAGTAGTCCTTCTCGTTGAGGTGGTGGAGGGCCATGCCGGCGCGGAGCTTGTCGAGGCGCTCCTCGCGCTGGCTGCCGCCGATGATCTCGCCGATGCCGGGCACGAGCAGGTCCATGGCGGCGACGGTTTCGCGGCCTTCGGCGCAGCCATCGGTCTGCCGCATGTAGAACGCCTTGATCGCGCGCGGGTAGTTGTAGACGGTGACCGGGCACTTGAAGTGTTCCTCGGTGAGGTAGCGCTCATGCTCCGCCTGCAGGTTGGCACCCCACGAGACGGGATGCTCCCAGGCCTTGCCGGATTGCCGCAGGATCTCCACGGCCTCGGTGTAGCTGCAGCGCTGGAACGGCCGCTCGAGCACGAAGTCGAGGCGCGCGAGCAGCTCCTTGTCGACGAACTTGCTGAAGAACTCGAGGTCGCCGGCGCAGTGCTCCTTCGCATCGCGGATCAGGTGCTTCACGAACGCCTCGGCGAGATCCATGTCGCCGTCGAGGTCGCAGAACGCCACCTCGGGCTCGATCATCCAGAACTCGGCGGCATGGCGCGAGGTGTTGGAATTCTCGGCGCGGAAGGTGGGGCCGAAGGTGTAGACGTTGGACAGCGCGTGCGCGAAGATCTCGGCCTCGAGCTGGCCGGACACGGTGAGGAAGGTCTTCTTCCCGAAGAAGTCCTTCGCGTGGTCGACCTTCTTGTCCGCGCCGCGCGGCGGGTTCTCGAGGTCGAGCGTCGTCACGCGGAACATGTCGCCCGCGCCCTCGGCGTCGCTGGCGGTGATGATCGGCGTGTGCACGTAGTGGAAGCCGCGCTCCTGGAAAAACTGGTGCACCGCGTAGGCGAGCCGGCTGCGCACGCGAAAGACGGCGCCGAAGAGGTTCGAGCGCGGGCGCAGGTGCGCGATCTCACGGAGGAACTCGAGCGTGTGGCCCTTCTTCTGCAGCGGGTAGCTGGCATCGGCCTCGCCGAGCACGGTGAATTTCTCCGCGACGACCTCCCATTTCTGGCCCTGGCCCTTCGATTCGAGGAGCTTGCCGCGGACCTCGACGGCTGCGCCGGTGTTGGCGCGGGCGACGTTGGCGTAGTCGGGCAGGGTGGCGTCGACGATGACCTGCAGGCCCTTGAGGCAGGAGCCGTCGTTGAGCTCGATGAAGGAAAGGGCCTTCGCGTCGCGACGGGTGCGGACCCAGCCTTGCAGGAGGATGGCGTCGGCGGGCTGCGTGGCGCTGAGGGCGTCCTTGACCAGGGTGCGGATCATGGTGGGACCGGAAACGAAGCGGGCTGGCGGGGTGGACGCAAATCCGGAAACGCCCGCGGGCTCAGGCCGGGACCGACGCGGGCGGCAGGGGTTTGAACTCCTCGAAACGCGTGATGAGGTCGAACATCGAGGCGGGCAGAATCAGGTCGCCGGTGAAATTCTCGGCCCGCTCCTTCACCTTGCCTTCGCTGTCGATCGAGACCGAGACATTCTGGATGCGCAGGGTGCAAAACGTGGTGCGCTGCGGCGAACGCTTGAGCAGCAGGCGCGTGAACACGGCGGCGCCTTCGGGCTTCGCCTTGGCGTCGACAAGGGGCATGAGGTCGCCGGAACGCAGCGCGGCGATCCGGGCCTCGTCGGTGAACGGCTCGAGGGTGTTGATGGCCTTTTGCTCGTCGAGCCAGCACCGGGCCTTTTCGCAGTACGGCGTATCACGCACGAAGGCCCACGGAATACTGGCGGCCACGCCGACAATGAGGCCGGCCTCGATCAGCCAGCAGGCGGCGAGCACCGGGCCCGTGACAGTCTGCCCGTGAAACGACCACGATCCTTCCTGGTAGAGCAGCGCCATGCCGTTCAGCATCTGGTCGGGGCGGAAAAACCAGGGCGCGTCGTCAAACACGGCGTGCAGGTGGCCGTTCCACTCGGCGTACAGCGCGATGATCCCGACCGCGATGCCGCAGGACGCCGCCAGCGTGGTGTTGCGCACGTGGCCTGCCTTGAGCAGGCGTCCCGTGCCCCAGCCGAAGGTAAAGCCGTAGCCAAGGGTGATGATGAAATTGATGTAGACGAACGGAATCCAACGGATGAGGTACGCGTAGGCGAAACCGAGCGGGAAGCCGAGGACGACGGCGGCGATGAGGGGAAGCAGCACCGCGGGTGGGTTGAATTTTCCGGAATGCCGGTAGGTTTCCAAGAGACCAGAACTCATGGTGGGTGGGGAGGGTGGGTGTGCGCGAGCCCGACGCCCGGCAGGCAAGCGCAACGCGGGAAACGTGGCAAACCGGAACGCGCGGCGGACATTTCCGTTCGCGAAAGGTGCCCGGAAAAAACCGGAAAAAACAACCCCGCGCCAAGAACCTGACGGCGCGGCCTCCCGTCCAAGGAGGCATGAACTCAACCCTTATTATCCATTCCCTGACCCGTGCGACGCTGTCCCAGCGCGCGTCGTGGCTGGTCATCGCGGGAGCCGCCGCCCTGCTCGCAGGATGCGGTGGTCCTGAATCGCATGTCGTCTCGGCCCCGCCCCCCTCCGCTTCCGCGGTGGTTGTGCAGTCCCAGCCATCCCAAATCGTGGTCGCCGGGAATTCGCAGCTGCCCGCCGGCACCATCGTGGTGACGCAGGCGCCGCCGGTCCTCCAAGAGGAAGTGGCGCAGGCCCGCCCGTCCTCGGACCACGTCTGGGTCGCCGGCTTCTGGAGCTGGCGCAACAATCGTTATGAGTGGATGGCCGGACATTGGGAGATTCCGCCGCGCATCAACGCGCTGTGGGTGGCCCCGCGGTGGGAACGCCTGAGCGACGGGAGCTATCGGTTTTACGAGGGTTATTGGGAATAACCCGCCCGGACGGAAAACTTCCAACGGCGCGGCAATCCCGCGCCGTTTTTTGTGCGCGGTGAACCGTTGCGCAGGAGGGCATTTGCATCGCGCCGCCGGATGACCATGGTGGCGGGCACCCCATGAAAAGCCTCCGCCTGCCTTCGCTTGCCCTGTTGTTCGCCCCGCTCTTCGCCGGCTCCCTGCTCGCGCAGGAGGCCGCCGCGCCCGCACCCAAGCTCGGCTCGACCTTTTTCCCGTGGGAAAGCCTGCAGGCCAAACCCACCGGCGTCGGCGAGCGCCGCGACGTGGCCCGCAACCCCACGGCGACATTGGTGGAATTCGAATGCCACATCAGCACACTGAACCCGGACAAGGTTTCGCATCCCCCGCACACCCACCCGCAGGAGGAGCTGATTGTCCTGCGCGAAGGCACGCTCGACGTGTACAGCAACGGCACGCTCACACGCGTGGGGCCCGGCTCGCTCTTTTTCTTCGCGGCCAACAACCCGCACGCCGTGCAGAACCACGGGGACAAGCCCGCGACGTATTTCGTGTTCAATTTCGCCACCGCCACCACCGCCACGCTGCGGGGCAAGCCGGCGGCGCCCACACCGGAGGGCCATCTCGGCTCCGCGATCTTCGACTGGGAAAAGCTGGTGCCGAAGGCCAACGACGCCGGGGAACGACGCCCGGTGGTCGACCTGCCGACCGCGACGCTCGCCGGCCTCGAATGCCACGTCACAACGCTCCGGGCCGGCGCGACGCCCGGCACACCCCACCGGCACACCGAGGAGCTGATTGTCCTGGTCAAGGAGGGGCAGGTCGAAGTGGCGCTCGACGACCAGGTGAAACGCGTGGGCCCGGGCTCCATTTGCTTTGTCGCCTCCCAAGCGAAGCTTGGCGTGAAGAACACCGGCGACACGCCCGCGACCTATTACATCATCAAGCTCAAGACCGAGGCCACGCCGGCGAAACTGGCGCTCGACTGATTGCGGCGCGGTTCGCCATGATGGCGCATGGCGGTCGCCAGCCGGAACAGGATCCTCGCCTTGGGTGCGGTGCTCGCGCTCGCCGCCGCGGCGGCCTACACGAACACGTTCCGGGTGCCGTTCCTGTTCGATGACGAGCCGGCCATCCAGGAAAACGCATCCATCCGGAATGCCGCGGACCTGGGCCGCGTCCTGTCCCCACCTGGTGGCGGCAATCCGGTGGCCGGCCGGCCGCTCGTCAACCTGACGTTTGCGCTCAATCACGCCGCGGATGGCCTGGAAGTCCGCGGCTACCACGCGGTCAACCTGCTGGTCCACATTGGCGCCGGGCTGCTGCTGTTCGGGATTGTGCGCCGCACCTGTGCCCGCGACGGCATGCCGGAGTGGATGCGCGACCGCGCGTTGCCGGCGGGATTTTTCACGGCCTTGTTCTGGTTGCTGCATCCATTGCAGACGGAGGCGGTCACTTACCTGGTGCAGCGCACCGAGTCGCTGGCCGGGTTGCTTTATTTGCTGGCCCTCTACGGCTTTATTCGCGGCAGCGATGGAAGTCCCGGGGGACGTGGCTGGCTCGGGCTGGCCGTCGCCGCGTGCTGGCTGGGCATGGCGGCCAAGGAAACCATGGCGACCGCCCCGCTCGTGGTGTGGCTCTATGACCGGACCTTTGTGGCGGGAAGCTTTCGCGACACGTGGGCGCGGCGGGGATTTTATGCAGGCCTGGCGGCCTCGTGGCTATTGCTTGCCATGCTCATGCTGGGTACGGGAGGCCGTGGCGGGACGGCGGTATGGGATGAGCAGGCCACGGCGTGGCGGTCGCTGCTGACACAGGCCCGCGCCATCGCGGGTTATCTCCGGCTGGCGTTCTGGCCCGATGCGCTCGTCTTCGATTACGGAGATTTCCCCGGCGACATGGCCTGGGACTTCAGCGCCGTGTGGCCGCAGTTTCTCTTGGTGGCCGGGCTGGCCGTGGCGACCATCGTGGCATTGTGGCGCTGGCCCCGCATTGGTTTTCTCGGCGCCTCCTTCTTCCTGATTCTCGCCCCGAGCTCGAGTTTCATCCCGATCGTCACCCAGCTGCGCGCCGAGCACCGCATGTACCTGCCGCTGGCGGCGGTGATCATCGGCGTAGTGCTGGCCTTGGGCCGCCTTGCCCGGCGGGACGCCCTGATCGTGGGCGTGGGGCTCGCGCTGGCCTTGGGGGTGACGACCTTCGCGCGGAATGGCGTTTACCAGTCGGCCCTGGGCTTGTGGGCGGACACGGTCCTGAAGCATCCCGGCAACGCCCGCGCTCATCACAACCACGGGCTGGAGCTCTTCCGGGCGGGCGATGGAACGGGCGCCATTCTCGAATACAAGCGCGCCCTGGCGCTCGAGCCCAAATATTTCGATGCGCACCTGAACCTCGCGCAGATCCTGATGAAGCAGGGCGATTCGGCCGAGGGCTTGATCCACCTGAACGCCGCGGCCGCCCTGCAGCCCCGGACTTCCAACGACTGCAATAACATGAGCCACCTGTTTTTCCAGATCGGGGACCTCGACCGCGCGCGCGACTACCTCGAGCTGGCCTTGCGCCATGATCCGGAAAATTTCGAAGCCTGGAACAACATGGGCAGCGTCCTGGTCGCGCAGGGCCGGCCCGAGGACTCATTGCCCTTTTTCCGGCAATCGATCGCGCTCCGGGTCGACCCCCGCACCTATTGCAATCTCGGCGATGCGCTGCTGAAGCTCGGGCGGAAGGAGGAGGCGCGCGCTAGTTTCAGCGAGGCGCGCAAAATCGATCCCGCCTACGGGCCGGCGGCAGCGAAACTGCACCAGCTCGACAACTAGCGTTAGACCGAGAGACCGGTTGACTGCGCGGGCGGGGTGCGTTCGCTTCCGTTCCCCATGCGCGCCCCTCGCATCCCGCTTCGCCCTGGCCTTGTTGCCGGGCGGCCAACCGGCCAACCGGCGGCGGCGAAGAGATAATTTCCATGGCCAAACGCTATATCAAGGGACTCCGGTGGTGGATGATGGGCCTGCTCATGCTGGGCGCCATCGTCAATTACCTGACGCGCAGCACGCTGGCGGTCGCAGCTCCGACCTTCATGAAGGAGCTGCGGATCACGGAGGTCGAATATTCGCTGATCCTGAACGCCTTTCAGGCGACCATCATGCTGCAGCCGATCGCCGGCTACGTCATCGACTCGATCGGGCTCAAGCTGGCGATGGGAATCTTCGCCACCGGCTGGTCGCTGATCACGATGGCCCATGGCGTTGCGCAAGGCTGGCCGATGTTCGCGGGTTTGCGGGCCCTGCTCGGGATTGCCGAAGGTTCGGCCAATCCCTCCGGCATGAAGGCGACGGCGGAGTGGTTCCCGGCCGGGGAACGAGGATTCGCCGCGGGATTCTTCAACATCGGGGCTTCGTTCGGTTCCATGCTGGCGCCGCCGCTGGTGGGGTTCGCCATCTATTATTACAGCTGGCAGATGGCGTTCGTGATCACCGGGGCCATCGGCTTGGTTTGGGCAATCCTGTGGATTTTCACGTACAACAATCCCGACCGGCACCGGGCCCTGTCGCCGGAGGAACGGGATTACATCAAGGGCGGCCAGGAGGCGCACCTCGTGGCCGAGGCGAAGAAGCCCGCGATCCGCACCCTGGTCCACCAGCGCAATTTCTGGGGCATTGCCCTGCCGCGGTTCCTCGCGGATCCGACGTGGGGCACGCTGACCTTTTGGCTGCCGCTCTATTTGACCCAGGTGCGCGGCTTCAACCTGAAGGAAATCGCCCTGACGGCGTGGATGCCGTTTCTCGCGGCCGACCTTGGCTGCTTTGCCGGCGGTTTCATCGTGGCGTTCCTGCAGCGGCGGGGCGTGGGCCTGATCAACGCGCGCAAGGGCGCATTCACCGCGGGCGCGATCATGATGACCGGCATCGCTTTCGTCGGATTTGTGCAAAGCCCGGCGGTCGCGATTGCGCTCCTCTGCCTCGGTGGCTTCGCGCACCAGACGCTTTCGGTCACGGTCATCACAATGTCCTCGGACCTCTTCAAAAGAAATGAAGTGGCGACGGTGACCGGCATGGCGGGGACCTGCGGCAATGCGGGCATCCTCGTCTTCAACCTGCTGATCGGGCTTCTGCTCGCGAAAGTCGGGTATGCGCCGTTTTTCATCGGCCTCGCGGTGCTCGACCTGGTGGGCGCGCTCGTGCTCTGGATGGTGGTGCGGGAACCGAAAATCGCGGCGTAGCACGGATTGCCCGGGGTGGGGATCGAACCCACATGGCCTTGCGGCCAGGGGATTTTAAGTCCCCAGCGTCTGCCATTCCGCCACCCGGGCGAGGTTTGGGATTGCCGAATCGAGATTGCGGAATGAAGTGGGCCGGGTGGCAAGAGTGTTCCCCATCGAGCAGTTAATGCGACCGGGCCCCGACCAGGCGGCGCGGACGGCCGCATGAAGATCGGGTTTCTCGGCGGCAGCTTCGATCCGGTGCATTTCGGCCACCTGATCGCGGCACAGGACGTGTATGAAAAATACAAGTTCGACCGCCTGTTCCTCGTGCCCGCGGCGCAGGCGCCGTTGAAGCCAAGCGACGTGCAGTCCTCGCCGGAGGACCGCCTCGCGATGCTGCGGATGGCGTGCGAATGGGACCGGCGCTTCGAGATTTCCGACTACGAGCTGCGGAAGGGTGGGGTGAGCTACACCATCGATTCCGTGCGCCATTTCCGCCGGCAATTCCCGCAGGACGATCTTTTCTGGATCATCGGCGGCGACCAGCTGCCGCTGATCCACAAATGGAAGGACATCGGCGAACTGGTGAAGCTGGTGGAGTTCATCTTTCTCGAGCGGCCGCGCCATCCCGACAAACCCCACACCGACATCCCGGGCCTGCGCCTGCATCGTTGCGACGGCCACCTGATCGAGATCAGCTCGAGCGAGTTGAGGCAGCGCATTCGTGGCGAGTTGTCACTGCACTATTTCTGTCCGCAGAAAGTAATCGCCTATATCCAGGGCAAGCAGCTCTATCGTTGAAAAAATGAAGACGAAACCCCGCAAATCCGCGGTTCCGGTCCGCACCTCGCGCGCGAAAGCCGCCCCGCGGGCGAAGGCGAATCCGACTCTGCAGTTGCTGAAATTGATCGTGCAAGCCCTCGATGCCAAGAAGGCCGAGGACTTGCGCGTGCTCGATGTGAGCCAGCAGTCGAGCATCACCGACTACCTGGTGCTCGCGACGGGTAATTCCGATCCCCACTTGCGAGCCCTCCGCGTTGAGTTGGAAAAGGTGATCGATGCCCAGCAGGTCAGGATTCTCGCCATGGATACGAGCAGGGAGAGCGGCTGGACGGTCATCGACGTATTCGACGTCATGATTCATCTTTTTACCCCCGAGAATCGCGACAAATACCGCATGGAATTGTTATGGAAGGATGCCACGCTACTTCCCCTCTCCAAGTTGCTAAAATAAGTGGCTAAGTCGCTTCAAGGACAGGTAGATAATTCACAAAGTATTTCATAAAACGGAGTTGCATTGGCCTTGCATTATTGGCGGCGGCTAGGGAGAACACCCCGGTCAATCATAACCGCATAATAATCGCCTCCATACTATGAATACCCAACCCAACAAGGGCTTCACGCTCGTTGAAATCATGATCGTCGTGGTCATCATCGGCCTTCTGGCTGCGATGGCCATTCCTGCGTTCCAGAAGGTTCGCCAGGCTTCCCAGGACAAAGCCGTCCTCAATAACGCCCGCCAGCTCT
>CAYZSN010000002.1:0-6865 GCA_964481095.1 uncultured Oleiharenicola sp. | reverse complement strand
CTCCGGGTCGCGCTGGCGGGTGACGCCGAACTCCCAGAGGTAGAACACGCGGAACTCGAGCGGGGTGCGGGCGCGCAGCCAGCGGAACCACGGGCTGTAATACTGCACCGGGTGGGAAAGGACGATGGCAAGGCGGCGCATGACGGTCATTGGCCGAACAGGTTGCGGATGACCAGCGGCACGCCCAGCAGCATGATCATCGCCTGCTCGAGGGAGGAAATCCAAGCGGCCATCGTCAGTTCGGCGTTGAAGGCCCAGGCTGTGAGCAGGACCATAAGCAGGCCGGCGAACGAGAACATCGGGCTGAAGGTCGACCAGATCTGCAGCTTCTTCAGCGACACGCCCCAGAACGCGCCGAGGGCGATGGCGCCGAAGAGCCCGAAGTTGGCGTAGGCCTCCGTCAGGAGCCCGAAGGCGATGGTGGTCGTCGTGGTATCCTCCTCGCGCTGCAGGCCGTAGTAGATGCCAAGCTCAAAGGTGGCGACGTGCGAGCGCGGCTTTTCCGGCCAGAAGAAGCGGGGGATGAGCTGGGGCAGGACATGGCGGTAGGTGGCGCCGTACAGGTACGGCTGGCGATCGGGGGTGTTGTCGATGATCAGGCAGAGCAGGTGCATCAGGGACGTGCGCTCGAGCATTTTCTGGCTGACTGTCTTGCCGCCGCTCGTCGGCTCGAGGCCGAACCGGAACCACTCGGTGAAATAGGCGGGCAGCTGGGTCAAGGTCGGTTGCGGCACACCCGGCTCCCAGTATTTCTCGCGCATCCGCGTCTTGCCGGTGTGCAGGACGGCGATGACCGGAAAGGCAATGATGATGACCAGCCAGGGAATGCGCTTGCCGCCGCACAAGTAGCCCAGGATGGCAATGCCGAGCTGGCTGATGGCACTGATCAGGATCAGGCCGATGCTCATCATGATTAGTTGGGGGATCGTCGTGGCCAGCAGCACGAACTTGTCGCGCTGGCTCAGTTCGCCGCGACCCCACCGCTGCGCGGTGACAAAGGTGCACAGGATGCTAATGCCGAAGAACACCGCACGGAGCACGCTCTCCGACTGCGGCGGAACCCAGGTCGTGAAGGTGCTGATCGCCACGTACAGGCAGGACAGGACTTGGCCGTAGACCATGAGACGCTCGATCCGGTTCGTGATCAAGGATTCGCGCCAGAACGCGGAGCGGCCCGGCAGGCCGCGCACGGTGGTATAGGTGAGAATGGCGGTGAGCTGGTAGAGGACGACGGCGAAACCCGCGCGGGTGATGACTCCGTCCGAGTAATCCGCGAGCTGCTCGCGGGCATTGAGCACCGGCAGCGCGTAGGCGTTGGCGCACAGGATGAGGATGGTCTCGAAAACCGGGAAGCGGCTTCCCCCTGCGCGCGCCCAGAGCAGGGAAGGGATTACCGAGAGAACGAAAATCAGCAGCCCGAGGACCAGGTGCACGATGTCGTCCACATTCGCCGAGTAACCGAGATACCCGACCAGCAGCACGAGGAGAATCGACCCGGTGGTAAACAGCTTCCGGCCCCGCTCCGCGTGGACGCCGCCGAGCATGGCATAATCCATCGCGGTCTCATTTTCCAGCGGGACGCGGCTGACGTATTCCATGGAACTAGCGGGATGCGGCGGAATGCGCCAGCGCCTCGTCGAAGAAGGCACATTGCCGCCGCGCGCCGGCCTCGGCCAACAGGTGTTCGCGGAACCACTGGCCGTCGCGTTCGGGCTGCCCGAAGGCCGGGTTCTGTTTCTCCGTCACACCGGCGAGGATTTCAGCGATTTCCCGCGCCGGTTCCATTTCCCGGCCGGGGACGAGCAGCGTGACCAGCCGGGCGCAGCGCAGGCGCGTCACGAGATCAGCCAGCAAGCTGCCATGGTGGGCGAGGGCCAGGATGGGACGTCCGGTCATGTAGTAGGGGTAGATTTTCGAGGGTGAGTAAGCGATGTCGTCCGAGCCCAGCAAAATCAATCCATCAGCCGACTGGATGAGCCGCAGCGAATCCAGGTAGCCGATGCGGGAGGTGGATTCCGTCACGAGGTCGCCGACCTCGTATTCCTCCGCGATGGCCTTGGCCAGGGAGCTCGCCCGGTCGGGCGGGGCGTAGCTGGTGCCGATGAAATGAAAACGCAGGCGCACCGCGAGCGCGGGGTCCTTCTCCCGCAGCCGCCGCAGGCCGGCGCAGAGCACGCGCAGCGCATGGCTGAACGAGGGGCCGAGGCTGCCGGCCGACACCCAATGCAGGCAGCCCGCGGGCTGGAGCGAAATCGAGCAGGGCGCGGGGTGCGCTTGCAGGAAATCGAAATCCGCCTGCGGGCCCGCGAAGGGGATCACGACCTGCGGCCGGCCGCCAAACCAGGCGTAGCGCTGCGCGAGTTCGCGCAGGTAGTGGTGCGAGACGCTGATGAAGCCCGCGGCGTCGCGGAAGGTTTTTTCTTCAAACAGCCATGCGGTGAAGCGCGCGAACTGGTATTTCCAGCCGCCGGGCGGCGTCGGTGCGCCCGGGCGTTCGTAATAGTCGCTGCGCCAGGGATCCTGCACGTCGATTACATACGGCACGCCGGTCTTGCGCCGCCAGATGCGCCCCAGCGGCGTCACCAGGTATTGCGTCGTGCTGAAGAAAACCAAATCGAACGGCTGTTCCTTGAGCAGCTTCAGGCCGGTGCGGCTGATGAACGGGGCGCTGCGCAGGCCCATGTTCTGGATGCCGAACCATTCCGTGAGACCGAGCGGCAGCGACTGGCAGTAGTGCACGGGCACATCGGCGGGCAGCACCGCCAGCAGGGTTTCGTCGCGCCAGTCGGGCCGGTGGCGCGGGTCCACCGCGAGCACCACGGGATCCCAGCCGAACTTCCGGTAATAGGACAGGCTCATGCGCACGCGTTGGCAGTCCGGGGCATTGACCGGCGGGAAGTGCGGGCTGATTATGAGCACGCGTTTCATGCCGCGGAGGGGAGGCATCTTTCGCTGCCAGGACCGGGGGTTGCCCGGCAGATTATGAGCACGCGTTTCATGCGCGCGGCTTGAGGATTTTCACGTCCCAAGTCTTCTCGCCGGCGGCGTCGCTCGTGGCGACGGCCTCGACAATGTCGCTAACGCGCTCTACCCGGCGCCACTGGGCGGCATAGCTGCCCGAGCGGTAGAGCGAAACAAAGAACCGCCCGTCCGGCCGCAGGTGGTCGGAAAACGCCGCCAGCGTCGCCGCCGGGTCGTGCGCGTACCCGATGCTTTCGTTCAGCACGATGGCGTCGAAGGCGGCGGCCGGGCGCCACGTTTCGAAATCGCCTTCCACAAATTCCATGCGCGGCAGGCCCAGGGCGCGGGCGCGCTTCACCGCCTCCGGGGAAAGGTCGACGCCGAGGTAACGCGCGAACGGATAATGCTGCAGGACCTGCGCGAAGCGCCCGTTGCCACAGCCGAGATCCAGCACTGCGGGCTGGTCCGGGAAGCAGTGGTGGATGGCGGCGGCGAGGAGCGCGCTGCGCGGCAGCTCGGCGAAGGAGAAGAAATGATCCCACTCGCCGCTCTGGTATTCGCGGTCGAAGGCTGCCGCCGGCACGGGCCGGCCATAGCCCGCCGGATCGCGCACGAATTTCTGGAGCAGACGGTCTTTCAGCCGGGCGAACGAACTCATGGTCAGGTCAGGTGGGGCGGTGGAAAAAGAACTCGTCCGGCCCGGTGCAAAGGCGCGCGAGGCTGGCCGGCAGGCCGGGCTGTCCATCGGGCTGAAGCGTGAGCTGGCTGGCGTGGCAGGCCAGCGCGGACCGCTTGCGCTGGCGGGCCACGCCCAGCGGCAGGTGGAAATTTTGCACGGGCTGGCCGAGCTGGCCCGAAAGCCGGCGCGCGTCCCACCACGCCCATACGGGATATTCCCAGAGCCGGGCCCGGCCGGCGTTCACGCCACGGACCAGCAGGGTCGTGGCATCGTGCTCCGAGCTGCCGCCGCCGAGATAGGGCACGAAGATGTCTGCCGGCCGGAGTTTTTGCAGCAATGCCGCCAAGGCCGCTTGCACGCGGGCCGTTTCGCCGGGATCGAGCCGGTTGAGCTGCCCGTCCGGCGCATCCAGGAAATGGACGCGGTCCGCCGGGACGCCCAGCATCGCCAGCGCGGCCAGGGCTTCGGTCCTGCGCCGGGCGCTCAGGCCGGCGACGGGCGGCGAGCCGGCGCTGTCGCTGACAAAAACCACGTCCGCCGGCTCGCGCCGCTCGTGCTTCAACGCGAGCAGGCCGCCGCAGCCCAGCGTCTCGTCATCCGCATGTGGCGCGACGACTAGGACGGCGTCCGGGGTGAAGGCATAGGGCCGGCTGCGGCGCCGCAAACGCCAGGCCATGAAGTCGCCGAGGAGACTGCGGAGGAGGTTCTTCATGGCCGGGCGGGCGGCAGCGTGGCCCAGTATTCGCTGGCCGGATGCGGCGGGGCGGCGCGCAGGCGGGTGATCAGGCGGTTGAAGATCTCCAGCTGGCCGCGTGCGATGGCGGCGGCGGAATATTCCTGTTCGAGGCGGGCGAGATCCGGCATCGGGCCGAGGCGGGCCGTGGGCTCGGCACTGAATCTTGCCAGCACCGCGCGCAGCGGTTCGACCGAGCCGGCGCGTTGCGCCTGTTCCCGAGGAAAAGTCACGAGTGCGGCGCCACCGAGTTCGTGGATCTTGTCCTCGAGCACGCTGCCGGACGGCGCCACCGCCACCGTGGGCTTGCCGGCCAGCAGGGTTGGGTAGACTTTCGAGGGTGAGTAGGCGACGTCCTCCGAGCCGAGCAGCAGCGTGAGGTCGGCCTCAAGCATGAGCCGGAGCGAATCGATGTAGCCGATGCGGGCGGTTTGTTCGTGCACCAGGTGACTGATGCCGTGCCGGGCCGCGAGCTGCGCCGTGGAAGACAGGCCCTGTCCGGCGGGCGCATAGGAGGTTCCATAAAAGAAAAGTTCGAACGGCCGGGCCGCATCCTTGAACCCGGCGATGCCGCCGAACAACGTGTCGAGCGCCGGCAGCATGTCCGGACCGAGGCGGCCTGCGTAGACGATCTTGTAGCTGGCGCCGGGCGGCAGCATGGGGGGCGAATCCCTGAGCTTGCGTCGCGCGACGGCGAAATCGCCATCGGGCGCGCCGAAGGTCAGCACGCTGCCCGAGTCCGCGCCGAACCAGCGGTAGCGCTTCTGCAGCATGGTGAGGTAATGGCCCGAGACGCTGATGACGTGCGCGGCACGCCGCAGCGTCCAGCCTTCGAGCAGCTTGGCCAGGGCGTGCGAGATCCCGTACTTCCAGCCGCCGGGCGGCGGTGGCGCCCCCGGCTGCTGGTAGTAGTCACTGAGCCACGGATCCTGCAGGTCGATCACGTACGGCGTGTCGAATTCCAGCTGCCACAGGCGCCCGAGGGCGCAGACCACGAACTGCGTCGTCGAGAAATACACGAGGTCGAAGGCCTCGCGGTCGAGCAGCTGCCGGCCCGCCTGGAACAGATACGGCAGCGTGCGCAGGCCCAGGTTGTTGATGCCGAGATAGCGCGACCAGCGCCGGGAAAAGGCCCCGGCGCGCACCACGCGCACCGGGCGGGGCACGGTGCCGAGCAAATCGGGTTCGATCGGCGCGAGTGGCTGGTCGTCCTGGACGGTGAGGACGACGATTTCCCAGCCGGCATCGACAAAATGCGGCAGGCTCATGCGGATGCGCTGCATGTCCGGCGTGTTGACCGGCGGGAAGTGCGGGGAGACTATGAGCAGGCGTGGCAAGGGGAACGGCAGGTCAGGTAAGCGCGGCCGCGACGAGGGCGAGGAGGCGGGGAGCTTCCTTTTCCCAACAGTAGGTGGTCTCGGCGGCCCGGCGCGCCGCGGCACCCATGGCCGCGAGGCGTGCGCGATCGGCGAGGAGGGCGTCAAGTTGGGCGGCCAGTTCAGCGGGCGCGCGCAGCGGCGCGAGCAGGCCGGCATCGGGCGCCCGCGCCAGCACCTCGCGCTGGCCGGCGGTGTCGGAGGCGACCACGCCGAGCCCGGCATTGAAATACTGGAGGATCTTGTTCGTGATGGTCAGGTCACGGTTGGGAATGAAGGACTGCTCCAGCGCAAGGCCGAGGTCGTGGCGGGCGATGACGGCGGGCAACCGGGCCGGTGGCACGAGGGGCAGGAATTCCACGCGAGGCCGGAAAGCCGCCGGCAGCGCGGCGACGAGTTCGCGGTCGAAACCCGGCCGGCTCTCACCCAGCAGCACGAGCCGGCTGGGGCGGGTGGTGCGGGTCCACGCGGCGCAGAATTCCTCGAGGCCGCGGCCGGGACCGATGGTCTGCGAGAACCAGAAAAACGCCGGCGGTTCGCCCGGCGCGCCGCGGTGCGGGTCGGGCTGCAGGGGAAAGGAGTTGGTAATCACCGCCGGGACCTGGCCGCCGTAGCGCGCGTGCAGCGCCGCGCTGAGGGCGGCCGAGGTCGTGGTCACATAGGCGGATTCGTGCAGCAGCTGGCGCTCGTTTTCGCGCACGAGGCGCAGCGGCCGGGCGCGGCGGTCCGCGGGCAGCAGATCCTCGGAGTGCCAGTCCTCGAAGTCCGCGGCCACGCGCCGACCCTGGCGCAGCAGGCGGCAGCCGATCCAGTGGGGAATCTCGTTGTGGACGATGGTGAGGTCCGCGGCGAGGGCCGCGGCCCGGTCGCGCAGCGGGCCGACTTCACCCAGCGCGTGCATGGATTCGAGGCCGGCGGCCGTGGCCTTGCGGGCGACGCGAACGCGGGTGCGCCGCAGCAAGGCGGCCGCTCTGACGGTTCCGGCGCCCACCGACTCGTGGCGATAGGAGGCGCCGGCCGTGAGCTCCCGTTCGAGCCGGTCGTATTCCGGCGATTCGTATGCGGTAAGCAATGTCACTTCATGTCCGCCGCGACCGAGCGTCTCCGCTTCCTTCA
>CAYZSN010000001.1:0-6199 GCA_964481095.1 uncultured Oleiharenicola sp. | reverse complement strand
CCGCGCTGAACTTCATGCGCTCGGCGATGGCGCCCACGATCAGCGCCGGGGTGATGATCGCGAACATCATCTGGAACATCGCAAAGACGTTCTGGCTGACCCAGTACGCGTAATTGGTGTTCGGCGCCGAGGTGACACCCTTGAAGAAGAAGTACTCGCTGCCCCCGAGGAAGGGGCTGCCGTAGCTGGTCCCGAAGACCAGGCTGTAGCCCACCGCCCACCACAGGAGGGTCACCAGGCCGGTGATGCCCAGGCACTGCGCCAGGACCGAGAGGACGTTCTTTTTGCGCACCAGGCCGCCGTAGAACAGCGCCAGGCCGGGCAGCGTCAGGAAGAGCACCAGCGCGGCGCTCGTCATCATCCCGGCGTTGTGGCCGGGCCCGGCCACGCCCGTCAGCGACTTGCCCGGATCGGTGTTGTTCACGTACGCTTCCAATGCCGCGATCCTCTCGTCCGAGGTCGGGGCGGCGGGAGCGGCATCAGCGGCACGGGCCAGCGAGAAAAACCCGAGGAGCGCGAAGATACCCCCTATCTTCAGGCTGCGGGTCAGGGACTGGAACTGAATCTTCATAGGTGTGGGTGATAACGAACAGTTACGGTGTGGAGAGACCCAGGTCGGAAGACGACCATGAGCCCGGCAACTTTCAGCACGGCCTATGCCAAACCGTTTTCATGACACAGAGAGGCGTCTATCTCTAACGGCTGGACGTAAAAAAGCCGCACCTTGCGGGTGCGGCTTCGGATGGGCGCGGCGGCCTTATTTCGTGGGCAGCGGGGCGGGCGGCGGCGGGATGGCGACGGAGCTGTCGGCCATTTTCTTGCCGGCGATTTCCACCATGCGCTGGATTTCGATCTCCGCGTTGCGGCGGCTGATCTTGGCCAGCTCGACTTCCTTGGCCAGGTCGAAGGTCTCGCGGTTGAGCTTTTCCTTGAGGGAGCGGGCCTGCGAGATGCTGATCTCGAGGTCGCCCACTTCCTTGGCCAGCTTGTCGGCCTGCGCATTGTAGTCGGCGGCTTCATCGCGCAGCTGCGTCATGACCTTCTGGTAGTCGTCTTCCTTCTTCTTTTCCTTCGCCGCGTCGGCTTCATCCTGGGCCTTCTGGCGGATGCGGGCGTCTTCCTGGGCTTTCTCGTCAATCTTCTTCTTGCGGGCGGCTTCCTCGGCGTCAGCGGCCGCCTTCTTGGCCACCATGGCTTGGGTGCGGGCCTCCATGTCCTTTACCGCGCCGCGGTAGAAAACGATGAACACGGCAAACATGATGCCGGGGATGACCAGGTAGGTGAGGAGAATCTTCTTCATTGGGAAAGGAGAGGGGAGAAAGCGGGGGTTAGCTGTTCTTCTTGGCCGCGGCGGCCGCGGCCGCCGCGGCGTCGGCGCGGGCCTTTTCCGCCAGGGCGATCTTGTCGAGCAGGTCGTAGTAGTACTTCACGTTGGCCTCGGCCTGCTTGACGTAGGCTTTGAGAAAAGCCTGCTCGTCGGTGAACGTCTTCTTCTCCTCCTGGATTTTTTTGATTTCCGCCTGCACTTCGTCGAGGTCCTTCTTCAGGTTGCGCACCTGGGCGGTAAGCTTGTTGCGGTCATCGAAGGCGCGCTGGCGCTTGTCCTCGGCGGCCTGGCGCTCGTCCTTCTTCTTCTGTTCGGCGGCTTCCTTCTTCTCGCGTTCGATCTTGCGGTCGGCCTGGGCCTTCATGGCCTGGGCGTAGGCGATCTCGCGGTTCTTCTGTTCCAGCGCAGCCTTGTCCTTCTTCTTTTGCTCCTCCGCGGCCTTGGCGGCGGCCACCTTCGCGGAGAAACCCTTTTCGAATTTCATATAAGCGCCACCGAAGATGAGGAGGCCGATCAGGGGGATGATGATGTAGACTTTGTTCATGGGCGGATGCTGCGGTATTTTAAAGGGGATCAGGTTTTGTTTTTCTTGGCCTCGCGATCGGCGATGATGTCCTTGAGCGCCTTGGCCATGTTGCCGCCGTCCTTGGCGCCCTCCGGGTAGGTGGCGGCCTTTTCGGCGGCCTCAAGGGCGAGGTCGAACTTCTTCAACTGGTACGCGGTGAAGGAAAGGGAGAGATAGGCCTGGAAGGGCTTGGCGAGGTTGCCCTTGCTGATCGCCAGCTGAATGTGCTTCAGGGCTTCCTCGGGTTTCTCCAGTTGGGTGTATTGCTGGGCGGTCAGAAACTCGAGCTGGCCGTTCTTCGGGAAGGCCTTGACGCCTTCCTGCAGGGCGTCGATGGCCTTCATCGGGCGCTGCAGCTGCTGGTAGGCGGAGGAAAGCAATTCCCAGTTGCGGGGCTCATTCTCGATCAGGTTGCCACGCAGGTCCTTCTCCAGGAGCTCGGCCGCCTTTTCATATTGCCCGCTGTTGAAGTAGATGCCGATGAGGTTGAAGTTGTCCTTCGGCGTGTTCATGAAGCCCTGGGCCTGGGCGCGTTCGATGGTGACGATGGCGCGCAGGTCCTTGCCGAGGCTCAGGTAAAGCGCGGCCAGCTGCTGCCAGTAGGTGGCCGAATCGGGCTTCATCTTGATGACGAGCTCCATCAGCTCGGCGGATTCCGCATTGCGCTCCAGTTGCTGCAGGCAGACCAGCTTGAGCAGGTAGAAAGTGTCCTTGGGGCGGGAGGTGAGCAGGAGCCCGCGGTCGATCTCCTTGAGCGCCTTTTCCAGCAGCGCCTTGTCCGGGCTCTTTTCGTTGAGCAGGGCGCGGGTGATCAGCAACTGCGAGTACCACATCTGGGCGTCAGCGTTGGTCTCGGGCACGATGGTAAGCCAGTGCTCGATCGCCTTCTGGGCCTTATCGTAGTAAGTGCTGACCAGGGTGGCGTTCTTCGTGTTGCTTGCTTCCTGGAAATACAGCTGGAACAGGAAGAAATAGAGGTCGCGGGTGGCGCGATCCTCGAAGTAATGCGGGGTCTTGGAGTCCGAAAGCGCCAGGCTGCGTTCGATCGGCTCGATGGCCTTGGCGTACTCGCCCTGCTGCAGGAGAATCTGCGTCTTGTACTGGTTGAGGATCGCCATGTCGTAGCTGTCGGCCGGGACCTTGGCGATAAGCCCATTGATGATGGCCAGGGCATCGGCGTAATTCGGGGTGGGCTTGACGTCCAGGGCCGTCTTCACCTTGGCCAGCTCCTCGGTGGTGGAGTCCAGGAGGCTGTAGTTGCGCTCCTGGGCGGCGACGGTAAGTGTCAGCAGCGCCACGGCGGCGAGGCTGGCGAAACGGCGGAAGAGGGAGGTAAAGGGGGTCGGCATGACTTCGCGATTACGAATCGGTCGCATTGAATTCGAGCAATTGGGAGGCGCGGACGTTCACCACGCGGCCGCCCTTGCGGCCCGGCTTGAACTTCCACTTGGACACCGCCTGCAGGGCGGGTTGTTCGAATTCGCGATGGGACGAGCGGATGATCTGGGTCTGGATGACGTCGCCCTCGGTGTTGATGATGAACTCGACGACGACCGTGCCGTTGATGCCGGCGCGGCGCATATCATAGGGATAGGAGGGGGCCTGCCGGACGCGGGCCACGGGCGGATTGTCGAGGTCGCCGACGTTGAAGAGATTGCTGATGCCCTTGCCGAAATTGGCGCCGGGCTTGGTGACCGGGATGGTGATGGCGCCCTTCGAGGGCTGCAGGCCCGGGGGCGGCGGCGGGGCGATGGGTTGGGTGAAGGCATTGACCGGAACCACGCTCGGCAGGTCCTGCAGGCTCGGCGGCGCCATGATGTTTTCCACCGGAGTTTCATCGAGCTCCTCGACCTTGTCCTCCTTCTCCTCCTCCAGCGGCGGCAACTCGATCTGGACGATCGCGTCCTTGGTCGCGGCGACCTTGGGCGGCGGGGGATTCTTGTGGCTGAAAAGGAAGATGCTCGAGTGCAGGGCGAGCGAAACCACGATGCCGATGATAAGGTCTCTGTTCATGGCGTTTATTTGCCGGTGGCGCGGGTGCGGGTTTCGACGGTGAATTTGCTGATGCCGGCCTTCCGGACTTCATCCAGCACGGCCACGGTGGCGCCGAAGCGGGCCTTCTCGTCGCCGGAGAGCATGATCTTGGGATCCTCGGTCTGGCTCTTGTAGAAGGTCAGGCGGGAGGGCAGCTCGTTCATGTCGATCGCCTCCTTGTTCCAGAAGACGGCGCCGTCGCCCGACACCTGGATGGACACAATCTCGGGCGGCGGGGTGCCGGGCGGCGGCGGCGGGGCCGCCACGGGCAGGTCGACCGGAACGGACTTGATGCGGTTCAGGGAGAGGGTGAAAAGGACGAAGGTCGCGAGCAGGAAGAAGATGACGTCGATGAGGGGGATGATCTCAATGCGCGCCTTCTTGCGGTTCGGGACTTTGATTTTGGAGCCTTCCATGGTATGGGCTGCTGAAGGTATGACGCGGCGGCGGCGGTTTTATTAGGCGTTATTTTCCGGCCGAGCGCGTCTCGATGAACACCTGCTTGAAGCCGGCCTTGCGGGCCTCGTCGAAGACGTAGATGGCCTGGGCGAAGAACGCGCGCTCGTCGCCGTTGATGAGGATGCGGCCGTCCGGCTCCTCGCGCTTGAACTGCTGCAGGCGCTGCAGGAACTCGTCGAGGGTGACGAGATCCTTGTTCCAGGCCAGCGTGCCCTCGTCGGTGACGCTGATGGTCACCGTGCCATTGGGGTCGCGGTCAATGGCGGTTTCCGCCTTCGGCAGCGTGACGCTGATGCCGTTGGATTTGTTCAGGGAGAGGGTAAAGAGAACGAAGGTCGCGAGCAGGAAGAAGATGACGTCAATGAGAGGAATGATCTCAATGCGCGCTCTTTTGACGCCACCCGGGCCGGTTCCGCCGCCACCACCGTGCATGACAGTAAGTGTGTAGAGGTTGAAGAGTCAGGAGAAAGCGGGCCTTAGTGGGCCGCGCCTTCCGACTTCTTGATGATGATCTCGAGGGAGTTTGAGGCATCCTCGATCTCGTGGCGGGCCTCTTCCACGCGGGCATTCAGGTAATTGAAGGGCAGGAGGCCGGTGATGGCGATGGCCAGACCGCACATGGTGGCGATCAGGGCCTCGGCCACGCCGCCGGTGATCTTGCCGGCCGCGGAGGCGATGTCACCGCCACCCTCACCGAGGGCGCCGAAGGTGCCCATCATGCCGGTCACGGTGCCGAGCAGGCCGAGCAGCGGGGCCGCGGTGACGCAGGTGTCGAGGGTGGGGAGACCCTGGCTGAAGCGCTGCATTTCCTGGTTGGCGGCGCGGGTGAAGGCGTTGCCGAGGGAGTGCTCCTTGTGGGTGAGGGCGTAAACCAGGATGCGGGCGACGTAGTCCTGGCTCTTGCGGCCGAGTTCGACGGCCCCGTTGACGTCATTGGCCTCGACGCGCTCGAGCATCTTGTCGACCAGCTCCGGCTGGCGACGGCCGTTCTCGCGGACGATGAAAATCAGGCGCTCGACCACCACCGTGATGAGGAGGAAGGAGACGAGGAGGATGGGCCACATGATGAACTTGCCGGCATGGAACAGTTCCATGAAGGTCATCGGGCTGCCGTCGGGGTTGGTCAGCAGGATAGCGAGGGGCATTGATGCAGAGAGGGCGGAGATCATGGAGTCGGGTGTGGATTAGCGGGACTGATGGGATATTCCTTGAGGGAAATTGGGAGGTGAACCGGCGGGGTAGCAGGAATAACACCACGAAACGGGGAATTCCTTCGAATGCAAAAAACGTTTGAAAGCAAATGCTGCTGGGAATCGCTTCGCGCTGTCAATGCGGTTTCTTTTCCGCAACGGAAAAACTTTTGCGGCGCGCGCGGCAGAGGAAAAACGCGCGGGACGGGGCGCGAAAAAAATTGGCTGCCCGACTAGGACTCGAACCTAGACAGAACGAGTCAGAGTCGTTCGTGCTACCATTACACCATCGGGCAGTGGAAACTTATCGCGCGTGCGCTTGAAATCAGAATCACGCGGCGGCGGCGGGAGCGGAAAAAGGTGAGCCGGCGATGGGATTCGAACCCGCAACCGCCTGTTTACAAAACAGGTGCTCTACCATTGAGCTACACCGGCGTGGTGCGGCGGCACGATAAGGGAGGGTACCTGGCAAACAACCCGAAATTTGGTGGCTCCCCGGGGACTCGAACCCCGAACCAATTGATTAAGAGTCAACTGCTCTACCATTGAGCTAGGAAGCCGGCAAAAATGGAGTCGCCAACGTTATGGACCGCGCAGGCAAGTCAACCCCTTTTGCTGATTTTG